>DATBTT010000019.1:0-5893 GCA_036559125.1 Vulcanimicrobiaceae bacterium
ACGTCGTGCTTTTACCGGCGCCGTTCGGCCCGAGCAAACCGACGACTTCGCCGCCATGCACGTCAAACGTGAGGCCGGCTACAGCGGTTTGCGAGCCGAATTTCTTGACCAACCCGGTAATGGCAAGTGAGGGCATGCGACCGTTATGCAATTGCGCCGGACCTTATCCCTGCGGCGGACAGTCCCTCGCCATACCGGCGGTCGCCCTAGCCAAGGATGCGCCCGAGCATGCCGGACCGATTGCGCGCACCCGTTTTTTTGATAAAATGCTTAAAATAATCGCTTACCGTCGCGGCTAGCTTCAAATGCATCGGCAACGGTCGTGCTTTGTATGGATACGTTAACGGCTCAGGTCATTAAACCGCTCGATCGCAGAGGCCAGCGTGTTCGTGCCGAGGTGGCGTTTTGCGCGCTGAACGCACGCAAAAACTGCCGTTTCATCCATGTCCAACAACTGCGCGATCTCGCCCGTCGTGAAATCGTCGGCCAACAAGGATATCGCGTCGTATTCATGTGCCGAAAGTCCCATGAGATACGCATGTTCCACGGGTGCGACTCGGCGCCGATAGGACTCGACGTAAACGCCCAGATGCGGCGCGGTTCCGCGGAGCATTGAAAACACGCGTACGACCAGCGACGGCTCGACGAACAACACTTCGTCGATTGAGGACGTACTATCGCTTTCGCGAACGGCTTGTCGCGTCGCCAAGAGAACCGCCGCAGGCAACGGCTCATTCCCGTCCTGCACCGCTACCTCGAAATTTCCATCGAGGATGAAGAGTCTCCCCGCGCCGGACCTGCACCGCAAAGACGTCTGCAATCGGTCTGTTTTCAAAATCCGGATCCAATCATTGCGAGCGACGATCTTCCACCAACCACGTCTACCAAGGGTAAAACACCGCTACCTATAGCGCCATCCCCGGTACAAGGGAGATTTGGTTCATGCACGAGCGCGAAACCACCCCGCTGGCGATGATGGCGTCCGCGAAAGCGCGAGTGCTATAACTATCGCCTCCCCGGTCGCGCCGTGCTAGTGGAGATCGTCCACGTCGGCGGCCGCCCGCTGCGTATCGGATAACGACAAATGCGCCCTTGTGGCGCTACAGGAACGTACGACACGATCGTGTTGGAGAAGCTGCAGGTGCGCAACATGACCCGTAGTGCCAAGGGCACGGTGCAGCAACCCGGCCGCAATGTGGCGGCCAAAGCCGGCTTAAATCGAGCTTTGCCGGAGCCGGTTTCAGCACGATCGCGCAGTTGGTTGCGGAGAAGGCCGAACGCGCCGCCCGCCAGATCATCTACGTCGATCCGCACTACAGCTCGCAAACGTGCGCGCAATGCGGGCACGTTGCAGCGGAGAATCGGAGCAGCATTCGGTTTGCGTGCGTCGCGTGCGGTCATGCGGATCATGCGGATGTGAATGCTGCTCGGGTGATTCTGTTTCGGGCGCAGAAGGCGCCCTTGGCGAGCCGCGCCGCGTTGGCGGACGGTCAAGACCCAAGAACTACGCTATCGCCGAGTGGACCTCGGCTCGCGCTGCAGGACGTAGCGTGAGGGCGCAGACTTCGAAAGACTTTCCGACTCGTCCCAGCCGAGGGCGCGGCCCAGCATCTCGGCACGATTGCGCGCGCCCGTCTTCTTTATGAGATGTTTGAAGTAATCGCACACCGTTGTCTCGGCGAGGAAAAGACGCGCGGCTATTTCCTCCGCGGTCAAGCCCGCGAGGATCAGCGCAAGAACTTCGAGTTCGCGACGTGATAAGTGATAGCGGAGCGCAGCATCAGCGAGATCCTCGCGTCGCGAATGCTGCTCGATAAACACTGCAATGAAGGAGCCCGCAGCTCCGGCGAGACGGCTGATTCGCAAGATGATGTGCGCGGCGCCTACCACGAGGCTCTTCGCGGATGGTTCTTCATCACGCCATGAATTCACGCTGCGTCGCACGGCATCTTCGAGAATCGCGGGGAGACGAAGGATCTCGTCTTTCGGGAAATCGAGCAAATGCGCTAAGACCGCAGTTGCGTCCGCCTCAGCGAACGCGATTGACAAATCTTCGTTGAGAAGCAGTACGTGAGGTTTCGCTCGCCTTTTAACGATCGTTAGGCAATCTTCGTCGATCTCGTTCGAATCGCTCTTACGCTCAAACACCTGACACCCCGAGGCACCCATGTCTCGCATCGAAACGACACGATGAGTTGACCTTTACTGATTGTAGTGACAGTCCTGCGGGCGCGACGGTACGATGGTTCCTATAGCCCACCCCAACGTTATGTGACCGACGGGTTGTTTAATGACCCAGGTTTTTAACGCGCGGAGCCGCTCGCTACTACGTTATCCGCAGCCGTGTAATTGTACGCAGAATCCCTGTCAGATGGGATAGTGAGTTTCGCGAACTAGCGCATACACTATTCGAAGCATTCGGCTGTCGAGCGTAGGGACATCCGATCTTCAACGTTTTTTCTATCCTGCCGTATTTAGGGCTTAGCCCCGGAAAGACCAGACGTTCTATGAAGCGAGTACTTCCAGTATTTTTAGTGTTGTTGCTTGCAGCCTGTGGTGGCGGAGGCGGCGGAAACGCCGGAACGTCGCTCGTGCCGCAGAATCCGTCACCAAATGGGCCAACGTCGACCAGTACGCAGCGGGCCACCGCGTCGATCGTATTCCGCGTACCGAACGGGTCGCCAACTACAGGCGCTTCGGTCGATCGTCACGCCGCATCTAAGAGTCGGCATCCGTACAGCATATCGCCGGGCACGAACAATCTTACGTTCAGCGTCGATAGTACCGCCATCGTCAACGATGCAGTAATTACCAACAACTACGGTTCGACTCAAACCTTTACCGGCAAAGACGGCAGCACCGTGACGCTTTCAGGAACGCTGAGCGGGGACTACTTCGTCTTTACGCTGGCGTTCCAGGTAACGCCCGGACATCATACGCTCGGCGTAGCGCTCTTGGCGAACGCGCCGAATTGGGTTCTCTCCGAAGGCAGCGGTTCGTTCACGCTGGCTCCCGGCAACAATGGCAATATCGGCACCCTCGCCTTGAACGGGGTCGTTGCGAACGGCTATATCGAGTGCGCGACTGCCGCCGAAAACACCGATGGAAACAATTGCAATAACTACGGTAATTTCGATCCAAATTCAGGGGCGTACACCTTTACGGCGGTTGCTGCGGACTACGACGGCTTTCCGATCGTCCAGCAAGCCATCAGCGGCAGCTATCTCCCGTTCGATAACGGCGCCTATACCGTTTCGGAATCGCCTGCCGACAGCCCGGCCATTCTCACGCTTACGGGCAATGGGCCGTTCAACGAACCCGGCGGCGATCTCACCGGCCCCAGCGGTAGCTGGTACGTTCCAGGATCGTTTACGTATGGACATCATTTCACGGTACAATGCAGCGGCGTTGGTGAAGGCCATGTCGTCATGCAGCTCAACGGCAGCGGCGGAACGCCGCTAGTAGCGATTCCGGGCATTAACTACACGAACAGCGGCAAGGATTCGACCTCGCAGTATCCTGCGGCCAACGAATTGCTTCCGACCGGCAGCAAGACGAGCAATTCGCACGGAAATGCAAACGCCGTTACCAACGTACTCAACGTCGAGTGCAGCGCGACGGGTCAACTAACGCTGATCTAAAGCGCGACCCGCAAATGAGAAACGGAGTCCCGAAAGGGACTCCGTTTTTGTTTGTGTTTCGATATTAACGACTCAAGTCAATTTAATTACGCGAACGCACGTACTGATGAGCGCAACGGACTACACAAACCCCGTCTGGACGGGATGGGCGGTACAAAGTGGCAGCAGATACACTAGTTTCAGTCTCGGGTTGTCGCGAGTATACGACGTCCGATTTTAACCGTTGCTATCCTTGGGGTTGAGGGTTAGAGCCCCGGAAAGACTAGATAACTTTTATGAAAAAAGTACTTCCCGTATTGTTAGTTCTGGCGCTTGCCGCGTGCGGCGGCGGCGGTGGAGGCACCGGCACGTCGCTCGTACCGCAGAATCCGTCGCCGAACGGACCGTCGGCGACCGGCAGCGCCAATGCGCGCGAATCCGTGAGCTTCCGCGTCCCGATGGCGACCGCGTCGCTGTCGAATCCCACGCCCGCGTCGAGCCATCGCAAAGCTGCGGCGGCACGTAAACCGATGTACATTTCGCCCGATACGGCGCAAGCGACGCTTATCGTCGACGGCACGCCCGTCCGTTTCACCATCGCCACGAAGAGCCCGTCCAATGCGAATGGCACGACCAGCTCGGCTACGATCCCGATCGGAACGCAGGGCGAGCAGGTTTCGTATACCACGACCGCAGTGCAGAATGGCCCCGGCGGCGCGGGCTACTATCAAATCACGATGACGTTCGACTTGTTCCCCGGCGCCCACACGTTCGGCGTCGCGTTGCAAGCCGCCGACGGCTTCGTGTTGTCGGAAGGCCAGAGCACGTACACCCTTAATGGCGGCTCTAATCCGGCGGCGACGCTGTCGCTCAAAGGCGTTGCCGATTCGGCATTCCTTTGCAACTGGCCGGACTGCAACGGTACCGTCGGTACGCCGGCGGCCGACGGCACATACTCGATCATGGCGTTCGCTTCGGACCATGAAGGCGATGCGATCGTTCAACAAAAGGATGCTTCGGGCGCGGTCGTTCCGCTAGCCAACGGCCCCATCTCGATGGTCGAGACCGATTCCAACCACATCGTAACCATCGGTAACCCCGGTCCGTTCACCGATGCCGGCGGCGACACGACGATGCACAACGGATATGCGTCGCTCGTCCCAACCGGCTGGCTCGGCGGACACCTCATCACCATCAAGTGCAATGCGATGGGTTCGACGAAGGTCGCCATGGAGTTAGGAAGCACGTCGCCGGCAGCCGGTGCCGTCACGGGCTTCGACTACACGGCTCCCATCGACATCACCAAAGACCCGGTCGACCCGTCGAACGGTCAGCCGTTCCCCACGCCGCAAACCAGCGTTTGGACGACCCCGGGTCAGATCATCGGTAGCGTCCCGACGTTCCAAGACTTCGGCAACCAGCTTAGCGTCAATTGCGACGCGAACTTCAACCTGACGCTGAACTAAGAACTCTGCGCCAAAGATGCAGGGCTCCGCGAGGGGCCCTGCTTTCTTTTAAGCAAGAACATCCACGGAACGGCCATCGCCGGTGCGATCGCGCATATCGAGATCGCCGTGCCGTAGTCGAAGCCCAGCTTGACGAGCGCTGCCGCGAGAATCGCACCCGTCGACGTACCGATCGCGAACGATAAATTGTAGGCGCCCATCGCGACGCCGCGCGTCCGACGGCTGCTTTGTTCGAAGAATAAGCCGACGCCGACCGGAACGACCGCCGACCACGCGATGCCTAGGAGCGCACCCGCCGCCAGCACGGCCAATGGCGTGAACGCGCGCGCCGCCAGAATGCAGCCGAATATTTGCGCGAAAACCACGGGAATCGCCATCAATCGCGGCCCGTATCGGTCGACGAACCGCCCCGCCGGATAACGCAATGCAAACGTGCAGAACGCCATCGAGGTGAAGATCAAGGCGCCGTTGGCGATGCCGCGATGCGTGAATGTTAAGACTGCAAGCGATCCGTTGACGCCGCTTTGCATGGCCGCCGCTATCAAAAACAGCATCGCGGGCATCCACACCGAGCGCATGAGGATCTTACGCGAGCGTTTCTCGTTGCGGACGTCGTGACGCGAGGGCAAGAACCAGAGCGCGGCGCCGCCGGCGACCGTCAGAATGGCGCCGTATAGGAATTGCTCGCGCCCGACGCCTTGATGCCACAATAGGACCGCTATCGCCGGCGCGAAAGCGAACGCGAAGTTTGCAAGCATTCCCAGAGTCGAAACCGCGGAAACCGCGCGTTCGGGCGGTACGATCTCG
>DATBTT010000020.1:0-2951 GCA_036559125.1 Vulcanimicrobiaceae bacterium
GATTGGCTTGCAATGGCGGTACAACTCCTGGACGAAATGGACGGCGTCGGCCGAACGGCTAAGCGCGGCGATGCTCTTCGCGCCGCCTGGTATGAAGAGACCGTCAAAGACAACCGACGGCATCGTCGCAATCGTGTGGTCGACGGCAATGGATGTCCCATCGGCGCCCTTGAGCGATCCCAATTTTGCCGCCAAGACGCTGAGTTGAACGCCCTGCGCGGCAAGGCCGGCTCGCATCGACGTGACGGCTGCGCCGTTGACGCCGTCCGCCGCCAACACGGCAACCTTACGCGTTGCGACCGGACCGGGCTCTTGTTTGAGCATGCTGAGAGCTTTCGACTCTCTAATCTTAGGCGCGCGGGCGCTCTTTGCGGGAACCGAACGCTTGGGCACCGCCTTAATGCCGAGATTGTCGGCCACTCGTGCGCACAGTGTCGCGTCGACATTGGAGAGCACCGCGACCATTCGCGCGCGAATTTCCGGCCGCTGGACTTTGGAGAGTTCGAACGAAAACGCTTTCACGATGTGATCCTGCTCGACCGCCGTTTGGCTGTTCCAAAAGAGCGTCGGCTGCGAAAAGTGTTCGGCAAACGATTCGGCGCGTACGCGGCGCTTGGGGCCGGCAACCGTCTCAAGGTAGCTCTGAAATCCGTCGCGCACTTCAACCGGCCAATTGCCATTAATTGAATTGGGGTCGTAGGCCGCCCGCGAAACTCCAATCGATTGGCGGTGCATGCCGTCGCGTTGATTGTTATTGAAGGGGCATTGAGGCCGGTTAATCGGAATCTCGTGAAAATTAGGGCCGCCCAAGCGAGACAACTGCGTGTCAAGATACGAGAACACGCGTCCTTGCAACAGCGGGTCGTTCGTGAAATCGATTCCGGGTACGACATGCGCGGCGCAGAATGCGACTTGTTCGGTCTCGGCAAAGAAATCGTCCGGGTTGCGGTCTAACACCATTTTTCCGATCCGCTGCACCGGGATAAGTTCTTCGGGAACGAGTTTGGTCGCGTCGAGAATATCGAAGTCGAACGAATCGGCTTGCGCCTCGGTGAACGTCTGCACGCCGAGTTCCCATTCGGGGAAATTTCCGCTATCGATCGCTTCCCATAAATCGCGCCGGTTGAAGTCCGAATCTTTGCCCGCCAGTTTTTGGGCCTCATCCCATGCCAGCGAATGAACGCCGAGGAGCGGCTTCCAATGAAACTTCACAAACACGCTCTTACCGGAAGCATTGACCAACCGGAACGTGTGAATCCCAAAACCTTCCATCATCCGCAGCGAGCGCGGAATCGCGCGGTCGGACATGAGCCACATCACGGTGTGCGTCGCCTCGGTCGTCAGCGACACGAAATCCCAAAACGTATCGTGGGCGGAAGATGCCTGAGGCATCTCGTTGTGCGGCTCCGGCTTGACGGCGTGCACGAAATCCGGAAACTTGATCGCATCTTGTATGAAAAATACCGGCATGTTGTTGCCGACCAAGTCGTAGTTGCCCTCGGTTGTGTAAAACTTCACGGCGAAACCACGCACATCGCGCACCGTATCGGCCGAACCGCGCGACCCGCCGACCGTAGAGAAACGCACGAACACGGGCGTACGCACGGCCGGGTCTTGTAAAAACGCCGCTCGGGTATATTTCGACATCGACTTGTACACTTCGAAATACCCGTGGGCGCCTTGGCCCCGCGCGTGCACGACTCGTTCGGGGATGCGCTCGTGATCGAAATGCGTGATCTTCTCACGCATAATAAAGTCTTCTAAAAGTGTCGGCCCGCGTTCGCCCGCTCGCAGGGAGTTCTGGTCGTCTGCGATCGGGACGCCCTGGTTCGTCGTCAGAATCCGATCGGTTGGATCCGCGCGAAACGATTTGAGCGCGTCGATATCGCGGCGTTTTTAGCGGGCATATGCAAGCTACCGGCCTTCCGTACTTCAATAATTTAATTGCACCCGTACCCACCTACGTTCGCGCACAAGCAGCTTCGTCAAACAGACAGGTGCCACAGCCCTTGCGGATTTCGTCCGGCATCAACTGCGGTTGCATCACCCGCACAAGCGAAGGCTCGGTTAGCCGATGTTCGCGCGTACTCGCGCTTCCTTACACAGCGCAAAGCCTGGGGCGGCATAGGTACGGCTCGCTTACCGTTCTGAAATGAATGGACATCTATTCCAATCGTTTCTTCCTGCTTCTACGCGGCTGGTTTCGCGGCGAGGTATCCTCACCGCCAGAGCCGTCCGCTCCACAGGCTGACCCGGCCAAACTCTCCGGGTATCGTGCGAGATTCACGGCCGCATTGCTATCGCGGTCGTGCGACGTGCCGCACGATGCGCATGTCCACGTGCGTTCGTTCAATGCTAACGTCTCACTTTTCACACCACACGTCGAACACAACTTCGATGAGGGATACCAACGGTTCGCAACGATCATGGTCGATCCGGCCATCTCGGTCTTGTATTCCAGTTGACGACGAAACTCGAAGAAGCCGATATCGGCAATGGCACGCGACAGATGTCGATTGGCGAGCATTCCCGAGACGTTAAGGTCTTCGATGACGATGGTGCGGTAGCGGGTGAGCGAGGTAGTGAGTTTATGGAGTACGTCGGATCGACTATCGGCGACGCGCCGATGCAGTCGTGCGAGCTTGGTTTTTGCTTTGGCACGATTGTTCGAGCCGCGTTGCGTGCGCGAGTAGCCTCGCGCGAGGCGTTTGAGTTTCTGCAGGTACCTCCGTAAGGGTTGTGATGAAGGCAGCCGGGGCGTGTCGTCACTGAACGTAGCCAGCGCCGTGATGCCCAGATCGACGCCAACAACGCTTGCATCGACGCGAACATCGGGTTCGTACTCCACTTCGATGGAGAAACTCGCGTACCACGCATCGGCCCGGCGCGAGATCATCACGCAGAGGATGCGACCGGCGAAGCGCACTTCTTCGCGCATCTTCACCCAGCCC
>DATBTT010000021.1:0-14737 GCA_036559125.1 Vulcanimicrobiaceae bacterium
GTCGCATGCCCTCACTTGCCATTACCGGGTTGGTCAAGAAATTCGGCTCGCAAACCGCTGTAGCCGGCCTCACGTTTGACGTGCATGGCGGCGAAGTCGTCGGTTTGCTCGGGCCGAACGGCGCCGGTAAAAGCACGACGTTTTTATGCGCCGCCGGATTGTTGCGGCCCGACGGCGGCACGATCGCGTGGGATGGGCGCGATCTGGGAGCGGCACGGGGTCGCACCATCGCACTAATCCCGGAAACGCCCGACGTGTACCCGATGCTCACGGTGTGGGAGCATCTGGTGTTCGTCGCGAAAAGCTGCCGGCTCGCCGACGGCTGGCAACCACATGGCGACGATCTACTCGAACGCTTCGCCATGACCGATCAGCGTAACACGCTGGGCCAAAGCCTCTCGAAAGGCATGCGCCAGAAGACGCTGATCGCAGCAACCGTATTAGCCGGCACGCCCGTGGTGCTCCTGGACGAACCGATGATCGGCCTCGATCCACTGGGTCAGCGCGAACTGCGTACGATTATTGCGGATCTACGACGGCAAGGACGTGCGCTCGTCATAAGTACGCACATGCTCGAGCAAGCGCAAACGCTTTGCGATCGGGTCGTCATCATGAAGGCGGGCAAAACGATTGCCGCGGGTACCTTTGCCGATCTGCAAGCGCAAACCGGAGACCAAGGAACCGCCGAAGATCTCTTCCTCGAACTGACGCGATGAATGATTTCGGAGCGCTCGCATATCTGGAATACCGGCAACTCGTCAATGCGGTTAAAAAGGTCGGCCGCGAGCCCGGTCGCGCCGTACTGTATGCCGTCGTGGCAGCGTACTTCATCTTTATGGGTTCTCTGCGGTCTTCTTCGCATTTCCGCGCTTTTAACGGGACGCATGTAGGTATACCCGAACCGTTCGCGACGGCGATTTTCTTCGGCGTATTCGTACTCGTGGGGATCTACATGTTCGGCGCCGCCGCCGGCCGAGTCGGCGCGTTTACCTCGCCTGCGGACGCGCGCTTGCTCATCGATTCGCAATTGCGCGAACGCAACGTAATCGTCTGGTTGCAATTGCGAAATTCATGGCGTCTGGTAGGCAGACTTCTGCTCGGCATCCTTCTCTATGCCGTTATCTTCAGGACCGCGGGAACGTTTGCCGGTATGACGTTTGCAATGATCGGCGCAAGCGCGGTCGGCATCTCGCTCGGCGTCCCCATCGTCAAATTGCAGCGCCGTTTCGGCACCTGGATCGGCTACGCCGCTGCGACGATCGTCGCCCTGTCGGGCGCCATCCCGCTCGCGTTCCTCGGCACGGCTCTTACGCTTCGGCCGGCGCACGAGGCATCGGCGGCGTTGGTACGCCTAGGTTTAGGACGCACGCTCGATGACATGTTACGCGGCGATTGGCGGCCAATCGTAATCGAGTACGCGATCTTCGCGGCGATCGTGCTCGCATCGTATCTCGGCTCGGTCGATCTCTACCCCGAATTGTACGCGGCCTCACAACGCTTCATCGAAGTACGCCGGCGGGCAAGTCAACGCGGTCTTAGCGGCCAACCGAAATACCGCAGCGAGTTCGGGCCGACTCGCGCATCCGGGCGCGAGGGCGGAATACTGCGCGGCGCATGGGCGGTGTTTTGGAAAGAATGGATCGCTTTTCGACGGTCGAGCGTTTTGCAGCGCACGTTTTGGATCGGCCTGGTCGTCGCGGCCGCTGTCGGCGTAGGCGCGGGTATTTTTGCGCGCACGACGCAAGACGCGTTCGCAGTGTCCATTTCCGCCGGCGCGAGTCTCGGTAACCTGCTCGTTATCTTTCTCGCGCTCGGCTCGTCGGTCGCACTTGCGGCGGATTTGCGCAAGCCGATCTGGTGGCTCAATGCGGACCCGGTCCGCGCGCGTCTGTACGCTTGGATCGCGGCGACGTCGTGGCGCATCGCCTTAACGCTCGCAGCGGCCGTCGTCGCGTGGGGCATCGTTGGGGGCATTTGGCAATTCGCTGCGTTCGGCGTTCCGCTAGCACTGCTGGTCGTCGTGCTCCTGCGCGGCATCGGACTAGCGCTGTATGCGATCTTTCCGTCGAATTTCGATCAACGAGGACCCGTCGCAATGGTGCGCTTACTGCTAACGTACGTGGGACTCGTTCCACCGGTAGGTATCTGGATCGCACTTGGCTTCGTCACGCACAGCGCGCTCGCCGGTCTCTTCGGCGGCTTAGTCGTCGCCGCCGTCGAGGTGCTCTTGCTAGTGGAATTCGCCGCGTTTCGCATCGCGCGCGGCGGAGCCGCGTTCGCTCAGGCCGAAGCCTGAACGTGCATGATCCGCGGCTGCGCGGGGATGTGAATTTCCGCGCCGGTCGCCGCTTTCACGTCGTCGACACTCACGCCCGGCGCCAACTCGCGTAGCACGAGGCCGCGTTCGACGTCGATGTCCAGTACCGCCAAGTCGGTGATGATTTGATGCACCACGCGCTTGCCGGTCAACGGCAGCGTACATTCGCGCAAAATCTTGTGCGCGTTGCCCTTCGCTACGTGCTCCATCATGACGATCACGCGTTTTGCGCCGTGGACGAGATCCATAGCGCCGCCCATCCCCTTGACCATTTTGCCCGGTATCATCCAATTCGCGAGATCGCCGTTTTCCGAAACCTGCATCGCACCCAGAACCGCGAGATCGATGTGACCGCCGCGAATCATTCCGAACGAAGTGGCCGAATCGAAGAACGACGCGCCCGGAAGTACCGTAACGGTTTCCTTACCCGCGTTGATCAAATCGGCGTCTTCTTGCCCTTCGTCCGGATACGGGCCCATGCCGAGAATGCCGTTCTCGCTCTGCAGCACGACGGTGATTCCCGCCGGAACGTAGTTGGGGATTAGCGTCGGTAAGCCGATGCCGAGATTGACGTACTGCCCGTTGCGCAGTTCCTGTGCGACGCGCGCCGCAAGCTGAGTCCGGGTTAAAGCCATTATTTCTTCTCCGCTGCAGAACGAGTCGTAACGCGCTCGATGCGTTTGCCCTGCGAGCCGACGTGAACGACGCGCTGCACGAAAATGCCCGGCAAATGGACCGTTTCGGGATCGATATCGCCGGGATCGACGAGTTCCTCGACTTCGGCGATGGTGACCTTACCGGCCATCGCACACAGCGGATTGAAATTGCGCGTGGCCTTGTGAAAGACCAAATTGCCGTAGCGGTCGCCGATGCTCGCGCGCACGAGTGCGAAGTCGCACACGATACCACGTTCCAGCACGTATTCTCGTCCATCGAAGACGCGCGTTTCTTTCTTCGGCGAAGGCACCGCGGTGCTTCCGTCGGCGTTGTGCTTCCACGGCAGCCCGCCGTCGGCGACCTGCGTGCCGACGCCGGCCGGGGTATAGAACGCCGGAATGCCGCAGCCACCGGCGCGTAAGCGCTCGGCGAGCGTGCCCTGCGGCACGAGTTCGACTTCCAATTCGCCGCTCAAATACTGTCGCTCGAAGTTTTTGTTTTCGCCAACGTACGAGCCCGTCGTGCGAGCGATGCGTTTTGCATCCAGGAGGACGCCGAGGCCCCATCCGTCCACGCCGCAATTGTTGGAGACCGTCACGAGGTTGCCGGCCCCTTGGTCGAGCAGCGCAGCGATCAAATTATGGGGAATCCCGTTGAGCCCGAAACCGCCGACCGCTAGCGATGCGCCGCTCGGAATGTCCCTCACGGCCTCGCCGCACGAGTCGAATACTTTATCCATCGCGCTACTGTATAGGCGTCTAAAAAGCAAAATCCTCGGGACCGTTGAAGTCAGCGAGTGCGCCTCCCGGCGCCATCCCAAGGAAAAACACACAGGAGAAGCCCTAATGGCCGTAGCCACGCCGCATCCCACATCGTCCGACGAAGAGGCGATGATCCTCGAAGTCGTACGCGAACTCGTTGCGGAAAAAGTCGCACCGCGTGCTGCCGAGATCGACGAGCGTGGCGAGTTCCCTGACGATATCAAGGCAATCTTCGCGCAAAACGATCTACTCGGCATCCCCATCCCGGCGGAGTATGGGGGTCTGGGCGGTACGTTTGTCACCTATGTCAAGGTCGTCGAAGAGATCGCCAAGGCGTGTGCGTCGAGCTCGCTGATCGTGGCCGTGCAAGAGCTCGGCATGTTGCCGATTCTCATCGGTGGCAGTGACGAGCAGAAAAAGAACTACTTGCCCAAACTTGCATCGGGCGAGTGGATCGCCGCTTACGCGCTCACGGAGGCCGCGAGCGGTTCCGACGCCGCCGGCTCGATGCGCACGCGGGCCGAAAAAAAGGGCGACACCTACGTTCTCAACGGCCAGAAGATTTGGATCACGCACGGCAACGTTGCCGACGTCATCTGCGTATTTGCCGTTACGGATCCGGAAAAAGGCGCTAACGGCATCAGCGCGTTCGTCGTCGAGAAGACCTTCCCGGGCTTCAAAGTTGGCAAGAAGGAAAAAAAGATGGGGATCCGCGGTTCCCCGACTGTGGAACTCTACTTCGAGAACTGCGAAGTGCCGGCCGCAAATTTGATCGGCAACGAAGGCGAGGGCTTCAAGATCGCAATGAAAGTGCTGGACAAATCCCGTCCGGGCATCGCCGCTCAAGCACTTGGTATCGCGGCCGGCGCCCTTGAGTACGCGACCAATTACGCGCGCGAACGCATTGCGTTCGGCAAGCCGATCGGCCAGCATCAGGGCGTGGGATTCATGCTGGCGGACATGAAAACCGAAGTCGAAGCCGCGCGCCTTCTATTATATGAGGCCGCGCGCAAGTGCGACGAGGCGGCGCCGGACGTCACGCTCTGGGCCGCCATGGCCAAGCTCAAATGCGGGGACGTCGCGATGTCCGTCACGACCGACGCGGTTCAAGTGCTCGGCGGCTTTGGCTACTCGACCGAGTACCCGGTGGAGCGCATGATGCGCGATGCCAAGATCACCCAAATTTACGAGGGAACCCAGCAGATTCAGCGGCTGGTCATTTCCCGGAACATCATCGGAAAGCGCTCCGCCAAGGCCTAAAAGGGTGGAGCCCCGGGCGGACGGAACAAATCAGCGTCACCCGGCGTTATGCCGGTGTGACGCTCGTCATTGAGCTAACGGCGACGGTCCCAACGGACCGGCGCGATTTTTGTAGGGAAGGAGGAATACACTATGAAGAAAATGCTCGCATCGCTCGTTGCCGCCGCGTTTCTTCTGACGGGCCCGGCCATGGCCGCCACCGCCACGAAGACCGCCGCAAAGACTGCGACGAAGTCCGTTGCCGCCAAGTCGGTCAAATCGACCGCCAAGGTTGCCACCAAGAAAGCCGCGATCAAAAAGGTCGCCGTCAAGAAGGCTGCCGCCAAGAAAGTCATCAAAAAGATGGCCGCCAAGGTTGCGAAGAAAGCCGCCGTAAGCAAGAAGGCCGCGAAAGCGACCAAAAAAGTTTCGGCAAAGAAAGCCATCAAAAAGATGGCCGACAAAGTTGCTAAAAAGGCTGCTGTGAAAAAGGCCGCCGCCAAAAAGGCTGTCAAGGCCAAGAAATCGACCAAGACCAAGCACTAATTAAACCGTCTTTATAAAAACGATCGGCGCGGTGGCAACACCGCGCTTTTTTTATGCCGCGAGGTCGCGTTGTGCCCGCTGCACGATGCGCTCGAACTCGGCAAATGCGGCCGCAAACGAATCGGCCGATCCCATCAGCACGCGCTCGCCGTCATCCCAACAGAGGGCGAACCGCGTCGCCGCACCGCAAACCACGGCGACCACGCCGTTGGGCCACTTCCGGGCGAGCTCGTGGAGGCGGGAGGTATTTGCGAATAGCATCAGCTCGGTGAGCGCTACCGCACTCTGCGGCGACTTTTCCGCGTCAATGCTCCATGCTCGAGTGTCTTGAGCGCGCGCAACTGAGATATACATTCGAACCAACCTATCGCAATGAGGACGTTTCTATCTTCATCGGCACTTTAACCGGCGGGATACATGGCGATTTATGACCGGTGCAAAATACCCATACTCGCACGAATAGCAGGCAAGCTTGCGCCCACCCTTCGGCCAGGACGTTCTCCGGTCGATAGAAATGGTACGTCGCATAGTTCATTAGACTCACGTTCACTCTGCCAGAGGACGATCTCGTGTTTTTTTCCATATCGCTCGCGCACACGAGCGCGCGCATCTGTGCGTTTGCCTGCATCATACTTGCGGCGGGATGCGCCGGTTCGGGCGCTAACGGCGGGATGATTCCCGACAGCTCGGTCCCAGCCGCCCCGGACGCGTCCGCACCCCAGAGCTATCCCCAAGACGGACCCGTCCCGCAAGCAACGGACACGAGTCCGCCCGCGGGTACCGAATCTAAAACGACCGCCTCAGCCACGACTGCGGCATTCGCGCTCAAACAATTGGGTGGTTTGCAAGGTGACAAATTCGTCGCGCATAAGACCGGCGATACGTACGAATACTCCGAAAACGTCGTCTTGGTCTTCACAAAACCCGTTAACGTCGCGTCGTTCAAATCGACGTATTCGCTCAAACCGCAAACGCCGGTTTCGGTGAGCGGTTGGGGAAATGACGTCACGCTTACGATGCGCAAGGTGCCCGGACAAGTCTACACGATTTCGTTGCCGGCGACGCTGCGCGCGGCCGACGGAAGTTCGCTGGGCGCCGCGACTGCGGTCAGCATTAAAACGCCGTCGACCGTAGCCGTCGTCTCGCCGATCAAATCGACGCGAGGGCAAGCCTATCGTTACGGTGCGCTCGTGTCCGCATTTACCGGCGTCAACGCTCCGCAAATCGTTATTCCCGCACTCGCCTCCGCCGGCGTGCGTTTCGTTCGAACCGATTATAGCGGCGGAGCGATCGAGCCGAAGTCGGGCACGTTTACTTTCATCGGACAAGACGCGATTCTGAGCCAGTTAGCGGCAAAGGGCATAACGGAACTCCCGGTTCTGACGCAGTACGGCGCCCCGATTTGGGCGACCGGCGGCCGGCCCTATCCCGCGATATGGGAATCGCCCACGACATTCGCCGCATTTGCGGGCGCGGTCGCAAAGCATCTCGCATCGAAATATCCGCAAGTAGCTCGCATCGAGCTGTTCAACGAGCCAAACCTTTCGGGCTGGTGGAACAATGCGAACCCGGCATACGCGAAAAATGACGGATCTTCCGCAGCGGCCTATATGAAGGCGGCATATGCCGCAATCAAGCATGCCGCCCCCCACATGATGGTCGTGGGGCCCGGCGCCGCGAACGGTGGCCCGCACGTCTCACTGGCAACCTTCTTCAACAACCTGTATGCGAACGGTTGCAGAACGGGCGTTTGCTGGGACGAGATATCCCTGCATAACTATCGCCCTGACAATCCGACGTTTTACGTCAACCCGAAAAATGACGACCAGTGGAACTGCTACAAGGTCGCTCAAGCCGTTGCCGCCGCTCACGGCAACGGGACGCCGCACATCCTGATGACCGAAGCCGGCTTTTCGCATTCGACGACCGATCCGACGGGTTTAGATCCCCGCGTGCAAGCGCAGTACATTGCTCTCGAATTCAATAAAATGCTCGCCGATCCGACCGTCGACGGCGTCGTTTACAATACGGTCTACAACCCGGGCACTACCTATTGGGCCACGCTCGCGCTGACGAATCCCAATTTATCGCCACTTCCGGCGGAATCCGTCTACAGCTCGTTCGCGAAATTCTAATCAGCTTAGCCCAGGCCGGAATACCTAAATCGATTCGGTGCCGGCGGATGCGTCGTAAGGCGGCGGACTACGCGACAATGAGAAGCACACGCATGCCACGGAGCTACTCGGATGCAACGCTTCTCCATAACGGCGGGGGCAACGCTCTTCGCCGTTCTCATTGCTCTTAGTCCGGCCTGGGGCCAAACGGTCGTAACGCAACTCACGACCGGCGCGCTGCTCGGGCCGTCCTCGTCGAGCACGGAACTCGCGAACAACGTGCGCGCCCATACGGAGCGGCTGGCCACCGCCGCCATGAGGCTTGGAATGAGTTCGGCCGAGACGGCGGCGATGTTCTCCAAGATCGAACGGCGCCAATACGCATGGGTCGAGGTTCCGCGGCGCTTGGACGGTATGGCATGGTTGCATCGCGGGCGCGTGCGTGTTCTGCGCAACGTCATCATCCCCGCCGGCAGTTACGGTTGGGAAATCGACATCGGCTCGCCAGGTAGTCGCGTGCGGGCGTTTCTTCCAAAGGCCTGTGGGAATCTCTCGTTGATTCGAACGACCGTACTAGCCGCTCGCGTCGCGCCGCCGCCGCACGCCGCACCCGCGCCGGCCGCAACCGCCGTCCCGTTCGACGTGCGTCCCGTCCCGATCGAGGCAATCGACGTCCCGGCTCCCGCGCCGTTCGTGCCGGCGCTCCCGTCGATCGTTGCCCCGGCCGTGGCGCACAGCTCGCACTTTCCGTGGCTATTGCTGTTGCCGCTAGGGTTTTTCTTAGTGCACGGCGGCAGCGGAACGTCGATGCCGCCGGTCGCTACGATTCCGACGGTTCCGGCCGGACCGCCCGCGCCTCCGCCGCCGAGCACCTACACCTGCTGGGAGGAGCCATCTCCGACCTGCGATTCGGCGCAGAGCATCATCCGCCACTAGGTCGACCTTCTTTTTTGCTACCGGCGATTCATCAAGATCGCGGCAAAATACCCACGCATTTGCATATCGACCAGACGCTTCGTACGGCCGGCCAATATGCCAGCATGGTGCATAGCCATTTTTTACCGGTCGAGGATACCCACTATGCATACCCGAGTGACCCGCTTACACGTCGCGGCGGCAGCGCTGGCATTCACCGCGCTATTTGCGGGCTGCGGCGGCGGCCCCGGCAATAGCTCTCTTCCGAGCACGCAGCCGCAATCCGGGCCCGCGGCGAGCCCGTCACCACCGGCCGGATCGAAGTCGTCGCCATCGCCTGCGGCTTCCGGATCGCCCGCAGCGAGTCCGACGCCCGCAGCGACTCCAACGCCGGCTCCGGCGATTGCGGGCATCGTGCGCATAGGCGGCGCTGCGCTAACGAACAGCGCCGTAGTCTATTCATGCGGGTGCACGAGCCAGGCGGGTATCACCAAGACCGATGCGACCGGGCACTTTTCGCTGCCGCTCAGCGGACCGGCGCTGCCGGCGAGTCCAAATCCCACCTATACGATGGTTCCGGGGCGTAACTATGTAGTAGTCACCAAAAGCCCGGCCGGCGCCGAGGCATGGAGCATGGCGTTTCTTGGAAAAACGCAAGCAAAGACGCTAGCGATCGGTCCGGGCCCGCTCGACAGCGCGGATATTTACACCGCGGCCGCCGCATTATACGTATTCTTCGCGTCTCCATCCAGCGGCCCAAACTCCGACGAATCATTCGATCGCTGGAATTTCAACAGTGTTGCGCAATGGACAACCCATATGCGCTCGAACGGTATCGCGCAGCTAACTCCGCCCGAACAACAACTTCTAAACGATATTACGTCTGCGCAAACCACCAACGCGACGCTCTTCCCCGGTGCGCCGGCGTGGTATCCGGGGCAGACGCCCACGACGAATACCAGAATCAAGAACGATCTCAACGCGCTCTCCGCCTCCGTAGGGAGCCCCGGAGCAGACGCGGCGATTCCAACTCCTTGCCCCGGCGGCGTCGGCTCATGCACCGGAACACCCACTCCATGATGATGCAAACGGCCCACAGCGCTGCAGCGTTTCAGGTCGCTGCGCGCTCGTGCGGTCGGGCATGCAAAAACATAAGAATATTGGCTTACATGCAAATGAGGCACCCGCACGATTTACGGGACCACGACTTTGACTAAAGTTATTACAAGGATACCTAGGGTCGCCGAGGCTACTCCGGTCGTCCGATGTTTCTTCCTAAAACTGCACAACGGAGAAAACCATGACGTACTACGTGACGCCAGAAGTCATCGCTTCCTACTATGCGGCCGATCTCTATGAGAACGTGTCCGGCTTCCAATCCGGTCTCACCGGCGGCGACGATAACTGTAACGACCCCGACTGCGGCTAAAGCCGTAGCCAGCACCGGAGGTCCGGTGGCAGACCCAACTGACACAGGGCTTCCCGGTCTTTTCGGCCGGGGAACCCTGTCTCTGCATTATGGCATGGTGCCATAACCGTTTTGGAGCAGACGTATGTGGGATCAAAAGAATAACGCGCAAGGCACGGCCGCATGGCTTTTGCAACCGCATTCGATCGATGCATTTGCAAGCGCTCATTACGAGCGCGCACCGCTCTACATCCCGCGCAACGACGCCCGTTACTACAGCGAGTATTTCGACATCGACGAGTTACAACGCGTCCTTTACGACGGCGAAGTTCCCGCCGAAAGCATCAGTGTCGCGAAGGAGGGAATCGCCGCTCGGCCCGAGTCGTACATTCGCAAGAGTGGCCGGATCAACGAGAGCAAGAAGGTGAACCGCGTCGAAGTCATCGACCCAGACCGCGTCAGCGCCCTGTTCGCACATGGATGCTCGATCGTCTTGGACCGCGTGCAGACGTACTCGCCCGGGGTGAACAGGCTCTGCCGCGGCTTGGAGTCGTTCTTTCGGCACCGGGTCAGCGCGAATTTGTATTTGACGCCTGCGGACAGCCAAGGATTCGCGGTCCACTATGACACGCACGACACGCTGCTGCTGCAGATCGAAGGCTCGAAACACTGGCGCGTCTATGGCTCCGGGTTCGCGCTCCCGCTCGACGAAGACGAGCAGAAGTTTAACAAGAAAAAGACCGCGATCGGTGACGTCCAATTTGAGGTCGAGATCAAGGCGGGTGATTTTTTGTATCTGCCGCGAGGCACAATGCATGCCGGCACCGCGAACGACGGCCTTTCGATGCATCTGACATTGGGGTTATATCCGGTAAAATGGATTAGCGTACTCTCCGAAGCGCTCGCGGCCGCCGGCGCTAGCGAGCTATTGTTGCGAAGCAGCATAGGGACGCTCGAGAAACCGCACTACGGTAGCCGCGAGCTCGCAGAGATGCTGGAGCGAGCCTTTTCCGATACGGCCCTCGAGGCGGCGGCTCGACGCATCGAGCGCAAGTTCGTCGTCGGACGGCACAACGATCTGGACGGACAATTACAACAGCTGTTGCTCCTTCCAACACTCAACGACGACTCACTATTGGAAATCCGCGGCGACATGCTTAGCGAAGTTACCGAAGACGAGCATGGTACTGCACTGTCATTCTCGGGCAAGGTTTTGAAGCTTCCGCGCTCTGCGGCGGCCATGATTCGCGAACTCGAAACCGTTTCGTCCGCCAGCCTTGCGGCGCTTAAGAAACACGACGAGAACGCACCCAGAATCGTCGAACGCCTGATAAAAGAAGGCTTCCTCATCCAAAACGCCGCACCCGTCGCGGCCAGAACTTCCGCAGTCGCATAAGACACGCGCCTGCGCGGAAACCTCGCCCCTTGCAACTGGAAGGAGCGGGTCCGAAGGCTGGGCCCGCACGCAACGTCCTACGCCTAGAGCCGAGGTCCACTCGGCGACAGCATCAAATGCCCGACCAATTCTCCTCTGCAACGGTGTATTGCCGATCGACATACGGACTTGGAATTCGAGGGGTTCGACGGCGCGTTCGCGCTCGAATTACGCGTACCACCGGTTGACGGGAAAGTCGAGAGCGGTAGCGTAGGCGCGTGAACCTCGATTTCGTTTAGAACGGGGCTCTAGGCATAGGCTAACGCGGTTGCCATGAACCATTCGTACGTCTTCCGTAAGCCATCCTCGACGCTGGTCGTGGGTTGCCAACCGAACGACCGCGCGCGGCTCAGCTCCGGCCGGCGCTTCTGAGGATCTTCCGGACGCGCGGGGAGCTGCGCGCTCGCGAAAGGCACACCAGCCACCGAACAAACCATTTGCGCGAGCGCTAATACGGACAGTTCTTCATCGTTACCCAGGTTCACGGGCAAAAGCCGCGTCATAGGCATGCGTGCGACGTGAATGAGCCCTTCGACGATGTCGTCCACGTAGGTCAAGGATCTTGTCTGCTCGCCGCTTCCATGGATGGGCAAAGGCTGATTTTTCATGATCGCGTCAATGAGTGACGGGATCAAACGCCCATCGTCGAGCTGCATGCGAGGGCCGTAGCAGTTAAACAGCCGAACGATGCGACCGTTTAAGCCTCTGACCGAAGATGCGACCGACATGGCCGCCTCGCCAAAGCGCTTGCCTTCGTCATAACACGCGCGTGGGCCGATTGGATTTACGTTTCCAAAATATGTCTCAGGCTGCGGGTTAATGGCCGGATCTCCGTACACTTCCGACGTCGATGCGAAGAGCAGCGTGGCTTGTTGTTCCAGAGCAATTTCTATGAGAGACATCGTACCAATCGCATTGACTGATAGCGTCTCCCACGGATGCGCGCCATAGGCTTCGGGGCTTGCCGGCGAAGCCAGATGATAAATTTCAGTAATCCGTTCCGTAGTCGCGGCGCGCACGTCGTCTCGAAGGCGGTCGGCACCTTGCGCGATGTCGGCATAGACAAAAGTTGCGCGCCCCGATGACAGGGCCGATTCGAGATTCGCGATGCGCCCGCTAGAAAGATCATCCATCACGATGACGTTCTTTTCTGTCGCGGACAGCCGGTCGACCAGATGGCTCCCAACGAAGCCTGCCCCACCAGTAACAATTACAGCCATATCCTTATCCTGCTTCTCCTTCAACGCGCTTGGGTAGTGCTACCGCACCCGAAAACAACCAAAATATCTGTGACACTGGAGCATAATCAAATGCGCCTTGCGACCAGATTCCATTGACCAGTAACGCAATCTGCGCGGCGGCCATGCCTATGTATACGCTCCGTGCCTCTAAGGACGCTGCTTGTTTTGAACAACGAATCGTTAAAATCAAGATAGTGAGTTGGAGCACGAGAAAGATCAAGAGTCCCGGCACGCCCGTCTCGTACAAAGTAGCGAGGTACAGGTTATCAACGGCAATCGTATTTTGGCCATGCGTACTGAGGCGACCGCCGGCGCCGGTTGCACCCAGACCCATTCCGAATGGATGGGTCGGGACGGAGGCCAAGACTCGACGCGTGCTAACGGCGCGCGTTTGGGCTGCGTAACTCAAGTTGTCACTCGACGTAAATCGATCGCCGGCTGACCCGCCGGTTGCCTTGAGACCAAGCGGGATGGTAAGAACTACCAAAACCAGCGCAATCGTTGCCGGCAATCGCATTGAGGAATGACGCCAGGATAAAATCACAAATGCAATAAGCCCCGCGGCAACGCCGGCGGCGGAGGCGCGAGAGCCTGAGAATAGCAGCGCGACACCCATGGTTAGCATTCCTACTATAACCAACAGGCGCACTAGCCCCTTCGTGCGCGCCAGAGCAGCCGCGGCGAAGATGAACCCAACTGCGCACGCTGCCCCAAGCGCGGCGGGATCGACCATCGTGCCATACGCGCGTGGAACGGCACCCATGAGGTCGGATATCCCCCCGGCGCCTGCAAAGTAGCTTGTAAACTTGTGAGAGGCAACAAGCAGCCCGGGCGCGAGCGATGTCCAAAGATCTTCAAAGAGGAACTGAAAGATGCCGGCGCCGGCCGCGAGTGTGATTCCCACGATCGCTACACCGGCTGTGCGTGAGAGCCTACGAGGATTAGTGAAATAGACGACCCCGACGACGAACAAGAATGCAAAAAATGCATGTGCGCGGAACCCGGCGAGCCCTCCAGTTAGGCCGGCTGCTGGATTCAACGCTTGCGCCCCAATGTATCCGACATATAGTAGCCACGCCCAGAGGCCATGCCAACTGCCAACGGGCTTGCGCTCGGGCCGGATCGCCAGCATCACAAGCATGCCACCTAAAATGCCGAGCAGAGTCAGGTCTTTCAACATGAAAACGCCCGGCGATCCGTGGGTGTATTTTATGACGCCATCAAAGCACCCGAGCAATAGCAGTGCGCTAACGCCGATCCTCCAGAAACGGGACAGCCAAAACAGTGCCACGACAAAAATAATGGCGGCGACCACCCGCGTCGCGCCGATTCCGACAGAAAGCCCAAAAGTCGCGCTAAGGAGGATGAAAATACCATACAGCACGGCCGTAGAGCGATCTGGGCCTTTAGAGACCTGCTGCATATGTAACTTTCTGATTGAGATTAAAGGAGCGGGCGGTCAATTCTGCGATATGCGCCCATTCAAATTGTCCACGATATAACTGCCGCCCGAGTGTTCCAGCCCGCACTCGGGACGCAGTATCGTCGAGGGCGCTTGTAACAACCCGTGCAATGTCCCGAGCGTCCGAAAGCGCAGGCAGGGTCGCTTGCAAAAGCATCGCCTCATCGGTTTGGGTTCTCGCTCCCACAACCGGTACGCCATGTGCGAAGGCGGCGAGCAAAGCCCCGCTCGAACTTATCAGCCCTTCTTCTGCGGCGTGTAGGCTCAGAGAGGAGCGTAAAAAAAGCTCGGTCACAGTTTCCGGCGCCAGCGTACCGGTGAAGGTAACGCGATCCGCTATCCCTAGTTCGTTAGCCATCTGCAAACATTGCGCCGCATACGCCGAATTCTGAATGCGTCCGGCAACGCATAGATCGGCATCGATGCCTCCGGCTACTAGCTCTTTTAGCGTGGCGATCAACAATTCTATGCGACGGCGTGGCATTACGATACCGAACGCTAACAACGTTTGACGGCCGCCGCTTCGCGGATGCCAAGTGACTCCTTCGGCAGGTTCGATATTCGCACCGATTGGAACGACCTGCAGGCGAGTGGCCACGGTCGGCACTCTGCGCACGATTTGCGCCTTCTTTATTTCATTGG
>DATBTT010000022.1:0-34955 GCA_036559125.1 Vulcanimicrobiaceae bacterium
AGGCCTTCTTCCCACACGCGGCGTCGCTCCGTCAGGCTTTCGCCCATTGCGGAAAATTCCTCACTGCTGCCTCCCGTAGGAGTCTGGGCCGTGTCTCAGTCCCAGTGTGGCTGGTCGCTCTCTCAAACCAGCTACCCATCGTCGCCTTGGTGGGCCGTTACCTCACCAACTAGCTAATGGGACGCGGTCCCGTCCTTGCGCGGATTGCTCCTTTTATCGTCATGTGATGCCACTCGACGATGTCATGCGGTATTAGCTAACCTTTCGGCTAGTTATCCCCCACGCTAGGGAAGGTTGACCACGTGTTACTCACCCGTCTGCCGCTGGGTATTGCTACCCCGCTCGACTTGCATGTGTTAGGCACGCCGCCAGCGTTAGTCCTGAGCCAGGATCAAACTCTCCAAAAAATACTTTTGGAGCCTTGTTTAATGGCTCTAATCTATCGCTGACTATATAAAGGATCGACTGCGAATCGATCCGTGCGCGTTCCGGCCGCCCCTCGCGGGGTGACAAAAACGAACACTAGTCACAAATTGTACGGTCAGTCTCTTTAGCAGAAACCGGTGGAGCCGGAATTTTGCTCGAGTGCTGACTAAAAATCTCATAAAACCATAAAGAAAAAACGCCTTTCGGCGCTTCGTCTTAGAGGTCCAGAGACCCACAGACTTATGCGCTACTGCACTGTTCAGTTTTCAAGGAACGAACACTGACACCGTCCTTCTTCAGGGCGGATCTTACGACCGCACCGGACTGGGCAGGCGTCAGAGTCACGACGAACAGCTTATCTCATTCAGGCCCACGAGTCAAGGTATCTTTCGAAGTTCCACCGGCGCTCGTTACAAGGGCCGTTTTTCCCGTTTTGCCTGCAGCGATTACTGCACGAGGAGTATCGTATCACGCGTCGTCTACGAGTTTTGTCGGTCGCGCAAACGGCGGCGCTGCGCTTTGGCACGATTCCCGCAGACGGCCATGTCGCACCACGTGCCCGATGCGTTTTTCGAACGATCGTAGAATGCGAATTGGCACGAATCTTTCGCGCAAGCTTTCAAGCGTGCCCACGTTCCATCGGCGACCGCGCTGTACCCAATTGCAAGCAGCGCCCCGATGGTCCCGTCGGCGCCCCGATCGGCCGCTTCGAGCTCCGGGCGCCGGCTCCCGGCGGATACGGTCAGGATCAAGCGCGCCTCCCGAGCGTACGGGACTACAGCTTGCCATGCGCTCGCCTGTTCCCCATCACCGTTATTCGCTAAAAGCACGGATCGCAGCGCCTCCCGGAACCCGCGAACCCGGTCTACGTCGTCGGCCCCGGGCGGGGGCAGGTCTCGAGCAAAACACCACTCCCGGGCTTGGTCCGCGCTTGCCAACGCGTCTTCGCCGGTTTCCAGATCGAGGGTGTTCGCAAATGCTCTCAGGACGTCGAGGCGTCCAGGGGCGTGAGTTCGGTCGGCCACGAAATCGAGTATAACACCGGTAAACTATATTGACAAGTTACCGTGACCAGCGTAGTATTGACGAAGGTTACTTCTCCGCCATTTGAATTTTGAAGGTTACTATGAGTTCCGATTCCCGCCGCTGCGTCCCTTTGGTCTTCGACTACGTCGAGTTGCGGCTCCGACTACCCGTCAGACGCGCGGACGATCCGTTCCTGAACGTCGCCGGCATTTCTCTGCCGCTATCGCGCATTCTCTAAAAGGACCTAGGCGCGAACGAAGAAGGTTTTTAGGTATTCGGTTTCCGGCATTGCCGGATGGATCGGATGATCCGGCGCGTGTCCGTGCCGTTCCAGAATTTGCGCTCTCCGGTTTTCTGCGCGCGTCGCATGCAACAGCACGCGTTGCAGATGTGTCGCCGAGAGATGATGCGAGCACGAGGAAGAAACGAGCACGCCGTCTTTTACGAGAACGCGTAGCGCGGCCCGGTTCAGACGTTCGTAGAGAGACTCGCCTGCCGCGATGTCGCGTTTGCGCTTGATCAACGCCGGTGGGTCGACGATCACGACATCGAAACGGCGTCCGGCGGCCGCGTACGCCTCGAGCACTTCTATCGCATCGCCGGCTTGCGTCGCAATCGACACGCCATTATGTCGTGCGTTTTCCGTGGCGATCTCGAGCGCCGGTACCGAACTGTCCACGCACGTCACGTGTTTGGCTCCGAACCGCGCGGCCCGCACGCCCCAGGTTCCGATGTAGGAATATGCGTCGAGCACGTTCGCTCCCGATACGTAACGCTGCAAGCGCGAGCGATTGTCGCGCTGGTCGTAGAAAAATCCCGTCTTCTGGCCGCCACGCAAAGGCGCGATGAACGTGACATCGCCCTCGACTACGTCGGCACGATCGGGAACCTCGCCGATCGATTCGTCGAGACCCGCAATCCCTTCGAGCGCGCGCACGGATCCGGCCGTTCGCAAAGCGATGCCGCTAGGCTCGAAAACTTCGTGCAGAGCGCCGACGATGCCATCGCGCAAGGCAATGCATCCGGCGGTGTTGAGTTGCGCGACGAGCGTCTCGCCGTAGCGGTCGACGACCATCCCCGGCAGGCCGTCCGATTCGCCGTATATTGCGCGATAATGCGGTGAAGGATAGACGCGCCCGCGCAGCGCCAATGCGCGGCGCATACGGCCTACGAGCCACTTTTGGTCGATCGACGCCCCCGTATCGCTCGTGAGCACGCGCGCGCAAATCAGCGCATTCGGATTGACGTATGCAAGCCCGACGCCCTTACCGCGCGCGTCGACGACGGCGGTCAATTCGCCCGCGGCGAAATTCGCGAGCGGCGTCCTTTTTACGTCGACTTCGTTGCTGAATATCCACGCGTGGCCTAAACGAATCCGGCGATCGGCGTTGGGAAGTAAACGCAGCACTTACTGTTTGGCCGAAATCGCCTTTGCTTGCGTGAAGAGCAAGAGATAGTCGTGGCCGCCGGCTTTGCTGTCGGTCCCAGACATGTTGAAACCGCCGAAGGGGTTTCCTCCGACAAGCGCGCCGGTGCATTTACGGTTCAAGTAAAGATTGCCCACGAAAAACTCGCTTTTCGCACGTTCCAGTTTTGCCGGATCGGCCGAATACAGCGCGCCGGTCAACCCGAATTCGGTGTTGTTGGCGATCTCCAACGCACGATCGAAGCCGTCGGCTTTGATGACCGCGAGCACGGGGCCGAAAATTTCTTCCTGCGAAATTACTGCGTCCGGCGCAACGTCCGCAATGACCGTCGGTTCCAAGAAATAGCCGTCGTTGCCGACGCGATTTCCACCGCAAATCAGGCGACCTTCAGTCTTCCCGATTTCGATGTAGCGCGCGATCTCTTTCATCGCGCCCTCGTTGACGACCGGGCCCATGTAGTTGCGACGGTCGCTCGGATCGCCGACCGTCATCTTGGCAACCCGCGTTTTCAGTTTTTCGACAAACTCGTCGTAGATCGACGCGTCGACGATGGCACGCGAACATGCCGAGCACTTTTGGCCCTGGAATCCGAATGCCGAAACGGCTACGCCTTCGACGGCTGCATCGACGTCGGCATCGGCCGCCACGACGATCGAATCCTTACCGCCCATCTCGGCGATGACGCGCTTTATCCACTTCTGCCCGGGTACGGTTTTGGCCGCGAGTTCGTTGACGTGCAAGCCGACTTGTTTGCTACCGGTAAACGAAATGAAACGGGTGAGCGGATGCGCGACGATCGGATCGCCGATCGTTGCGCCGCTCCCGGGCACGAAATTCGCGACGCCCGCAGGCACGCCCACTTCGTGCAGTAGATCGACGAACCACGCGGCGATAACCGCCGAATCGCTCGAAGGTTTGAGCACGACGGTGTTACCCGACACGATCGCGGCCGACGTCATGCCCGCCATGATTGCGAACGCGAAGTTCCACGGCGGAATCACCACGCCGACGCCAAGTGGAATGTACCGCAATTCGTTGCGTTCGCCCGGAATCGGCGTCAACGGCTGCGGCCCGTCCAAGCGCAGCGCCTCGCGGGCGTAGAACTCGAGGAAATCGATCGCTTCGGCCGTATCCGCGTCGGCCTCGATCCAACTCTTTCCGACTTCGTACACCATGAGCGCGTTGTAGTGAAACCTGCGCTCCCGCACTAATTCGGCCGCTTTGAAAAGAAACGCGGCGCGTTCTTGAGCGGTCGTGTTCTTCCAAGTCTCGAATCGCTCGTGCGCGATTTCGATCGCCCGCGTGGCTTGCTCCAGCGATGCCGAAGCGACGCTACCCACGACTTCGTCGGGTTTGGACGGGTTGAGCGAGCGAATCTTCTTCTCGGTCTCGATCCGCCGTCCGTCGATTACGAGCGGATAGCTCTTTCCGAAGCCCGCGCGCACCGCAGCTAAGGCCGCCTGCATGGCGGCTACGTCGCCGGGATCGGCGTAGGTCTTTATCGGGTCATTGCTAAACGTGGCGATGCGCTCAAGGGTGGTGCTCAACGGACGTCCTCTCCGGGTGAATATAGAAGGAAAATGCGGAAGCTCGGGACTCCCTACCCTCCTGACTTCGGGACCACCCCGGGTGGTTTCATCCTGCTACTGATAACCTAGCGGGCCCGCGGCGGGCATGAGAGAATTGCCGCGCTATGATTTACGACATCGCGATCGTCGGCGGCGGCATTGTGGGCTTAGCGACCGGACGCGAATTACTGCGTCGCCACCCTCACCTGCGGCTGATCGACCTCGAAAAGGAAGATCAGCTCAGCAAGCACCAAACCGGGCACAACAGCGGCGTCATTCATTCCGGCATTTACTACCAGCCGGGCTCCCTCAAAGCCAAACTCTGCACCGACGGCCGGCGAGCGCTTTGGCAATACTGCGAAGCCAAAGGCATCGAGTACAAGCAAGTCGGCAAGCTGATTCTCGCGACCGAAGAGAGCGAAGTCCCGCGCCTACAGAATTTGATGCAGCGCGGGATCGCCAACGGCATCGAGGGACTAGAGGTCATCGACGCCGCCGGCATCGCGCAACGCGAGCCGCACGCTCGCGGCATTGCGGCAATTTATTCGCCCGTGACCGGGATCGTCGACTACGGCATCGTTTCGCGCCACTATGCCGACGACATCCGTGAGATGGGCGGCGAGATTCAAACCAATCGCGAGGTGATCGGCCTCGAGCGCAAAGGCGGTACGACGATCGTCAAGACCAACGCCGGCGAGGTCGAGGCGCGCTACGTGATCACGTGCGGCGGCCTCATGTCCGACCGGCTGGCGAAGATGACCGGCGGAAGCACCGATCCGAAGATCGTGCCGTTTCGCGGCGATTACTTGATTCTCAAGCCCGAGAAACGGTATCTGGTCCAGGGCAACATTTATCCGGTGCCCGACCCGGAGTTTCCGTTCCTGGGGGTGCACTTCACCCCGCGCATGAACGGCGACATTTGGCTCGGGCCCAATGCAGTTCTGGCGTTCGCACGCGAAGGGTACAACTTCACGACGATCAATCTCGCCGACCTTTTCGAATCGCTAACCTACCCGGGCTTCATCAAGCTGGCGGGCAAGTATATGTCGGTTGGAATGGGTGAGATGTATCGCGACGTCGTGCGCAGCGCATACGTCAAAGCGCTGCAGCGCTACATTCCCGAATTGAAGGTCGAGGACACGCTGCCCGGCCCTTCCGGAGTGCGCGCGCAGGCTATGAACGCCGACGGTTCGATGGTCGACGATTTCATCTTCGAAGGTTCCGAAGGGGTCGTGCACGTGCGCAACGCTCCGTCGCCCGCAGCGACGTCGTCGCTTGCGATTGGAGCGTATATCGCCGACGACGTCGACAAGCGCTTCGGTTTAGGATCGACGGTCGCGGCGGTGTAGCACGGGCGCCGGAACGGGCGGCGCCGTGACCGTCTTCAAGACGCGCTCGACTTTGTATCTCATTTCGGAGTCGCCCATGGTTCCTTGGATGTAGCAATCGAGGTATCCGGTGGCCGAAAAGAACAGCGATGCCGGGAAAATTAGGTTTTCGTCGGTCCTCCCCGTCTCGAGACCTCGGGTAAAGCCCCCGCGCTCGTCCATCGCGATCGGGTAACTCAGACCGTATTTCTTGCGATACGTTCGAACCGTATCGTCGGATTCGCGAAAGTTGACGCCGATGGTGCGAAGACCGCGGTCGTAATAACTCGCGGCTATCTGCTCCACGGAGCCTTGCTCTTCGTTGCAGGGACCGCACCAAGTCGCGAAGACGTTCATCCAAACGGCGTACCCGCGATACTTCTCCAGGTGAAAATCCGGTCCGTCGAGGACCCGCATGGCGATGCCGATCGGGCGATCGTATGGAAGCACCGGATTCGCATCGCAATCGCCGATGTGCCGTACGGGCGGCGCCTTCGCGGCGGGCGACGGCGACGCAACGACAACTGCCGCGCCGATTAAGCCGCGAACGAACTCAATTCGATCCACTTTCACACCCTCCGTGAAGCGATGCTATCGTTGCGTTGCTTCGAGTAGCGGCTCGACGAATCTTCGCGCGCGGCGCGCGGCTTCTTCTCCCGTGAATCCCGCGTAAGCGTCGATCAGGGCGCTGCCGACGATGATGCCGTCCGCCAGCGGCGCGACCGCCGCCACGTGGGCGGGAGTGCTCACGCCGAAGCCGACCGCGAGCGGCTTCGACGTCACCGTACGCAGCGCGGCGATTTGCGCGCGCAACGGGGCAAAATCCGGCTCGGTTTTAGCGCCGGTTACCCCGAGGCGCGAAACGACGTAGACGAAACCGCCGGACTGCGCGGCGATTGCCTGCGCGCGCTCGATCGGCGTCGAAGGCGCGACAAGCAACGGCATCTGCACGTTCGCAGTCGCCAGGGTGGCACGCAATTCCCGCGCCTCTTCGAACGCAATGTCCGGGACGATGACTGCGCACGCTCCGGCGGCTGACGCCTCGCGGGCGAAACGATCCACTCCGAATTGGTAGACCGGATTGAAATAGGTGAAGAGCACGATGGGAACGCCCCGCCGGTCCAGCGACGAGCGCACCAGTGCGAATACGTCTTCGATCTCGACGCCGTTACCCAGCGCGCGAACGCCGGCGCGCGCGATGGTGGGCCCGTCGGCCAGCGGATCGCCGTAGGGAATGCCGAGCTCGATTGCGTCGACGCCGCAATCCGAGAGCGCGCCGAGTATCGCGCCGGTCGTGGCGAGGTCGGGATCGCCGGCCATCACGTATGGAATGAAGGCGCTGCGTCCGCGCCCGCGCGCGCGTTCGAAAACCTGCTCCAGCATCAGGCTAGATCGCGCACCTGGCTGATGTCTTTGTCGCCGCGCCCGCTTAGATTAACGAGAATGAGATCGTCCCGCGAACGTTCCGCCGCGAGCGTACGCGCGAAGGCGATCGCGTGCGCGCTCTCGAGCGCCGGAATGATTCCTTCGCTGCGCGCGAAGCTCGAAAACGCATCGAGCGCCTGCGCGTCGGTCACGGGCACGTACGTTGCGCGGCCGCTTTCTTTGAGGAACGCATGCTCGGGCCCGACGCCTGGATAGTCCAGTCCGGCGCTCACCGAGTGCGTGTTACGGACCTGCCCTTGCGCGTTCTGCAAGAGATACGAGCGCGATCCATGCAACACGCCGACGCTTCCGGCCGCGAGCGCGGCCGCAGTTCGCTGCGTCTCAATGCCGTCGCCGGCGGCCTCCACGCCCCACAAGCGCACGCCCGAATCATCCATGAACCCCGCAAAGATGCCGATCGCGTTGCTCCCGCCGCCCACGCACGCAACGACGTCGGTCGGCAGTCGTCCGTATTGCTCGAGACATTGGCGGCGAGCCTCTAAGCCGATCACTTTTTGGAATTCGCGCACCATGTACGGATACGGATGCGCCCCGACGACGCTGCCGATGATGTAAAACGTATCCTCGACGCGAGCCGCCCATTGGCGGAATGCTTCGTTGGTCGCATCTTTGAGCGTCCGCGTACCACCCTCCACCGCATGCACCGTCGCTCCGAGCAGCTTCATGATATACACGTTGAGCGCTTGCCGCTCGACATCGAGCGCGCCCATGTACACGTCGACCGGAATGCCGAATTTAGCACCGACCGTCGCAGTCGCGACGCCGTGCTGTCCGGCGCCGGTCTCGGCGATGATGCGTCGCTTGCCCATACGGCGCGCCAAGAGCGCTTGCCCGACGGTATTGTTGATCTTGTGCGCGCCGGTATGATTGAGATCTTCGCGTTTGAGCGCGAACGTAGCGTTCGAAACGTCGGCGGCGTATCGCCGCGCGCGATAGACGGGCGACGGCCGTCCGACGAAGTCGCGCAGAATCGCTTCGTATTCGGCCCAGAACGCGGCATCGGCAAACGCCGCGCGCATCTCGCGCTCGAGTTCGTCGAGCGCGGCGACCAACACCTCGGGAACGAAGCGGCCGCCGAATTCGCCGAAGTATCCGCGTGAATCAGGCTGCATCGGTATCCTTAACTGCTTGAACGAACGCGCGCATTTTCAGCGGGTCTTTGCGGCGTTCGGTCTCGACGCCGCTTCGCACGTCGACGCCGAAGGCGCGCACGGTGCGAACGCATTGCGAGACGTTCTCCGGAGTGAGGCCGCCGGCTACGATCACCTGCCGGTCCCGCGCGATGGGAGCGATGGTGCGCCAATTGAACGGCTGCCCCGTTCCGCCCGCCAGTTGCGCGTCTTTGGTGTCGAAGAGCACGATCGCGCGCGGATGCTGATTGCAGGATCGCTCGAGCTCCTCGGTTGTCGTATCTTCGCCAACATGGATGGTCTTGATGACCTTGCCGTCGAGCGACGAAACGAAGCTGGGCGACTCGTCGCCGCTCAGTTGAACGACCAGGTCGGGGAAGATCGCGCGGGCTCGCTCGATCTCCTCGTGCGTCGGATTGACGAAGACGCCGACGGGGGTAATAAACGGCGGCAGTTTCCCGGCGATGTACTTCGCTTCACTTTCGGCGATACGCCGCGGAGACGGCGCAAAAATCATGCCGATCGCATCCGCGCCGGTTTCGACGGCGAGCAGGGCGTCCTGCCATGTGGTGCAACCGCAAAATTTTATGCGCGTGCGCAAGATCAGGCTCCCGAGGAGGCCACGAGCGCCGCTTTCAACGAGGCTATCGCGGCGACCGGGTCGTCCGAGCGCATCAGCGTTTCCCCGATCAAAAATCCCCGTGCGCCCGCCGCATACAGGCGTGCGATGTCTTCGGGCCCGCGCATTCCGCTCTCGCTGACGATCGTTGCGCCCGGCGGCGCCAACGGCAACAGATACTCGCTGACGCCAAGATCCGTCTCGAACGTTCGCAGATTGCGATTGTTTATGCCGATCAACTCGGCCCCGAGAGCAGCCGCGCGCGCCAATTCGGCCGCGTCGTGCACTTCCACGAGCACGTCGAGATCGTACGCCGCTGCTTCGCGAACGTTTTCTTGGAGTTGCGCATCGCTCAATCCGGCGACGATCAGCAGCACCGCGTCGGCGCCGTACGCCGCCGACTGTGCGATTTCGTAGGGTGCTGTGAGGAAGTCTTTGCGCAAAATCGGTTTGCTCGCGTTTGCGCGGACGACGTCGAGGTAGCTCAACTCGCCAAGGAAATGGTCGGATTCGGTAAGCACGCTGATGCAATCGACCCCGGCTCGGTCGTACAGCCGTGCGATCGCGACCGGATCGAAATTGCGCGAAATCAATCCGGCGGAGGGAGACGCACGTTTGACTTCGCCAACGATCGCAGGCCCAACCGCAGTCCGGAGGGCTCGCAGCATCGGGCGCCGCTCCACGCGTCGCGCGATGCCGCGAGCGCGCACGGCCGCGTACGGTTCCTGCGCCTCCTGACGAGCCGTCACGAGCGCCTTCGCGGCGTAAATTTTTTCGAGAATGTCAGCCATGACTCGCTTCCTTCGCGCGTTCGAAGACCTCGAGTGCGCGACCGCTCGCAAGAACGTCGCGAGCGATTGCTAGCCCTTCGTCGATCGAGCGCGCCGTCCCGCATGCGTGCAGTACAAACCCGGCGTTCAACGCGACCACGTCGGCCGCGGGCGAGAGTTCTCCGCTCAAAATGCGCGCGAACGCCTCGCGGCAGCGATCGACCGTGCCACCGCGAATGGTTTCGAGCGGCGCGTAGATTCCGTACTCGTGCGGATCGAGCCGCCACCGTTTCACCTGGTCCCGGGCGAAACTATACACGACGGTCGGTGCGTCGCCCCCTATCTCGTCGATGCCGTCCTCTCCGTGCACGACCGCCCCGGCTTCTACTCCGAGACCCCGCAACACGTCGCCCATCAATTCCAGTTGCGACTCGCGAGCCACGCCGACGATCTGATGCGTCGCGCGCGCCGGGTTCGTCAGTGGCCCCAGCACGTTAAAGATCGTGCGCACGCCCAACTCCCGGCGCACCGGCGCCACGTTTTTCATCGCCGGATGGTACCGGGGCGCGAACATGAACGTGAAATTCGTCGCACGCAGCATGGCAGCGGCGACCTCCGGAGCGATATCGAGGGGCAGGCCTTCTGCCTCTAGGACGTCGGCGCTTCCGCACGCACTCGACGCTGCGCGATTACCGTGTTTTGCGACTGCCAGGCCGGTGGCCGCCACCACGAGCGCGGCCATGGTGGAGATGTTGATGGTGTCGGCGCCGTCGCCGCCCGTGCCGACGACGTCGACGACGCAGTCCAGGCCATGCTCGACGTGCAGGCTACGCTCGCGCATTGCGCGCGCCGCGCCCACGACCTCGTCGATGGTTTCGCCTTTGGCGGCCAGTGCCGTCAGTAAGCCCGCCGCCCGCACCGGAGAGATCGCCCCGTCCATGATTTCGCCGAACAGCGCGTAGGCCTGCGCATCGGAAAGGTCGCCGCCCCCGATGAGCAGTCGCAGCGTCGCAGCGTATTCCATCACGAGAACGCAAAACGCCCCAGGCGTACACCTAGAGCGTCTCGCGAAATGCGCACGCGCGCGTTACTTGACGAGTTCGAGAATCGAAAGCTCCGCGGCGTCGCCCGGGCGGACGCGCGTCTTGATGATGCGCGTGTAGCCGCCGGTGCGATCCTTATACGCCGGAGCGATCTGTTCGACGAGCTTCTTCACGACCGCGGGTTCGGTCAAATACTCGGCGACGAGGCGGCGCGAATGCAAATCGCCACGGCCGGCCTGCGTTATCAGGCGTTCGACGACTTTGCTCACTTCTTTAGCCTTTGTCGTCGTCGTTTCGATCTTCTCGTGCTTAAAGAACGACGTTGCGAGATTACGCAGCAGCGCCCGGCGATGCCCGTCGGTTCGGGAGAGACGTTTGTAAGCAATTTGGTGCGGCATAATATATATTTCGCTACGCTGATCGGCCGTCGGCCGCTACGGTTGGCGCAGCGAGAGTCCTCTCTCTTCTAGAACTTGTTTGATTTCGTCGAGCGACTTCTTGCCGAAGTTACGCATCTTGATAATCTCGTCTTCGGTCATGTCGAGCAACTCCGAGACCTTCGAAATTCCCGCACGCTTGAGGCAGTTGAACGAACGAACCGACAGGTTGAGCGTCTCCACGGGGATATCCCATTCGCTGGCCGGAGCTTGCGGAACCGGTTTCTCTTCGTTGGTAAAATTGACGAACAGGTCGAGCTGCTCTTGCATGATCATCGCTGCGGTCGAAAGCGCCTCGTCCGGCGTGACCGACCCGTTGGTTTCGATTTCGATCGTGACCCGGTCGAAGTCGACGTTTTGTCCGACGCGGGTGTCGTCGACCGTGAAATTGACTTTGCGAATCGGCGAAAAGATCGAGTCGAGCGGAATGAGCCCGATCATGTGCTCGACGTTGCGCTGACGATCCGAGGTGACGTATCCGCGGCCCTTCTCGATGCCGATCTCCATCTGCAGCTTGGCCGACTTCGCCGAGAGCGTTGCGATGTGATAATTGGGGTCGAGAATTTCGACGTCCGCATCCTGCACGATATCGGCGGCGGTCACGTCTTTAGGACCACTCACGTTTAGCGCGAGCACCTTGGGCTCTTCGGTATTGAGTTTTACCGGCAGACCCTTGAGATTGAGCATGAGCGAGATCGTGTCCTCGACCATTCCCGGAATCGTCGAGAACTCGTGGAGGACGCCGTCGATCTTCATGTAGGTAACGGCCGCGCCCGGAATCGAGCTGAGCAAAATGCGGCGCAACGCGTTGCCGAGCGTGATGCCGAAGCCGCGCTCGAGCGGCTCGATCACGAACTTCGCGTAATTGTCGCGGCGCTCGCGAATTTCGATCGTTGCGCCCTGCGGCATATCTAGAACGGTCATAGTTTCTTTCGATTATCCTTTATCACCGTTTACGTTATCCGTCGCGCCCAAAGCACGGCGATCGTACGCCTAACGGCAGCGTTTTTTTTAGGTTACAAACCGCACTAACGGCATGCGGCCCCGGTGCTTCGACAGGCTCGGCATGACGGGGGTTGCGTTTTGCTGCTGGCCGACGTTCCCCGTCACCCTGAGCCTATCGAAGGGCCGAAGGGTGAGCTATTTAGCGCGAATAATATTCGACGATAAGTTGCTCGTCGACCGGCGTGTCGATCTGCTCGCGCGATGGGAGTTGGACGACCTTCGCGCTTTGCTCGCCGTCGTTGTATTCGAGCCATTCCGGTGCGCGGCGGTTTTTCGCGACTTCGAAATTCGCTTCGAAGATCGGCGACTTTTTGCTGCGCTCGCCGATCGTAATCACGTCGCCGGCCTTTACGATGTACGACGGAATGTTGACGAGTTTACCGTTGACGCGGAAGTGGCGATGCGTAACCAACTGGCGCGCTTGCGCGCGGCTGTTCGCCAGGTTGAGGCGGTATACGACATTGTCGAGGCGCCGCTCCAGCAACTGCAGGAACGAACGGCCGGTCTGGCCCGGTACGCGCGCCGCTTCGCGGAAGTAGTTCTCGAATTGCGTTTCGTGCACGCCGTAGTAGCGGCGCATCTTTTGCTTCTCGCGCAGCTGCCGTCCGTACTCGGAGACCTTTTGACGGCTGGGCTTGCCCTGCGTCTTCTGACCGGGAGCGGTGCCGCGGCGTTCGACCGCGCACTTTTTGCTCAGGCAGCGATCGCCTTTGAGAAAGAGCTTGATTTTTTCGCCGGTTTTGCTCGCCGCAGTTTCGCGACGACACAGACGGCATACGGGACCGTTATAACGTGACATGTATCTCTCTTTTAAACGCGACGCCGTTTCGGCGGGCGGCAACCGTTGTGCGGAATAGGCGTGACATCTTTGATGAGCGTAATTTCGAGCCCGGCGGCTTGCAGAGAACGAATCGCGGCTTCGCGACCGCCGCCCGGTCCCTTGACCAAAACTTCGGTCGACTTCATCCCGTGTTCCATCGCCTTGCGCGCTACCGTTTCGGCAGCCATCTGCGCGGCGAACGGCGTCGATTTTTTCGAGCCTTTGAAACCGAGATTTCCGGCAGACGCCCATGCGATGACGTTGCCCAAGTTGTCCGACATCGTCACGATCGTGTTGTTGAACGAAGCGTGAACGTGCGCGACGCCCGATTGGACGTTCTTAAACTCGCGCTTTTTACGCGATTTGGTTTGCTTCTTGGCAGCCAAGCTGTACTCCGAAAGCGCGCGACGAAGTCGCGAGCGTCATTTATCCTGATCCCCGAACGACGGGGCTGTCGTCGCCTCGACCGCTACCTCGCTTAGAGGCCCGATCTGACATCGCTGAAACGCCCGGCGAAAGCGTCCGCGCCCTCCTGACGTGAGGGCAAGATACCGCGTGCGTCGCGAGAGAGATTTTCGGCGACGCCAAGATGGTAGTCTACCCCATATACTCCTCGAGCGCAAGCGCTCAAGGAGTATATATGGGCGCGAAAAGAGCCTCGGGTTTTGCGCCGAGGCTCCTTTGCTCTAACTAGGGCTAGATTTAGAAGTGGATTCCGAGACCCACGTACGGACCCGTATGGGTGTAGTCCGATGGTGCGTTCGACTTGTTGTTTGCGCGGTCGCCGAGGAAACCGAAGTCGAGGAACACCGGCGATTTGCCCAGGTCCAGCGTACCGCCGATTTGGTACTTGAGAATGCGGTAGGCCAGATTGTAGCCGAGTCCGGTGCCCGGATCCGTGAAGTCACCCTTGACGTTGGGGTAGTACCACACGCTGCCGTAGATCGAGAACGCCTGGTTGAGGTCGGGGAGCTTCTCCGCACCGAAGCCGAAGCCGCGGATGCGCGGATAGCCGTAGTTGCCATCCTTGTAGAGATAACCGACGCCGACGTAAATGTGCGGGTCGGCGACCTTCAGGCCGAAGCGGCCGTCGAAGTCATGCTCGCGAACCGTGAAGCCCGGAACGAACGTCTGGCCGGTTTGACCGATCGTCGTTACGCAGCCCTGGTCTCCTGGATTGAAGCAGGGATAGGGTCCCGCAGTCGTCGGCGTTGCCGCGTTCTGATTGTGCGGGTACTCGAACGAGCGATAGTCGCCTTCGAGCATCCAGGGAAGGTTGAACAGGTTGAACTCGAGTCCGGCGCGGACGGCGTAATTGTTACGCTTTCCTTGGTTGCCGGGGCTGAATTCGTTGTAGACCTTCGGGTTGATGATATAGTCGCCGACGATGAACTTGTCCTGATACGGCGTTGCTGCCGGAGCGGGAGCCGGAGCCGGCGTGGCACTCTCGGCCGGTGCCGGAGTGATGGGCGGGGGCGGGGGCGTCGCGGGATTATACCGGACTACGACAAGACGTTTGTCCGGGACCCATTGTACGTAGGCGCCCATGCCTTCGGAAATAACGCGAACCGGTACGAGGACCGAGCCTTGATACATTTCAGGCGCGACGTCGAGCGGTCGCGATTCGCCATTGATGATCACTTCAGGTTTGCCGACGGTCACTTTGACGTCTGCACCCGGCTTGGTCACGTCCACGGTTTTGCTCGAGGGATTGTAGGATACGGTCGCACCCATCTGTTCGAACATCGAACGCAGCGGAATCAAAACGGTTCCACCTCGCACGAGTGCAGCGAGGACGCGGCCTTGCTTGAGCGTGTCCGGTTTGGTGTAGACGTGGTGGTCGTTGAAAAGAATCGGAATCTGGCCGGACGGCGGCGAGCCGAAGTTCGCGGGCGGTGCATTGTTCATGTCACCCGACGAACTGGGCGCCGACATTCCCGGCGTGGCGGTCGCTTCCGGCATTGCGCTCGCAGATGCTTGCGGCATCGGCGTGGTCTGTGCGATCGCATGGTTTCCAAGTTTCCCGTGCGATACATGACCCAACGGAGCGGCAACCGCGTTGAGCCCGAGACTCGCTATCATAAGCGCTCCCAGGACTCCGGTGCTCAGTCGTTTCACTAAGTGCCTCCTAAACGTTGGTATTCGAGAAACCGGGCACACCCTTGCCTAAGAATAAAATGAAAGAATCCGCTCGGTTCTCGTCTGCGTAACGAACGGAGGGCATCTTGAGTTCCCTCGCGCTCGAAACGGCCTTGAGGGTAATTCCCACAATAGCCTCACTTTACACCCCTGCTCGTTGAGCAGGCAGGCGCCAGACCCAGAGAATTCCCGCGCATACTTCAATTGCGGCGCACCCAAATGCAAATCGCGGCGCCCATGGCGCATCGAGCGCGTGCAAGCTGCCGAGCACGCCCGACGTGAACGCTGGGGCGAGAATTTGCGGCGCGATTAGCGCTAAGTTCCATACGCCGAACGCGGTAGCGAGCGCATCTTTCGGCAGTATCGCGCACCCGAGCGCCCAATCCGCCGTCAGGAACGCTCCCCAACCCAGACCGGCGACGGAAACCGCAACGATCGCCCACGTAACGCCGTGCCCGAGCAGAAAACCCAACAAGCCGGCTACGAATATCGCACCGGAAATCGTGACTACGGTTCGGCGGTCGAAGCGATCGGCTGGACTTGCACACAACGCGGCACCTATCGCAGCTGCGACGAGAAAAATCAAGAATGTCACGCCACTGGTCGCGGTCGCGCTCGCACGAGCGGATGGCCCCAGCGATTGCGCTACATAGAAGAACAAGTATCCCAAAAGGGTGTAGAAGCCGACGTAGATCAGCGCGCGCGAGACGAACAAGTCGACGAAGGCTCGCGTGACGTGTAGCGGTTTCGACGCGACCGGACGCAGCGGCAACGTCCGGACGTGGGAAATCGTGGCGGCGCACGTTGCTACGAGCAACGCCACGAGCAGCGCGGCTACCGCGCGCAGATCTGCCACGAGCGACGCAACGATTGCGCCGACGGCATTCCCGATGCTCTGCAGAACGGCCATCCACGACGATGCGCTCCCCGTACGTTCGGGTGTCACGTAGTCGGGGATCACCGACTGGTACGGACCCGTGGCCACGTTCATGCCGAACTGCAAAAGCATAAATCCACCGATGAGCTGCGCGAATTGCGCGGCTCCGTAAAACCAAACGATGCCCACGACGGAAACCGCTACGCCCGCAACGTAGAATTCAGTGCGCCGGCTTCCCCGCGCGCGATGCCGGTCGGCCAGCGGTCCGACGACGACCTGCGTAATCGCCGCCACGATCGCCCCCGCCGTGGCGATTACGCCATACGACGCGATCGCGTGGGCGCCGCCGAGTTGGCTCGAACGTGCCTGTAGGGAGATGCCGAGCAGCGCTCCCCATACGGCCTGAACTCCGAACCACAGCAGCCCCAGACGCGCGGGTTTAACCGTTGGCGAGCGCATAGTCATAGTCGGCCAGCGTATCGCAATCGAAGGCAAGCTCCGGCGCAGCTTCTCGAATCGCGAGCGTCGAGACGCCGAGCACGCGCAGCGCGTGATTCTCCACGCGGGCGATCGTAAGGCGCCGCATGGCAAATTCCGCAAGCAACGCAACGCCGAGAAGCCTGCCCATGCTCCAAAGGCTTTTGCGCGCGTCGAAGAATCGCGTGGCGAATGCGGCGATCTTGTGCGCCGTTCCCGGCGGAATAACAAACGCGCCGCCGTTTGTAACGCGCTCCCCCGCAAGCGTGACGCCGTGCGGCGGCGCGCCCGGGAATCGCCGGTCGTATGCGAGTGCCTCGGCGAGCGGGAGAGCCAGAGCGCCGGGCGGGACGCGACCCATGAAATCGCGCAGAGCCGGCTCGTCTACGTACGGCATGTCGCTCGTCAGATACAGCAGCGGTTCGTCGTCCGGCCACGCACCCAGAGCGGCGAGGACGTTTTCCGCGCCGGTGGATCCCTCGGGTATGAAGCGCTCCACGCGATGCGCCGCGGCGACGCGCACTTCAGCGCCGCCGACGATCGCCACGCGAGTTGCGCCCGCAGCGCGCGCAGAGTCGATCGCACGCTCGAGCAACGTCGCGCCGCGAACGCGTGCGAGCGCTTTGACCGGCGTCCCGATCTTGCGCGCGAACGCGCCTTCCACGCGCCCACCCGCGGTAATGACCGCGTTGAACGGCACCGTCACTCCAACCCGGGAAAGCCAGGCTGTGCCGGGGGCCGTTCCGCGGGGCGGCACACTGCGGCTGCGGCGCTTCCATAGCGCTCCTCCAGAAGTTCCGCGAACATTTCCGCGTTCTTCGCCGCGCTCCCACGCGCGTGGTTGTTGAAAAAAGCGTAGGTCGTTTCCACGGCTTCCTCTATCTCAGCGACGCGATCGGCCCATGGGACGAGTTCTTCGCGCTCGTACGTATACGCGTAGCGGGTGACGTTGTCGCCGCTCCACCACTGCGCAGCATTGCGGCCATGCAATCGAACGTATCCGATGCCGGTGGTCGCATCCGAACTCGGAAGCATCAACGACTCTAAGCGCGGCATGTCCACATTGCACCAACCGACCCCGAGCGCGCCAAGCATGCGCAGCGTCTCCGGGCGCTGCCATTGACGGTTGCGGAACTCCGCGACGAGAGGTAAGCCGCCGAGCGCCGCTGCGACCCCCGCAAGATACTCCTGCGTTCGTTCGCTTGGCTTGAATCCGTTGGGAAATTGCATTAGCACCGCACCGAGCTTGCGCGCGTCGATCAGCGTTTCCAGACTATCTCGAAAGAGCTCCGCGTCGGGATGCACTGCGCAGAGCAGTTCTGGGGGTGGATGCGTCAACGTCGCGGGCACTTTGAAGCAAAAGCGGAAGTTCGCCGGAGTTCGCGCAGCCATCGCTGCGGTGGTCTTTTTCGACGGAACGCCGTAATAGCTCGCGTCGATTTCCACGGCGGCGAAATGCCGGGCGTAGTAACCCAGCATCTCCGTCGTTTTAATCGTTCCGGGATAGAAGGGGCCTATCCAGTCCTTGTACGCGTATCCGCACGTCCCGACGTAGATCACGCAGCGCACCTCATCGGCGCCCGGTTCTTCGTCGAGCAAGAAAAAGCCCCGGCGCGCGGCGCCGGGGGCTGTTTTTCGATACGCGCGAGAGCGTCCTACTTCTTGGTAGCGGTCTTTTTCTTGTTGCCGACGGTCTTCTTGGGACCTTTGCGCGTGCGCGCGTTGGTCTTGGTGCGCTGCCCGCGCACCGGCAGGCCGCGACGATGGCGGATCCCGCGATAACAGCCGATGTCCGAAAGACGCTTGATGTGACCCGAAACTTCGCGGCGAAGGTCGCCTTCGAGCTTGACTTGCAACGTGTCGATCGCATCGCGCAGGCGCTTCTCATCGTCCTCGGTCATGTCTTTGACGCGAAGATCGGGGCTAATGCCCGCTTGATCGAGAATGCGCTGGGCGGTCTTCGGACCCACGCCGTAGATGTAGGTCAGTGCGATCTCGGCGCGCTTCTCGCGAGGAAGATCGATACCGGAAATACGAGCCATCTTTAACTTTCCTTTTATCCTTATCCCTGCACTTGTTTGTGCTTGGGGTTGACGTCGCAAATCACGCGCACTTTTCCTTCGCGGCGAATGATCTTGCACTTCTCACAGATACGTTTTACCGAAGGTCTGACTTTCATGTTCGCTCTCTCTTATCGGGTTGACCGGCTTACGCGGCCATTTCTTCTTTGGGACGATATTTTTCGACGTCGGGATGCTCTCCGATATCGCGCAGAGTCAAGATTTTCGGGCCGTCGTCGGTAACGGCAATGGTGTGCTCGAAGTGCGCTGCGAGTTTACCATCTGCCGTAACAACTGTCCAGCCGTCCTCCAGGGTTTCGACCTTATACGCGCCCTCGGTGATCATCGGCTCGATGGCCAGCACCAGCCCGGCTCGCAACTCGATCCCCGACCCCGCGCGGCCGTAGTTGGGAACTTGGGGCTCCTCGTGCATCTTCGTTCCGACGCCGTGCCCGACCAACTCGCGAACCACGCCGAAACCGTGTCCCTCGGCATGACGTGCAACCGCGGCACCGATATCGCCTAGATGCTTGCCCTTGTGCATCTGCGCGATGCCGAACATCAGGCTCTCTTGCGTGACCTCGAGCAGGCGCCGGGCTTGCTGGGAGATAGTCCCGATCGCAATCGTCACGGCGCTGTCGCTGACGTAGCCCTCGAAGGTCGTCCCGATGTCGATCGAGAGCAGATCGCCGTCTTCGAGCACCCGGTCGCCCGGGATGCCATGCACGACCTCGTCGTTGACCGACGCGCATATCGACGCCGGATAGTCGTAGTAGCCTTTAAACGTCGGAATGCCGCCGAGTTCGCGGATGCCGCGCTCGGCCATCTCGTCGAGCTGGCGCGTCGTCATGCCCGCTTTGGCCACGCGCATGAGATCGCCCAGCACTTTGGCCGTGATCTTGCCGCTGCGGCGCATCGTGTCGATCTCGCGCGCCGATTTGATCGTAATCATCGCGCGCTCACCGCGCCGACTTTTTCGAGGATCTCGCGCGTGACCGCATCGATCGGGGCGAGCCCGTCGACTTCGATGAGCTTGCCGGTCGCTCGATAGTATTCGACCAGCGGCTTGGTCTGCGCTTCGTACACGTCCAAGCGTTTCGCAACGGTTTGGGGTTTGTCGTCTTCGCGTTGGACCAGGGGTCCGCCGTCGTCGTCACAATGACCGGCCGTTTTCGACGGCACGGTAATGGTGTTGTAGACCTTACCCGTGCGAGGATTGGTCCAGCGCGCCGTCAAGCGCGTCATCAGCGTGTCGCGATCCGCATTGAAGAGCACGACGGCGTCGAGCGTGAGCCCGGTGCGCGCCAGCAACTCGTCGAAGGCTTGCGCCTGCGCTACGGTCCGCGGGAAACCGTCCATGATGAAGCCGTTCGCGACTTGGCTCACGAGCGCGCCTTCGATCATCTTGACGATCAATTCGTCCGGCACGAGCTCTCCGCGCTGCATATAGCCTTCGGCCTGCCGCCCGAGCTCGGTGCCCGCGCCGCGATTCTCGCGCAGAATGTCCCCCGTGGAGATTTGGCGCACGTTGAACTTCGACTCGAGAATATGGGCCTGCGTGCCTTTGCCCGCACCCGGTGGCCCGAGAAATACCAAACGCATCAGCGCTTCATGAACCCGCGATAGTCGCGCATAGCAAGACGCGCCTCGATCTGCGTGATGGTGTCGAGAGCGACGCCGACGACGATTAGGAGCGAGGTCGAGCCCAAGTAAAACGTCGTGACCGAGAGTCCGCGTTGCAACATGCCCGGAACGACCGCGAGCAGGCCGAGATAGATCGCGGCGGCCGTCGTTATGCGCAGCAGGATGCGATTGATATAATCCACGGTCGGCTGGCCGGGACGGATGCCCGGGATGAACGAACCGCTCTTTTTCAAGTTGTCCGCGATGTCTTTTGTGTTCACGACGATGGCGCTGTAGAAGAACGTGAACACGACGACGAGGACGAAGTACACGACGTTGTAGAGCAGCGAATTGGGACTGAAGTAGGCCGCGAGCCAAGTCGATACGGCACCGAGCGGGCCGGCGCCGTTGCTGCCGTGGAACCACGACAGCGCCTGCTGCGGCAACAGCAAGAGCGAAATCGCGAAAATGATCGAAATGACGCCGGCGTTGTTGAGACGCAGCGGAATATACGTCGACCGGCCGGCGAACATCTTGCGGCCCACGACCCGGCGCGCTTGCTGCACGGGAACGCGGCGCTGGCCCTGATACAGGAAGACGATCGAGATGATCACCGCGATCGCGATGACGATGTACAGGACGATGTTGACCAAGCTCTCGCCGCCCTTGGACGTCGACTGGAATGTTTGGGCGACGTACTGCGGGTAGCGCAACACGATGCCGATGAAGATGATCAGGGATATCCCGTTGCCGATGCCCTTGTCGGTGATCTGCTCGCCGAGCCACATCAGGAACATCGTTCCCGCGACCATGATGAGAACGGCGAAGATGAGGTACCACGTGCTGTTATCGTAAAAGACGTGATACGCATGCATCAGATTCGCCATGAAGAACGCCTGCAGCGTGGCGAGCACGATCGTCAACCAGCGCGTGTATTGGCTGATCTTCTTGCGGCCTTCCTCGCCGCCTTTCTTCGCGAGTTCTTCGAGCTGCGGCAGCACGACGGTCATCAGCTGCATGATGATCGACGCGTTGATGTAGGGCGTGATTCCCATCGCGATTACGGAGAGCTTCTGCAGCGCGCCGCCGGACAAGAATCCCAGCAAGTTATAGAACGCGCCGCCCGAAAGCACTTTTTGCCAGTTCGCCTCGTTCACGTTGGGAAGTTGCACGTGAATCATGAAGACGAAGAGTGCGAACGCGCCTAAGACGAACAAGACCCGCTTGCGGATCTCGGGAACGAGCAATGCCGCGCGAAGATTGTTGAGCAAACTACTGTGCCTGCTCTGCGTCTTCGATGGTTGCGCCGGCCGCCTTCAACGCATCTTTGGCGCTGTTCGAAAACAACACGTCGCGAAAGCGCAGGCCGGTGGGAAGGGTTTTGCCGGTCTTGCTGCCGCCCAGAATTTTCACCCCGTCGCGCAGGAGCTTGAGCTTCTTGGCGACCTTCAGCGTTTCGGGCGTAACTTCTACCGATGCGTCCCAATCGGCGAGGTCGTGCAAATTGATCACGGTGAGTTCGCTGCGGAAGTGACCGATGTCGCGAGCCTTCTGCGAATATCCCCGGCGATGCGGCAGGCGACGCGCCCACGGCGTTTGTCCGCCTTCGAAAGCTGGGCCCTTGCCACCGCCGGATCGCACGGTCTGACCCTTGCCGCCTTCGCCGCCGGTCTTGACCATGCCCGAACCGTGTCCGCGACCGACGCGCGTGCGCTTGGGCCAACTGCCCTTCGACGGTTTTAACCCGCCGAGGGTCATCGCCGAGTCGCCAACCGTCGCGAGATGCGCGGCGGCGACCGCTTTTTTAGCAACCGCGGGCTTTGCGGTTTTCTTGCGTGCGGCGGCCTTCGTGCTGGACTTTGCTCTAGCCGGCGCTTTTTTCTTTGCTTCTGCCATTACGTTCTTTCGTTGAGGAGTTAGGCTGCGAAGATTTCGGCAACGGTCTTGCCGCGCGAGGCGGCTACTTGCTCTGCGGTGCGCAGCGAGCGCAGCGCTTCGACCGTCGCCAAAACGACGTTGATGGGGTTGCTCGTACCGAGCGATTTGGTAACGATGTCGTGGATGCCGGCAAGTTCGAGCACCGCGCGCATTGCGCCGCCGGCGATAACGCCGGTACCGGCCTTGGCCGGCTTGAGCAGCACGCGCGCCGCACCGACCACGTGGTTGACCTGGTGCGGAATGCTCTTCTCGACCATCGGCACGGTGACGAGATTTTTCTTTGCCGCTTCGACGGCTTTGCGGATCGCTTCGGGAACTTCGCCCGCCTTTCCGATGGCAAATCCCACTTTGCCTTTGCGGTCGCCGACGACGACGAGCGCGCTAAAGCTGAAGCGCTTACCGCCCTTGACGACCTTCGCTACGCGATTGACGCGCACGACGGTCTCTTCGAATCCACTGTTGTCGCGATCGCGACCACGATAATTCATTAGAACTCCAACCCCGCTTCACGAGCGGCATCCGCTAGCGCTTTGACGCGCCCATGATATTTCACACCACCCCGGTCGAATACGACCGCCGTGATGCCGGCTTGTTTGGCTTTGGCCGCGATGGCTTGTCCGATCTTCGCGGCGGCCGCGATATTGGTCATCGAAGCCAATCCGTCGGCAAGATCTTTCTCCCGCGTAGAAGCTGCAACGAGCGTGTGCCCTTTGGCATCGTCGACGACCGTCGCGTAGATGTGATGCAGCGAACGTCGAACCAGCAGGCGCGGGCGCTCGGCACTTCCGATGAGCTTGCGACGCAGGCGCCTGTGGCGCTTCTGACGCGAGATGTCCTTGGAAACGTGCGCCATTATTTCTTGCCTGCCTTTCCAGCCTTACCGAGTTTCTTGCGCACGACTTCGCCCTCGTAACGCACGCCTTTGCCCTTATAGGGCTCCGGCGGCCGCAGCGAACGAATCTCCGCGGCGACTTGGCCGACTTGCTGTTTGTCGATGCCGTCCACGTGAATCTTGTTCGTGCCCTCGACCGAGAGCGTGATGCCTTGCGGCGGCTCGAAGCTGACCGGGTGCGAATAGCCAAGGGTCAAGTTGACTTTTTCGCCCGACTTGGCCGCGCGGTATCCGACGCCCTGAATCTCCAAGCTCTTGCGAAAGCCTTTGCTGACGCCTTCGACCATGTTGTTGATCAACGTGCGAGTGAGACCGTGTGCGGAACGATGTTCCTTAGCCTCGCCCTTTCGCTCGACGACGACCTGGCCGTCTTCGAGTTTTACGCTGACGTAGTGAAGCAGCGACTGACGCAACTCGCCCTTGGGACCTTTTACGTGGACTTCGCCGTCGGCGAGATTCACGTTGACGCCGTTGGGAACGGCTACTGGAAGTTTACCAATTCTAGACATCTTCGATTACCACACGTACGCGAGGACTTCGCCCCCGCAGCCTTCTTTTTTGGCGCGTTTGCCCGACATGATACCTTTGCTCGTCGATATGATGACCAGGCCGAGACCGCCGAGCACGCGCGGAATTTCGGTCTTGCTCGTGTACACGCGCAAGCCGGGGCGCGAGATGCGGCGCAGGCCGGTGATGACCTTCTCCTTCTCGGGGCCGTACTTGAGCGTTATGCGCAGGACGCCTTGCGGGCCCTCGTTCACGCGCTCGATCTCGTTAATGAAGCCTTCGTCTTTGAGGATCTGCGCCACCGCGTACTTCATGCGCGATGCCGGCACGTCGACCACTTGATGGTTAGCCGTGTTGGCATTACGAATGCGCGTAAGCAGATCGGCGATCGGATCGGTGATGACAGCCATGCTATTTACCTACCACGACGCCTTGGTGATGCCGGGAATGTTGCCTTTGTGTGCGTTCTCGCGGAAGCAGATACGGCAAAGCGCAAACTTCCGAAACACGCTGCGCGGCCGGCCGCACATCAGGCATCGGTTATGCTGGCGCACTTTGAACTTCGGAGTGCGCTTGGATTTTTCGATCATCGAGGTTTTTGCCATATCAAACTACCTTTGCAGTCCCGAGCTAGCCGAGGTCCCTTTTTGGAGCGGCAAGCCCATTGCCGTCAAAAACTCCGTCGCTTCTTCGTCGTTTTTCGCCGTCGTGACGATCACGATGTCCATGCCGCGCGCCTTTTCGACCTTATCGAAGTTGACCTCCGGAAAGACCAATTGCTCGCGCAGGCCCAAATTGTAGTTGCCGCGACCATCGAACGACTTGCGCGGAAGCCCGCGAAAGTCGCGAATGCGCGGCAGGACGATGTTGAACAACTTATCGAGGAAGACGTACATGCGCTCGCCGCGCAGCGTCACCTTCGCTCCGATGTTCATGCCTTCGCGCAGCTTGAACGCCGCGATCGATTTCTTCGCCTTGGTAATCACCGGCTTTTGGCCGCTGATCGCCTGAAGCTCGTTGACGGCGACGTCAAGAATCTTGCTGTTGGTGATCGCATCGCCAACGCTCATGTTGATGACGACCTTGTCCAGCTTTGGAATCTGGTGAAGATTTTTGTAGCCGAACTTTTCCTGCAATTGCTTGCGAACTTGGCTGTCGTATTTCTCTCGTAAACGCACGGGCATTGACGGTTAGGCTCCCTTTACCGATTCGCGTGCGGGTTCGCCGCACTTGACGCAGACGCGCTTGGAACCGTTGGCCGTCTCGTGATGACGCAGACGAGTAGGCGTTTTGCACTTCTCGCAGACGTATTGGAGCGCCGAGATCGGAAGCGGAGCTTCTTTCTCGAGGATGCCACCGGTTTGCGCAGCTCCGCCCATGTTCTGTTGCTGCGTACCCTGTTTGGTGTGACGCTTGACGATATTGAGACCTTCGATGGTCGCCTTGCCGGCGCCCGGAAAGATCGCCTTCACGACGCCGCGCTTGCCTTTTTCCTTGCCGCGCCGAATCATGACGGTATCGCCTTTGATGATGTGAGTCTTTACGGTTGCCATGAGGTTAGAGCACCTCCGGCGCGAGCGATGCGATCTTCAAAAAGCCGCGGTCGCGCAGCTCGCGCATGACCGGCCCGAAGACGCGCGTGCCGCGCGGATCCAGATTATCCTTATCGCCTTTGATGATGACGCAGGCGTTATCGTCGCACTTGACCACCGAACCGTCGGCGCGGCGAATCGGCGACGACGTACGCACGACGACGGCCTTGACGACTTGCCCCTTCTTGACCGCGGCACCCGGAATGGCGCTCTTGACCGTACCGACGATGATGTCGCCGACGTGCGCGTAGGGATGCCGGCTGCCGCCACTGACGTGGATGCAGAGCAATTCGCGGGCTCCGGAATTGTCCGCGACTTTAAGTCGCGTCTCTTGCTGAATCATGTTTAAAGGCGCTCCGCTCTGAGCTCCGCGCCCCCCATCGCAAGCGATGGGGCCCCCGGACCTCGGGGCGCGTTAGGTATTCTGCTAATTTGAAGACTCCCCGAGGGCGCCCCTAATAAAGCTTGCATATTATTTGGCTTTCTCGACGATTTCGACCAGGCGCCAGCGCTTTTCGCGCGAGACGGGACGAGTCTCCATGATGCGCACGATGTCGCCGATGTTTGCTTCGTTGCGCTCGTCGTGAGCTTTGAACTTCACGGACTTGCGTACGATTTTACCGTACACCGGGTGGGGGACGCGCGTCTCCGAGACGACCACGATCGTCTTGTCCATCTTGTTGGACGCGACGCGACCCTGCTTCATGCGGCGCGCGTGGCGCTCGGGGTTAAGCTGCTCCATTATTTGCCTCGGCGATTCGCTTTTCGGAGATGACGGTTTGAATTTTTGCGTAGGCGCGGCGCATCGCGCGGACTTTACTGAAGTCCGAGAGATGGCCGGTACGCAACGCGAAACGCAGGTTGAAGAGCTCTTCCTTCGTCTCTTTGGCCTTCTGCTGCAATTCGGCAATCGTCAAGCCGCGCAGATCCTTGAACTCGTTTTTCTTCATGCTTGCGCCTCTTCACGCGAGAGGATCTTCGTTCCGATGGGCAGCTTGGAGGCCGCCAGCCGCAACGCTTCGCGAGCGACGTCGGGCGCAACGCCCGAGAGCTCGAAAAGCACGCGACCGGGACGCACGACCGCGACCCAGAACTCCGGGTTGCCTTTACCGGCACCCATGCGAACTTCGGCCGGTTTTTTGGTAACCGATTTGTCCGGGAATACTTTGATCCAGACCTTGCCGCCGCGCTTGATATGGCGTGTCAGCGCGATACGCGCAGCTTCGATCTGACGGTTGGTCATCCAGCACGGCTCCAACGCCTGCAAACCGTACTCGCCGAACGTCAGCGTGCTGCCGCGCAGCGCGCGGCCGGTCATACGGCCGCGATGGACCTTGCGCCATTTAACTCGTTTTGGTGTAAGCATTATTCGGCGCTCCCGGGAGTGGGTTGCGAGGGCAGCGGCTCGCCTTGCGGGCCGACTTCGCTCGGATGTCCTTCCGCGGGGCTAGGCAACGGAGACGTGTCCGGAACCTCTTGCGGATTGCTCTCGATCGGCGACGGGGACTCGTTGGGTCGCTGCTGCTCGTCACCGGCGGGCACGTGCAATTGAGCTTCGGCACTATCGGGTGAGTCGGCAGGAGACGGCACCGCCGCCGGAGCCGGCGCCCCGCCTGTGCGGCCACGGCCGCCTCGCGTGCCGCGGTCGCGACGATCGCGGAAGGTGGCGCGCTCCGGACGCGAATCCAAGCGCTGCGGCTCGGGACGCTGCTGATCGGGTAGAACCTCGCCGCGGTAGATCCACACTTTCACGCCGATGCGGCCGAATGTCGTGAACGCTTCGACATGCGCGTAGTCGATGTCGGCCCGCAGCGTGTGCAGCGGCACCTTGCCGTCGGAATTGCGCTCGGTACGCGCGATTTCGGCGCCGCCCAGACGCCCCGAGACCTGAACTTTGATGCCGCGCGCGCCGGCCTTCATGGTGCGCATGATCGCCTGTTTCATCGCGCGGCGAAACGCGATGCGTTTCTCGAGCTGATCCACGATGTTCTGGCCGACCAGCCGCGCATCGAGTTCGATGTGCTTGATCTCCATCACGTTTACTTGCACGGTTTTGCCGGTCAATTTTTCGAGATTCTTGCGAATCTCTTCGATGCCGACGCCGCGCTTGCCGATGATGATGCCGGGTTTGCCCGTGTTGATGATCACGCGAGCTTGATTTGCCCGGCGCTCGATCTCGATTTTCGAGATGGCGGCCGGACGCATCCAGCGCGTGAAATACTTGCGGATCGCGTGATCCTCGTGCAGCCAGTCCTTGTAATGCTTTTTCTCGAACCAGCGGCTGTCCCAGGTACGCGTGATGCCCAGACGCAGGCCGACCGGATGAATTTTTTGTCCCATGCTATTCCTTTGCCGCCGGCGCGGTGCGCTTACGGGCCGCGGGTTTAGACGCGGCCGCGGTCGTGGACGTCTTACGCGTCGCTCGCCGCAGTGAGATCGATGCTCCGCCGCGCACCTTGGGTTTGCGGATCGGCTTCTCGCCGACCGCGATCGTCACGTGCGACATGCGCTTGCGCTTGAAGTTCGCGCGGCCCTGGGCGCGCGGATCCAAGCGTTTGGTGAACCGGCCGCCCGGCCCGCCGTCCACGGTAATGCGCGTGACGTAGAGATCGTCGGCGTTCATGTCGTGATTGTTCTCGGCGTTGGCAACCGCGCTGCGCAGCAGCTTCTCGATCGGTTCCGCCGCGAATACGCCGGCGAATTGCAAAAGCACGAGCGCTTCGGCAACGCTCTTGCCTCGAATGGCGTCGGCGACCCGGCGCAATTTCCGCGGCCCCATGCGCGCGAATTTCAGATGCGCGAGCGCCTGCGTGCGCTCTTGCTCTTGATGCTGCCCGGCCATTACTTCACACCGGCCTTGTCGCCGCCGTGCCCGCGAAAGTTTCGCGTGGGCGAAAACTCGCCGAGTTTGTGGCCGACCATGTTTTCGGTTACGAAGACCGGGATGTGCGCTTTACCGTTGTGGACGCCGATCGTATGTCCGACCATTTCGGGAACGATCGTCGAGCTGCGGCTCCACGTCTTGATCACGCGCTTCTCACGCGTTTCATTCATCTTCGTGACTTTTTTCAGCAAATGGTCCGCAACGAAGGGACCTTTTTTAAGACTACGACCCATATTACTTGGCCTTCCGCTTGCGAACGATCATCTTGGCCGTGCGTTTGTTACGGCGCGTCTTTTTGCCCATCGTCATCTGACCCCACGGCGTGGTGGGCGGACGTCCCGACGTCGAACGGGCTTCACCGCCGCCGTGCGGATGGTCGACCGGGTTCATGGCGATACCGCGAACCGACGGGCGCTTTCCGAGATGGCGCTGCCGGCCGGCTTTGCCGATGATTTCGTTTTCGTGCTCGATGTTGCCGAGTTGTCCGATGGTCGCCCGGCAGACGATCAGGATCTTACGCACTTCGCCCGAGGGCATGCGTACCTGCGCGTATTCGTCTTCCTTGGCCATCAGCTGCGCCGAACCGCCTGCGCTTCGCACGAGCTTGCCGCCTTGCCCGGGGCGCAACTCGATATTGTGAATGACCGTACCCACCGGAATGTTTTTGATCGGCAGGCAGTTGCCGGTCTTGATATCCGCGGTAGGACCCGATTCGATCGCGTCGCCGACTTTAAGTCCGAGCGGCGCGAGAATGTAGCGCTTTTCGCCGTCCTTGTAATTGATCAGAGCGATGCGCGCCGAGCGGTTCGGATCGTATTCGAGCGTGGCCACTTTTGCCGGTATCGCGTCTTTGGTGCGTTTGAAGTCGATGATGCGATATTGTTTGCGCGTTCCGCCGCCTTTATGCCGGACGGTGATGTGGCCGTTGTTATTGCGCCCGGAATGCTTCTTGCGGACCTCGATGAGCGTCCTCTCGGGCTCGACCTTGCTGAGCTCGGAGAAGTCTATCGTGGTCATGAAGCGGCGGCCGGCGCTAGTCGGTTTATATTTTTTGACTGGCATTTTATTGCTCGAAATAGTTGACGCCGCCGAGTTCTATTTTTTGACCCGGCCGCAGAGTGACGATCGCCTTCTTGGTGTCCTTCTGATAGCCTTCGCTACGGACGCCGCGGCGCGCGAAATTGCGCTTCTTGCCGCCCACGTTGGACGTGTTGATTTTGACGACGTTGACTTTGAAGATTTCCTCGATCGCGTGGCGGATCTGCGTTTTTGTCGCGTCCGGATGCACGATGAAGCTGTACTGCTGCACGACCGCGCTACCCATCGATTTCTCGGTGATGCGCGGTGCGATTATGACGTCGCGTGCGTCCATTACTTGGCCCCTTCGTCGGACTTGGCGAACGTGTTGACGATCGCTTCGTAGGCCGCCGTCGTGAATACGATGCGCGGATAGCGCAGCACGTCTTTCACGTCGAGCGCTCCGGCGTGCGTGATCCCGATGTGGCGCAGGTTTCGGCCGACCCGATGCAGCCGGTCGGCGACCTGCTCGTCGGACCCGCAGACGACCAGCGTCGCGGGACCTTTCTTCGCGTCTTTCGCGTTGCCGAATATCAGCTTCGCGAAATCGGCCGTCTTCGTCAGCTCGAAGTTTGCGGCGTCGAGTATCGTAATGCCGTCGTTTTTGAAGCGGTCGGCGAGCGCGGCGATGAATGCGGCTCGGCGTTCTTTTTTATTCAGGTCGGTAGCGAACGAGCGCGGCTTGGGACCAAACACGACGCCGCCGTGGCGCCATTGCGGCGAACGAATCGAACCTTGGCGCGCGCGGCCGGTGCCCTTTTGCTTCCACGGTTTGCGACCGCCGCCGCGAACTTCGTCCCGGCGCAGCGTCGAAGCAGTACCCGCGCGCGGATTTGCGAGTTCGCGAAAGACGGCGCGGAAAATCGCGTGCGCCTTGTCGCTGTAATCCTGATTGAAGATATCCGGCGTGCGCTCTTCACGAACGACCGAGCCGCTAACGTCGATAACGTTGGGCATGCTACTTCGCCTCCGCTTTCACACTCTGGCGAACGATGACCAGCGCGTTCTTGGGACCCGGAATCGGACCGCGAACCAGAAGCAGATTACGCTCGACGTCGGCCCGGACGATCTCCAAATTTTGATGCGTCGTGCGGTCGACGCCGAAATGACCCGGACGGCGGCTCCCCTTCACGACGCGGCCCGCATTGGTGTCGCCGTTGGAAGCCGGCTGACGATGGATCATCGAGCCGTGGCTCGCGCCACCGCCCGAGAAGTTGTGCCGTTTGATGCCGCCTGAAAATCCATGGCCTTTCGAGATGCCGACGACGTCAACCCGATCGCCGGTGGCGAACTCGGACACGGTCACGGTTGCACCGACTTCGACACCGTCGATGTCGTTGCGAAACTCTCGTATAAAACGCTTGGGTTCGACGTTGGTCTTCTTATAATGTCCGGCAAGGGCACGCGAGACGCGCGACTTTTTAACGTCGCCGAAAGCCAAAGCCACGGACTCGTAGCCGTGCTTGTCTTTCGTTCTGCGCTCGACCACCGTGCAGGGACCGGCTTCGATCACCGTGACCGGCACGTGCCGGCCGTCGTCGGTGAAGACGCTCGTCATCCCAACCTTGCGGCCAAGGATGTTCTTCATGTACTTCCTCGTCCTTAAAGATTGTCTGAGGCCACGGACCCAGGCGTACTGCCTGATTCTTTTCCCCGGCACGCGAAAAAACGCGGCCGGGCGGACCACAACCTCGGCATAGTATCAGGGACGAGTCCTCTCGTCAAGTGCGTTCGTCCGGCCGAGCCGGGCCCTTACTCGCTACCGCGGATTTTTTCGCCGTTCGGGCAGAACTTGGTGTGGACGGCGTGGCTCACGTAGTAGGCGTGGATGTCGTAGTGCGGGATGGGATATCCAGCGTGTCCGTAGGGATTGAACTCGATATCGACATGATCGATCTTGTAGCCGGCGAGCGGTTGCAGCTGTTCGCGCCAGTTGGTTCCTTTAGCGAACGCTTTTTGGTCGATCATGATCTCGCTGAATACGGGCTTGCCCTGATATTCGCCGTAAATTGGACCAAACGGCAGATTCTTGGGATTCGCCCAATGCGAGCCCATGCCCGCGATGCACGGGCTAACCAGTAAAGCCCCCTTCGGGACCCACGCCGGGCGAACGGCCGGTTGCGGCGGCAATTGGGGAGGCGGCGCTGCCGCGGCGCAGAGGGCCGTGCCGGCCACGGCGAGCACGATCGAAAGTATGCCGGTGCGAAAACGCATAAACGCAAGCTCCTTTAAAGACGGGGTCGCTTCCCTCTTAATGTAATAAGTGGAGGTGATGGAGTCGAGGGCCGTGCGTCCCATCCTCGCCGCGACCGGTGCGCTGATGTTGGCCGCCTGCACGGCGCTTCACCATCCGTCGGCGGCGTCCAAGGGTGAGTCGCGTCCGCTGACAATCGTGCAGACGCAGGACTTCGCGTCGCTCAATCCGATTTTCGTGAGCGGCGTCGGCGGCCAGGAGCTGGCGGCGTTGTTGTATTCGTATTTGCTTCGCATCGACGATCGGGGCAATCTCGTACCGGACGCAGCGCTGCGGGTACCAACGCGCGCCAATGGCGGAATTTCACCCGACGGGCGCACGATTACCTACCGGCTGCGCGCCGGATTGCGTTTTAGCGACGGCGTTGCGCTGACCAGCCGCGACGTCGCGTTCACGATGCGCGCGATAACCGATCCGCGCAACGCCGTGCCGAGCGTACTCGGGTTCGACCGCATCCGCGCGATCGAAACCCCCGACGCTCGCACGGTTCGCGTGGTTCTGAAAACGCCGTTTGCGCCCGCGCTCGTCTATCTTTGCGGTCCTGGAAATGCGGTGCCGATTCTTCCCGAGCACATCTTAGGCAGGCAGGGGCCGCTCGCGCAAGCACCGTTCGATGCCAAGCCAGTCGGCTCGGGCCCGTATCGCGTCGTGCGCTGGCAGCGCGGCGAGCGACTCGAATTGGAACGCAATTCTACCTATTGGGGCCGTGCCGCACACATCGAGCGGATGGCCATTGTCTTTACGGCGTCGGCTCCGGCCGCGGAAACGATGCTGCGTGCGGGCGAAGCCGACGCCTACGTTAACGCCGACGAGTCGCAATACGCGCTGTTGAAGAAGCTTCCCGGCACGCGCGTCGATCGCATTCCCATCGACGGAACGGGCGCGTTGATTTTCAATCTGCAAGATCCCGTTACGAGCGATCCGGTCGTCAGACGCGCCTTCGCGATGGCGTTTGACGGCCGCGACGTCGTCGGCAAGGTCTTACAAGGCGGCGTGTTCACTGCCGGTCCCGGCCAGGGACTCTTCCAGTGGGCCTACGATCCGCGTGCGTTTTCCATGCCGCGCTACGATCCGGCGGCGGCCGCGCGGGCTTTGGACGCCGACGGATGGAGGCTCGATCCCCAAGGCGTGCGTGCGAAAGGTTCGCGGAGATTGGCAGTAACGCTGATCACGCGCGCGGATAAGCCCAGCGCGACGACGATCGCGACGGCGATCCAGGCCGCGGAGCGCGCAATCGGAGTGGACGTCTCGATCCAGCGCTTTGCCGTCGACGAACTCGTGGCGCCCGCGCCGGCAGGTCCCCTCTACGGCGGCCGTTTCGGAGTTACGCTCTTTCAATTCATTGCCGGTTTCGACCCGGACGTCACCGACCAGTTCGCGTGCGATCGAATCCCACCGCGGGGATTCAACAAAGCACGCTATTGCAACCCTCGCGTCGACGCGCTCCTCGAGCGCGCCGCGAGCGCTCCTGACCGCGCCGCGCGCATCCGCCTCTATCGCGAGGTTCAGCGCTTGTTAGCGCACGATCTTCCGCTGGTCGCGCTCTATCAGGCAACGTCGATCAACGTTTTTCCGAGAGCATTGCGCGGACAGACAACCGCAGTTACGACACCGTTTTGGAACGTGGCCGCCTGGCGATTGGCCCCATAAGCCGGCGAATCGACCGAACGCGAACGCGTCGGTCTTCCGAAGCCATGCCGCGTTTCCACGCGCGCAACAAATCGTCGGAGGTCAACACGCCTACCCAACGGCCGCGTTCGTCCATCACGAATACGCTGCGCACGCCACGACGGGCCATGATGTTTGCGGCCTCGCGCATGCGGTCTTCGGGATGCATCAAGACCGCGGGCTTTGCTACGTCGCGAAGCGCCACGGGCGCCTGCGACTGGTCGCGCGCGAGCCGTATGAGATCGTTTCGTGAAACCGTAGCTACGGGAACGTCCGCTTCCACGACCGGATACTCGGCGTACGTGCCGGTTGCATCGCGCTCGAGCAATTGCGCCGCCGCTTCGCCGATGGTGACGCCGCCCGCGAACGACGGAAGCGTGTCGCGCGAACGCATCGTCGCCCCGATCGAGATCAGCTCAAGCGGGTGCACTGCATATTCGCGCGCTACGTGCATGCCGCGCCGGGCGAGTTTTTCGGTGAGAATGGAGCGCGGCACGAACACGACCGTAAATGCCGTCGCTGCAACGCATGCCACGAACAGCGCCGGCAAAAGACCCCAGCCGTGCGTCGTCTCCACTGCGAAAAGCGTCGCCATAAAGGGCGCGCGCATGGTCCCGCCCATGATGGCCGCCATTCCGATGGCAGCCCACGCGGCGGAGTCGTGTCCTGGGATGAGCACCGCGAGCAACGTGCCCATTGCGCCGCCGATCATCAACAGCGGAGCGAGAACGCCGCCGGACGTTCCCGAACCCAATGCTACGATCCAGATGATGATCTTAACGACGATGATTCCGGCCACCACGCTAAGAGCGAGTTGTCCGTTTAGCATTGCGGCGATCGTCGGATAGCCGACGCCGAGTGCCTGCGGCACGAACCATCCTCCGATGCCGACTACCAAGCCGCCGATGGCGGGCCACCACATCCAATGAATGGGGAGCTTTTCATACGCGTCTTCGGTAAAGTACACCAATTTCGTCATGATTGCCGAGACGATGCCGCCGCAGATACCCACGACGAGCGCCCAACCTAGCGCCGACGTCGGCAGCAAGTGCGCGTGCAGCATGAGAAACGGCGGGTTGCTTCCAATCAGCACCGTTCGCATCGCCTCCGCCACGAACGCAGCGACGGCCACCGGAATGAAACTGCGCGGGCGCCATTCGAAAAGGAGCAACTCGACGGCGATGAGGACCGACGCGATCGGCGCACCGAACGTTGCGGCCATGCCGCCCGCGGCGCCTGCGACGAGCAACGTGCGCCGCTCGAGCGACGACAAGCGCAGAAATTGCGCGAAGAGCGAGCCGACCGCGCCACCGGTCATGATGATCGGGCCCTCGGCGCCGAAGGGTGCGCCGGTGCCGATCGTTATTGCCGAAGCCAGCGGCTTCCAGAGTGCGACGCGTGCCTGAATGATGCTATCGCGATCCAGAATCGATTGAATTGCTTCGGGGATGCCGTGTCCGCGGATTTTTTCGCTGCCGAAGCGCGCAATGACGCCGACGATCAACCCGCCGATTACGGGAATCGCGATCGAAATCAAACCGAAGTGCCGGGGATCGGGCGGTACCAGCCCCGCACCCGGCCTTCCGAAATACGCGAGGTGAGTCACGAGCCCAATGAGCAGCAACAGAAGCTTCGCGACACACGCGGCGGCCAGACCGATAAGCGCCGCGAATAGCGAAATAATCGCCAAGCGACGTGGATTGGTTGTAAAGTCGCCGAGTTTAGTACGCACGGAACCGATCATAGGCCCTTGCATCATACTCCTGCGCGCAAGGTACATGCAGGGACAAAAGCACGAATCGCCTTCATCCCGAACCAACCCCGTTACCCGAACCAACCCCGTCATCCGAACCAACCCCGTCATCCGAACCAACCCCGACAAC
>DATBTT010000023.1:0-52346 GCA_036559125.1 Vulcanimicrobiaceae bacterium
TTTTGGGCAAAAGCCATATGCGTCGGGAACAGTCCCGCCACCGATAACGCGAGAAGCGCAGTACATACTGCCGCAACTCGTAATATTTTCGAACAACTGCGCACAGCAACCACCCGTCAAAAAACAACCTGGGACTAACCAAGCCGCATGCGCCGATACGCGACGCGATGTATTCCTCGTCAATCATCGGCAAAAACAGCTCGCAGGAATAGTTCGAGCCGGGGTTGCCCGCGCTTTCGGCCACATTTGCCCGGAGCACGACAATCGTCTCGTGCCGAATATACGATCTACGAGCGACCTCTCAGACCAATACTCGCTCTTACAATTCTTGCCAGCGCGATCGCGCCGTGCCCCTTGAATGAAGTAGCGCGCACCAATCGAAAGGGTGGCCATGCTCGCGAACGCCACGCTCCGCGTTGGGATCGACGTCGGGGGAACATTTACCGATTTGGTCGCGCTCGACGTCGCGACTGGCGAGGTGACCGCGCTGAAGGTCGCGTCTACGCCGCTAGCCCCCGAGATCGGCGTGCTCGAGGCCGTGCGCGCGTTACTTGGGCGCTATGAAACGCCGCCGGTCATACAATGGCTATCGCATTCGACCACGATCGCTACGAATGCGCTGCTGGGACAGATGGGTTTGGAGTTGCCGCGCGTCGCTTTCGTGACGACGATGGGTTTTCGCGACATTATCGAGATTGGGCGGCAGAATCGCAGCGAAATTTACAACCTGTTCGTTACGCGCCCGAAGCCATTGGTCGCACGCGCGGATCGCATCGGCGTGCGCGAGCGCATCGATCGTCGCGGCGAGGTGCTCGTGACGCTCGACGACGTCGAGATCGAGCGTGTCGTCAACGAAGTGCGCTCGCGCAATGTCGACGCGGTGGCGATCGGATTCTTACATGCCTACGCGAACGACGCGCACGAACGGCGCGTCGCGCAGGCCATTGCCAGCGCGCTCCCCGAGACGGCGGTCGCGCTTTCGTCGGAGATCGATCCTGAGTATCGCGAGTACGAACGATTTTCTACCACCGTCGTTAATGCCGCGCTGTTGCCGATCGTGCGCGGGTACATCGAGCGGCTCGCGCGCGGACTGCGTGACGGCGGCATCGCCGCGCCGCTGTACGTCATGCAGAGCAACGGCGGCATGGCGACCGCGGCGCGCGCCGCTCAACGGCCCGCTACGATCATCGAGAGCGGCCCTGCATCGGGCGTCATCGCTGCCGCTCACGTCGCACGCCGGCTGGGCCTCGACAAACTACTCTCCTTCGACATGGGCGGCACGACCGCAAAGGCCGGGACGATTGCCGGCGGTGTCGTGCAAGTTGCCGGTGAGTTCGAAGCGGCGGGAGCGACGCATTCGGGGCGCTCGGTAAAAGGTAGCGGATATCCCGTGCGCTTTCCGTTCGTGGATCTCGCTGAGATCAGCGCCGGCGGCGGAACCCTCGCGTGGATTGACGACGGCGGTTCGCTGCACGTCGGACCGCTCTCGGCCGGTGCCGATCCGGGGCCGGCATGCTATGGCCGCTCCGATCGCGCGACCGTCACCGACGCAAATGTTGTCCTTGGACGCCTGAATCAAACCCATCTCGTTGGCGGGACGTTCCCCATCGATGCGCGGCGATCGCGCGCCGCAATCGCGGCGCTCGCGCAACGATTGGAACTCTCGGTCGAAGCGACCGCCGCGGGGATCATCACGCTCGTTGACGCCGAGATGGCTAAAGTGCTGCGCATCGTAACCGTCGAGCGCGGGCTCGACCCACGCGAGTTCGCGATGATCGCTTTTGGCGGTAACGGTCCGCTGCACGCCTGCGCGCTCGCGCACGAGTTGGGCATCACGCGCGTGCTCGTGCCTCGCCATCCGGGCGTATTTTCGGCGTATGGCCTGCTGGTCGCGCAGATGCGCGCGAGCTTTATCTCGCCCGTATTGCGCGATGCGTCCGGCATCGATTACGGCGAACTCGAAACGATATTCGCGCGTCTCGAAAATGAGGGAAGGCGGGCGTTGCGCGAGCAAGGCGTGGCCGACAAAGCAATGAGTTTCGCGCGCGAATACGATGCGCGGTATCGCGGACAAAGCTTCGAACTCGACATCGAACATGGCGGCTCGGTCGCCGCCATCGTAGATCGCTTCCACGAAAAGCACGAGCGCCGCTACGGCTACGCCGTTCGCGACGAAGCCGTCGAGCTGGTCAACGCACGCCTCACCGCGATCGGCGATCTTCCGCACGTGAAAGAACCGGGCGACGGCTCGCCGCCGGACGATTCGCACGCGCCTGACGGCACGCGCGACGTCTACATCGACGGAGCATTTCATGCGGTGCCGGTCTACGATCGCAAGCGGCTGCCGCCTCGAGTCGACGGACCCGCGTTGGTCGAACAATACGATACCTGCACCTACGTTCCGCCGGGATGGAGCGCACGAGCGGGGAACGTCATGGCCGTGGAACGGACGCTATGAACGGGCCGAGTAACATGCTCGCAGAAGCGGCAGCAGCGGTGGTGGCCGAACAACGAGTGGCGGCCGATCGGGCTCTGCGGGGCATCCGGCGCAAACCGCGTTCGGCTAAGCGTATCCACCGCGCTCGAAAGGCGCTCTCGCGGCTCTTGGCGACCATAGAAGATTTTTATGCATGCATCGACGACGCGACCCACCTCTTCGACAGAGCGAATGCGCTGCGTAAAGTCCTCGGTCGCGTGCGCGACGGCGACGTGCACCTCGCTCGATTGCGCGAATACGACCGCGCAGCATCGCCGGAAGAGCGATGCGTTATCCAGACGCTGCGCAAACGCATTCGCCGGCGCAGGCGCAAGGCGCGCCGCAAACTCGCGATGCTGCTCGATGCGGCGGCGGTACCACCGTGCGCGTAACTCCACGACGCCTTATGTTCGATCGAGGCGAGGACGCCGGCGAAGCGATGCGCCGCTCGATCGGCGTGCGCTTTGCCGAGATGCTGGAATGCGGACGCAGCTTAGGCACCGAGACCGACGACGAACGGTTGCACGCGCTGCGTCTTTCGGGAAAGCGCTTGCGGTATGCCGTCGAGCGTTTTCAAGCCGCACTTCCCGAGCTGGCTGCGGCAGAGGAGCGGCTCGCGCAGCTCACCTCGGCACTCGGCGACGTGCACGATTGCGCGCTATTGCTGGAAGCCGCGCGCGAGTGCGGCGCCGGTTCGACGCTGCGCGCGCGCATTGCGGCAGACCGCGAGCGTAGCCTGTTGCGCGCGCGCGGGCTTTGGCTCGACGCGTTCGCCGACACCGGAGCTTTCTGGCCCTTGATACGCGTCACCGGTTTCGGCAGGGTGGCCCGATGAGCGTCGATCCCATCGTAAGCGAACTCATCAAGAGTTCGCTCTTGTATGCAAGCGAAGAGATGGGTATTTCCGTCCGCAATAGCGCATATTCGCCGAACATCAAAGAACGGCTCGATCATTCGTGCGCGCTCTTCGATCGTCACGGCCGCTTGATCGCGCAGGCCGAGCACATTCCCGTTCATCTCGGGTCGCTGCCGTGGGGTCTGCGCGCGACGCTTGCCGTTATCGAGCGCGAATACGGGGCGGTGCGGCCGGGCGAAATGTGGGTCGTCAACGACCCGTACGTCTCGGGCACCCACCTCAACGACGTCACGGTGATACGCCCGATCTTCCTTGCCGGCACGCTTGTCGGGTATGCTGCGAACAAGGCCCATCACACCGACGTCGGCGGTATGGTGCCCGGATCGATGTGCGCCGACGCGCCCGAACTCTTTGCCGAGGGCCTTATCGTTCCGCCGATCCGCCTGATGGAAAACGACCGCACCGTTGCGGCGACGCTCGCGATGTTTCGGGCAAATTCGCGCACACCCGACGCACGCAGCGGCGACTTGCGCGCGCAACTTGCCGGGAATTATACCGGCGAACGGCGCGTGCTCGAACTGTACGAGCGCTTCGGGGAAGCCACGGTGGAAGGCGCAATCGAGCGCATTTTGAACGAGAGCGAACGGCGTATGCGCAACGCGCTCGCCACGCTGGGTACGGGCGTTTTCGAAAGCGCCGACGCGCTCGAAGATCGCGACGGGCAACCCACGCTGCGCATTGCGCTGCGCGTCACGCTGCGCGACGGGAGCGCGCACTTCGACTACGCCGGCACCGCGCGGCAAGTCGACTTTCCCATGAACGCCGTCTACGGCGTCACGCTGTCAGGCATCCATTATGCGTTGCGCGCGGTGACCGATCCGACGATACCGATGAACGACGGCTGTTTTCGCCCCGTCAGCGTCGCGGTTCCAGAAGGAAGCATACTCAATCCGCGCCGTCCCGCGCCGGTATCGGGGGGCAACGTCGAGACCAGCACGCGTAACGCCGACGTCGTCCTGCAGGCGCTCGCGCAAGCCGCGCCGGAACGCGTCCCCGCGGCAAGCGGCGGCACGATGAGCAACGTGATGATCGGTGGCATTCGCGCGTCGGGCGAGAGTTGGGCATTCTACGAAACAAACGGGTGCGGAATGGGGGCTCGTCCCAACGGCGACGGCATCTCCGGCATTCAGTGCCATATGACCAATACGCTCAACACGCCCATCGAAGCCATCGAACGCGACTTTCCGCTACTCGTCACGCGCTACGAGTTTGCGGATCGTACCGGCGGCGACGGAACCTTTCGCGGCGGCGACGGATTGATACGCGCGCTCCAACTCACCGACGGTACCGCGCGCGCGTCATTACTGGCCGACCGGCATACGGTCGCTCCGCCAGGAACGCGCGGCGGATCGAGCGGCTCGACCGGATCGCATCATCTGGAGCGCGCCGGAGAACGGCAACCGCTGCCGGCGAAAACGACCATTGCCCTCGAACCCGGCGACACGATCGTCGTGCAAACGCCGGGCGGAGGCGGCTACGGTTTGGGCGAGGGCGCCGGCTCGCCGGGATTGTGACCGCCGCACATCGGTATCGCTTTGCGAACGCCGGCCGCAGCGACATCTTCGCGCATGGATATCCGTTGCTGATACGTGCCCACCGCTCGCGGAAACGCGAGGATCGGATTGTTGGCCAGCATCGAATCCGTGTTGAGCTTCGTGACGTCGGGAACGTTACCGGGATTTCGTTCGGGTACGCCAGCGTTCACGAGCGAATCGGGCGCAGTCGTCGGTGAGCCCGACGGCGTGGTATTGGTGCCGTTTGGACCCGTGGCCGTTCGCGTATCGGGTTTGTTCAAGGCGTTGTCGTATTCGTGTCCGGCGGCCTGCAACTCACCCATTTGTTGCGTGTCGACCAAACCGGAAATAAGATCGAGTACGCCTTTTTGCTCTTGGAGTACCGTCAAAAGCTGCGAGCGCAACGCGACGATTTGCTTATCGTCGTTATTTAACGGACGCACCGGAAACGTTGCCGTGTTCCCGAGCAGCGATTCGGTTTGCTGCACGTTGCGAACCATCGGACCCACCAAATTCTCGAGATGCAGCACGTCGAGGTCTTCGGCTGATTGCGATCCGTTGTGCTGCGCGGCGGCGTGATCTCGCGCGAACTGCGTGAAGGCCGGTTGGCTCGCCGCGATGATGCGATCGTTGTCGAGGACGTGGCCGATCGCCGGTGCGATGTTGCGGCGCAGCGCGGTGCAGAACGGCGTCGAAATGACGTGGACGATTTCTTTGAGCGGCGAAGGGGCCGGAGAAGGCGCCTTGGCGCGCGGTACGGCTACGGCGGCTGCGGAAACCGCTGCGGTCGCGGTCGCGCCGAGCACCAGCGCGGCCAGGAATGCTCTAAACATGGCACACACCTTAGTCCGAGCGCGGCCTGTGGCCTGCTCGCTCTGCTTAGGTCCCCTTCGCGGCGCCGAAGTAGTGAATCCATTTGAGGATGAACTGCGGCGAGGTAGAGAAAGCGCTCGCATCGCCGTACACCGCATACAGTTCGTTTGCGCCGAAGACTCGGTGAAACGCTGCCGAGAGATTCCAGCCGCTTTGGAACGACGGCACCCGATCGATCTCAAGTTCGGGCGGCGTTCCGATGATGCGACGCACCCCGAACGCGAGCGATTGATCCGGTCCGGCTTGGTACGTATAGGCGACGCGTTCGAGCCATTGCTGGAAACGGCCGCCCGCGTCCAACAGTTGCCGGTTATCGTCGAACTCGCCGCTAAGCAGCCCGCGTCTGCCCGCGCGAATCGTCGAGCTCAGCGTGTATGAGTCGAGGTTACCCGGCCCGAAACGGCCGGCATAAAACGCCACCGTCGTCGGCGTCGCGCCCTGGCCGTGCTGCGCTCCGTTATTCACATTCGCATTGGCAGCGCCGCTGCCGAAGGTTACCGAAACGCCGTTTTGCGAAATCGGCGAGAACACGCCGTTATTCATGCGCAGAAAGCTCGATCCGACGCCGACGTTGACGTCGACGAGACCCTTGGTCAGAACGTCTACTCCCAGCGATTGATCGGTCTGGTTTAAACCGAGCGTGGTGCCGTGGTAGCGGTCGAGAAACGCCGACCACGTGATGCTTCGAATCGGCCGGTCCGGTGCGAACAGCAGCGCGTGGCTGTAGTACGCGCCGTAGCCGCCGATATCCGGATGGGAGACGAACCCGTCCAACGGATCGAACTGCGCCCCGACCTTACGAATCGATCCAAAAATTGCGGTCGTCTGACTGGCATAACCGGCGCCGAGGTCGATGTAGCGCGCGTCGCCGGCACCAGGTCGCACGTGGGTTCCGGCGTCGGCCGCGTAGTCAAAATACGCGCTAAGGTGCTTGCGATCGCTGACGCTCACGCCGCCTTCGATAGAATCGTCGCGCACGCCCGGAAGATTGACGGCCACGCGTTGGAGGGCTGCGTACACCGTACGCTTATCGTTCTGATACGTGAGAGCTTGGGCAGCGTCGCTGCGACCCACGCCGACGGCGTCGAAACCCGCAAAGCCAAGGCTACCTTGTTTGCCTTCGATCGCGTATCCGTCGCGCGGCGTCGGTATGGACGGCGTGTAGAGCGTCGTGTTGTATCCACCGCACGCATCGCAATCGAAATCGTTATAAAACGAGTTACCTTGCGTGAAGAACGGGCGCACCTCGCTTACCGAACGCCGGAAAGCCGTGGGCGAAATCGACTGCTGGTCCTTTTCGACGTTGGAATAATCGGGATGCAGCGTCGCGTAGAATGCCGAGGTCGCGGTAATTGGGATCGACAAGTCGGCGCCCGCGCGCGACGTCGAGCCGCCGATCGAACTGCCGGCGATACTGCTCAACCCGTAGAGCGCTAATCGCGGTTGCGGTCGAACCGCATCGGCGTGCAGTCCGCTCAGCGTTCCCGCGTACCGTACGTCGGTTGGATCGGTCGCGTCGCGATCGTACGAATAAACGTAGTTGTCGCCGGTCGACTCTACCGATCGCGTAAACTGCACCATCCACGATTTACCGCTCGTGGTCACGTGCATGACTTTCAGTGGGATCTTCATCACCACCACATAGCCGCCCGGAACGACCTTCCCCACAGAGGTCCAGCGTGGCTCGTAGGCGGTATTTTCCGTCGAAAACTGATAGTGCGTTCCGATCGGGTTGACGACGAACTGATACCGGAAACCCTGGTTGCCGCCAGGCCACAAAACAATTTGCACGCTATCGTCGGAACCGTAGCCCGCGTTGTTGGTATGTTGCGACGCAACGACCGCTCCGGCTTGTCGCGCGTCGAATCCGACGAACAGCGACGTACCGTCCGTGCACACGTACGCCGTGGTCGTTTCGGCAGCCGCCTTATGCCCGAGGAGATTCCACGAAAGCGAGACGCGCGCGGCTTTTTGCCACGCGGGACTCGAAAGGTCCGCGAGTAGCGTCGGCGCTTGCGCAACGGTGGGCACGGCTATGACGGCAGCGGCCTCTTGCGCGGCGCGTGCAGGTGCGCCGAAGGATAGCAGCGCGAACGCGATCAGTAGTGCGAAGCGGCGCATGGTTACGGACCGATCGCCCCGCTCAGGTTTGCATGCGCGGCGTCGCGCAGCGTCGATGAATCCACTTGCCGGCAGTCGCCGCGGCCGCGAGCGTCATCGCACAGTTTGACGCCGCGCAGATCGGTCCCATGCAGGTCTGCTCCCGAAAGATCGGCACAGGCGACCTTTCCGCTAACTCGCGTAACTCCGTCGCGCGACCAACGTTCCGAGTGCGCGCAGAGGACGGACCCGGACAGATTTGCCGCTCGAAGGTTCGCGCCGCTCAGATCCGAGCCTACGATCGAAATGCCATGAAGGTCCTTGCCGTGGAGATCGACGTCGCTCATGTCGCAACCCGCGCAATTCCCGAGCAGATCGCGCAGTTGCGAATCGGGCAATCCGTCCAGCACGCCGTGCGTCAGATCGACGCCGGCTAATTGCGCGCCGCCGAAACGCGCCCCGGCGAGTTTCGCGCCTTGGAGATCGACGCCGGCGAGGTGGGAGTTCCGCAGATCCGCGCCGCGCAAGTCCGCCTTTTGGAAGTCGACGCCCGCGAGCTTCGCATCGCGCAGATCGGTAGATTGCAGGTTCGCCCGTCGTAGATCGGTGCCGGTCCACGTGATCGCGTGCATGTCGCGACCGTGCAAGTCGCTTCCGCTGAAATCGCAACCGATGCACGTCTGCGGAACGCCGCTAGCGGGTGCGAGTACGAGCGTCGCGAGCAAGGCAAGCTGGGCTATGGAAACCATGTGCGACTCCTTGTAGAGAGCGTGCGAAGCCAGGCCCGCTTCCAGCAGGCCCGACAAAGGTGTTGATTGTCTCTCGGCGCCGGCGGCTGCCTACGGGGCGTGCGAGCCGGTGAACTTACTTCCGACTACGTGGGCGCGCGAGAGGTCGACGTCGTGCAGATTGACTCCGCTGAAGTCGCAACCCGTAAAGGACGCTCCGTCCAACTTTGCTCCGGCCAGCTGCGCTCCGTGTAAATCGATTCCGGTAAACTGCACGTTCGAAAGGTCCGCGCCGCGCAGGTCCGCATAAGCCATGTCGTCACCTTCGATCGAAATCCCGTGCATATCTTGCCCGTGCAAGTCGGCATGTTTGAAATCGCACCCCTCGCATCCACGCAATACGGCACGCGCTTGCGTGGGCGTCAGGCGTGCGACGTCGAAATCGCATCCGGTCATGCGCGCGCCGTCCAGCGTCGCATTCGTGAGGTCGGCTCCGCGAAAATTGCAGCCTTCCATTTGGGCGTTCGTGAAGTTGGCCCCACGCAAATTCGCATTGTGGAAATCCACGCCGGTCAGAGACGCGCCGCGAAAATCCGCATTTTGCAGGTTCGCACGCGTGAAGTCCGAGCCGAGATACGACTTGTTGCGAAAATCGTGACCGGCAAGATTGGCCCCGGTCATGTCGCAGCCCGTGCAACCGTCGCCGGTTAGATGCGGCCCGCCCGTACGCGTGCCCATATTTCCGAAGCTCCGAATGATCTGTATTTTGAGATTCTTCTCGAAATTAACAGGCAGCGGGTTGAACCGTGGGAGCTCTCCGACGCGCGGGGCTGTCAGCACGCGGAACGTGCGCTTGGGAATGTTGACGTTGACTTCGGGAACGTGAACGTTTCGCGCGGGTACGTGAACGTGCGTCGCAGGCACCGTTATGTAGCGGTACTCGGTGCGCGTTTCTACGCGAACGCGCGGTTTCGGCGTAACTACCGGTTTTGCCGCCGCCGTCGGCGCGGGTTGTACCGCGACCGTTGCATGTGCTATGTGGTGCGCCACATGTATTGGGATGACCGCGGGGACCGGCGCAACCGCCTGCGCGGGTAGCGTGAAGGCGATCGACGGCGCTACCGATTGGAGAACAAAAAACAGCACGATCAGCGCGGCGGCCACCGCACCCGTTGGTCCGAAGGCGATTCCCGTGCGAACGTTCCGGCCGGCGCGCAGCAGACGCTCGACGCGAATGGAGAGACTCTTGCGCGTCATGAACACGCCCGGCGCTGCCAGCGCCCGATGCGGCCATGCCGTCACTTCGGCCATTTTCGTGAGACAAAACGCGTACGGGCGAACGTCGCGCGTCGTCGCCAGTACCCAATCGTCGCATGCGACCTCGCGCTCGAGGTCGAGTTGCTGAGCGATCCAAAGAATCGCGGGATTGAAGAAAAACAGCGCCTGGACGATACGTTGAAACGCGTTTGTCCAATCGTCGGCGCGCCGGAGATGTCCTAACTCGTGAAGGGTGATCTGATCGACTTCGTTTTCGGAAAGCGTCTGCAGGAGGTGCTGCGGAATCAAGATCATCGAGTCGAAAAGCCCGACGGCGATCGGCACTTCGATGCGGTCCGAAACGCACAAACGAACCTCGCGCGTTCCTTTAGCCGCGTCGGCCCAGCGTTGCAAATGCTCGCGATAGTCGACGGGCAGCGGCAATGCGTCGCGTTTGAGTCTTTCGAGCCGCACGAGATTGAGGATCAATCGTCCCAAAATCGCGAGTGCAACCAATAGCCACGCCGCGAAGATCGCGAGCGCCGCTATGCTCGGCACCGCAACGTGCGCGCGTTGCGGAAAGCGGAAGCCGGTGTTTGGCGCGGGCGGCGTGCGCTCGAGGTGCGCTGCGGACGAAGCGGAGTGGGCATGCATCGTCCGCAGCGTTGCGGCGGATGAGGGCGCCTGTCGAGTGGAGGACTGCGGCAGGCGCTCGTACACCACAGCGGGTTGGAGCGTAATGCGCGGCAGCGTCGTCGCTAGCGGTAAGACGATCGCCGCGGCGAGTGCGACGCACCACGCCGCGTATCGAGTCGCGGCATTGAGATTCGGGACGAAATGCAGCACCGCCCAGACGGCGATTGCGAGAAGCGTGGCTTCCCATAAGCTATTGAAGAGGGTCGCGACGGCCGCGCGCGCGACGGGTTCGAGTACCGCGACGATTGCGTTCATTCGCCTGCATCCTCGTATTTCTCGATAAGCGCTTTGAGACGGCGGAGTTCTTCGTCCGACGGGCGTTCTTCTGCGACCAGTCGCAATGCGAGTTCGCCGGAATTATTTTTGAAGAAACGGTGCACCAGCTGGCCGACTGCCGATTTCGCGGCGTCTTCGCGCGCGACCAGCGGCCGGTAGACGTACGCGCGGCCATCTTCCTCGTGCGCGATGTATCCCTTTTGCTCGAGAATCCGCAGCGTGGTCAAAACCGTGCTGTACGCTATGGGCGGCGGCGGGAGCGCGTTGGTTACGTCCGCAACGGTGGCGCGGCCTTTGTACCAAAGGACTTCCATGAGCCGCAACTCGGCTTCCGTAAGAATCGCGGATTTTTTGCGTGCCAAGACCGGTGCCTCCAGGGTGCCTACTAATTCTTTAATAGACTATAACCACCTGGATTCGTTTTGTCAATTAATTCTTTAATAGCCGCCCTTCGACAGGCTCAGGGTGACGGGGAGGCAGGCTCAGCGTGAGACATCATTGCCCTTCGACGCGCTCAGGGTGACAGGAGGAGGCGCCGCTGAGTGGCTTTGCTGGGTACTTTGAGGCGGTCGGCGAGGCGGGCGAAAACCAGCACCTTCATGCACCACCACGTGGGGTCGATTTCGAACCAGCGCAAACCGTGGCGTGCGGAATACGGAAAGGCGTGGTGGTTGTTGTGCCAGCCTTCGCCGAACGAAAGCAGCGCGACCCACCAGTTATTGGTCGAGCGATCGCCGGTGCGAAAGGTTTGGTAGCCCATCGTGTGGGCGGCGCTGTTGACCAGCCACGTTGCGTGGAAGCTGAACACGAGCCGGGCAAACATGCCCCAGATCAGCAGCGACCAGCCGCCCAACATGAAGAGCGCGATGCCCAGAGCGATCTGCAACGGCAACGATAGATGCGCCAGCATGCGGTAGAATGGGTCGGCATACAAATCCGGGACGAAACGTCGTACTTCATCGTCGGTCGGCACCGCTTCGTTGCGCCGGTAAATCCAATCGACGTGCGCCCATTTGAAGCCTTGGTGGATGCTATGCGGATCGCCCGGCTTATCGGCGTGCGCGTGATGTTTGCGATGGATCGCAACCCATTTTATCGGGTCGCCCTGAAACGCCAACGTTCCGAAAACGGCCATCGCGTACTCGAGCGGCTTGCGCAAGCGAATGCTGCGGTGCGTCAGAGTGCGGTGATAACACAGCGTGATCCCGAGGCCGCCGGTTATCAGATAGATTCCCCCGGCAATCGCGACCGAGGACCAGTGGAAGAACGCCGGCCACAGTGCGGCCAGTGCGACGATATGAATCGCCACCAAGCCGATGCCGTTGATCCAATTGGGTTTGGCTGTCTTCATCGGAAAACGCTTTCGGGGCAAAGTGCAAAGGGAGAGCTGCTCTCGCAGCCCTCCCTCAGGGTGATGTTCGAAGTCTTAGCGGTAGCTGGGGCGGCTGGCAAAGCAGTCGCGGCAGTATACCGGTTTGTCGCCTCTAGGCTCGAACGGAACCTCGGCTACGCCGCCGCATTGGCTGCACGTCGCACGATGCATTTCGCGAGAGCGACCGGAGTCGGCTCCTCGGGATTGCGAACCGGCCGAAGACTTCCGCTTTGCGCGGCAGTCCGGACAGCGATTGGGCTTGTTTTGAAAGCCCTTCATCGCAAAGAATTCTTGTTCGCCGGATGTGAATGCGAATTCCGTCGCACAATCAACGCAGCTTAGTTTTTCGTCTACATACACTGGACGAGTCTCTCCTAATAGGTCTTGCATGCTTCGACAAGCTCAGCATGACGGGGTGATGCTTCGACAGACTCAGCATGACGGGGGTCATGCTTCGCCAGCCTTGGCATGACGGGGTCATACTTCGACAAGTTTAGCATTGCAGGCCATGCCTCGAATTTGGTTCGGCATGACCATTGGGGGTGCTCCTGGATCCGACTCGGCTGGTACGTGGAATGTGACCGTGCAGACTTCGAAAACGGTTTACGCTCCTATCAACACTCCGAAGGCCGCTTTAGTTCCATGGAAGGCGAGTGCTTGCTTACGTTGCGGCAACCACGGCTTCGATGCTCTCGAGTTGCTGCTTCTCCTCGCCGCTCATTACCATGGTCAAATCCAGTAGTATGATCAGGCGGTCGGCGACTTTGCCCACGCCTTGGATATACTCGGTGCCTACTCCGGCGATCATGTCGGGAGCGTCTTCGACGTGCTCGATCGGGATATTGAGGACTTCCGAGACCGAATCCACGACGATGCCCACGCGCTTAGAGCCGATCTCGGTGACGACGATGCGGGTGCTCTTTGTGTGTTCGGCGCGCGACATACCGAAGCGCGTGCGCAGATCGATAATCGGAATTAGCTGCCCGCGCAGGTTGATCACGCCCTCCATGAAATGCGGCGCGCGCGGGACGTGCGTGATCTCGACCATCCGGATGATCTCTTGCACCTGAGCGATATCGACGCCGTACTCTTCGTTACCCAGATGGAACGAAACGACCTGAACTCGCTCGCCGGATAGCTGAACGTTCATCTTGTCGTGCGGCTGGAGTTTTGCGTGCGCTGAACTGCTGGAAGCGAAAGACATCATTGGCATGGTTTTAGACCCCCGAATATTCGGCGCGGGCTACGCGACCGCTGGCATAGACTTCAGTTACGAGCGAGTGCACGTCGATGATGAGCGAGATCGACCCGTTACCCAAAATCGTCGCTCCGGAGATTCCGGGAATGCGTCCGACGACGTCGGAGAGCGGTTTGATGACGATTTCTTGTTCGCCCTGAAACGAGTCGACGACGAGTCCGATCTGGCGTCCCTGCAGTCCCACGATGACGATCATGACCTTGTCCGGGTCGCGCTCGCCGGTGAGTTCAAAAAAATCCGCCACGCGCACCAGCGGCACGACTTGGCCGCGCAGCGTGATGACTTCGCTGCCGTGGACCGTTCGCACGTCGCGCATTTCGATGCGTTGCGACTCGATGACGGAATCGAGTGGAATCGAATACAGTTCGTTTGCAACACGCACGAGCAACGCTTGAATGATCGCGAGCGTGAGCGGCAACTTGATGGTAAATTTCGTGCCGGCGCCCGCCTCGCTGTTGACGTCGAAGACGCCTTTGAGACGCGTGATATTCTTCTTCACCACGTCCATGCCCACGCCGCGTCCGCTTACGTCGGAGATCACTTCGGCGGTGGAAAAGCCGGGCGTAAAGATCAATTCGATGATCTCGCGATCCGTCAACCGGTCGTCCGGCGAAATCAAACCTTGCTTGATTCCCCGGGCGCGCACGGCCTCGAGATTGATACCGTCGCCGTCGTCGGTAACCTCGATGATGATTTGGTTGCCTTCGTGATAAGCGTTGAGCGCTATCGTGCCGACCCGCGACTTACCCCGTTGCTCGCGTACGCCGGGCGCTTCGATGCCGTGGTCGACGCAATTGCGCAACAAGTGCATGAGCGGGTCCCCGACTTCGTCGACGATGGTCTTGTCCAAATCGGTCTCCGCGCCGGAGATTTGCAAATGCACTTCTTTTCCGCGCGCCTTGGCGACGTCGCGCACGAGCCGCGGAAAGCGATCGAACACCTGGCCGATCGGCACCATGCGGACCTTCATGATCGACTCTTGAATTTCGTTGGTCGTGCGCGCAAGCAACGCCGAACTCTCGGTAAGATCCTTGGAAAGCGGCGCGATGGTCTTGGCGTGCCCGTTCAATTGCGAGGAACCGTTCTTATCCGAAAGCGTCCGTTCGAGCGTTCCGGCGATATCCGAAATGCGCGTGCGGTTGATGACCAGTTCGCCAACGAGATTGAGCAGCATATCGAGCCGATCGATATCGACTCGAATCGTCTGATGCGCGGTGGCGCGCTTCTCGCGCCCTTTCGCGCTGGGCAAAGACTCGATGTCTTGCACCGTCGGGGGCGGCGGCGGCAATTCGCCCGCTGAGGGATCGAGTTGGCCGGCGATATGCGTGTCCCCGGCGAAGGCCGCCGCCATCACCGCTTCGAGATCGGGCTCGGCCGCCGTCGCATGGTGCGCCGCCTCGAGCATCCGGGCGATCTCCGCTTCGAAGTCCTCGACCGCGCCCGACTCTTGCGCCCGCGGTTCGCCGCCGTCGATGACCTGCGACGTCTCTTCGTAGACGGCAACGAATTGATCGAGCCGCGCGCTATACTCGCCCAGTCCTTGAGGGGAGTCTCCGCCTCCAACCGCGCGCTCGACCAAATCGGTAAGAAAATCGCGTCCCGAAAACAGCACGTCGACGCAGCTTTCGGAGAGCGGCATCCGATCGCGGCGCAATAGATCGCAAAGGTTCTCGAGCTTGTGCGCGAGACTCTGCACTTCGTCGAACTGCAGCATTCCCGCGCTGCCCTTGATGGTGTGCAAAGCTCGAAACAGCGAATTGACGATCTCCGCGTCCGCATGCCCCGACGCCACAAAGTCCTCGAGTTGCAACAAGTCCGCGTCGATCTGCTGCAACAACTCCTCAGTCTCGTCCCGAAAATACGAAACGAACTCAGACTTGTCAAAAACGTCGTCAGCCACAGCGACCCGCAAACTGCCAGAAGTGCGGCTCTTTCACACCACCATCCCGGGCGCGGTGGGGAAGGGTGGGGCCGGTAGCGGGGCTCGAAGAATTCACCGGAGGCAGGATGCCGAGAGGTGAATTTTCGGCAGTAGGCATTTTGCACGGATGCAAAATGACAGACGTCCCGCTACCGGCCACACCGCGCCTCACTCCACGCCGAAAACGGAGAGCAGCGGCCCGAGCGACCCGGTCTCCGGGATTAGGATAAACTGGCCCGCAACCAGCTTCTCCTTGTCGAGAAACGCGCTCTCGATCAAGAATACGTCCTGATCGGGCAGAATCGACATCAGCGTCCGGAACGCAGCCTGAATCGTGCCGTACGAAAGCGTCGGAACCGACGGCAACACGTTGTGACCGGTGAGATTGATCAGCGCCGTCAAGTACGAACCCGCGATGATGTTACCGATTTCTTTGAGCGTCGAATCCGCGATCGAGTCGAAAATCTGAATGTCGCCGATCACGCGCTTCAAAAAGGTGCCGACGAAATCGAGCGCCTGTTCACGATCGAAGAGCACGACCATCTGGCCCGGCGTCTCGCCGCGTACGTACATGTGCAGTGCGGCGACCGTTCGGTTTTCGTGTCCCACGCGTGTTGCGAGATCGCGAAACTTTACGACGTCGATGCGCGGTTCGCTGAGATTAATCTTCGTGTTGAGAAGTTGCGAGAGCGCCGTTGCCGCGTGTCCCGCGCCGATGTTGCCGACTTCCTTGAGCGCATCTTTCTGCAGGTCGTTGAGCTGCATGCTATCGGTGCTCACGTCAGCACCTTGTTGATCGTTTCGAGAATCTTTGGCGGTTGGAACGGTTTGGTGATGAACGATTTCGCTCCAGCCTGAATTGCCTCAACGACCAACGCCTGCTGGCCCATTGAGGTACACATGATGATCTTGGCTTCCGGATCGTGATCGATGATTTGCCGAACCGCCGAAATACCGTCCATTTCGGGCATGACCATATCCATCGTTACCAAATCCGGTGTCAGGGTCTTGTATTTATCGACCGCTTCGATTCCGTTTTGCGCTTCGCCGACGACATCGAATCCGTTCTTACTCAAGATGCCCTTGATCATCATCCGCATGACGACCGCGTCGTCGACGATGAGGACCCGCTTGCTCACAAGATAACTCCTTTAACAGGCACCGGTCCGGCTGCGCGCGGCAAAGGCCGCAGCGTAAAAGACGCGTGCTACTCTCTTGGACATAATCGGTTAAAGCGGCCCCGTACTTTATGCAGGGACGCCAACTGCCTGCCTAAGCGAGACCGCGGCTTCGCAGCTGGGTTTGGCGGCGGTTGATGAACTCCAAAATGGCCCGCTCCTTCTCCGGCGTGACGTTCGTAAAACACAGGCCGTGGGAGATCTTACCCGAGGTTGCGATGTCTTCGGCGCGTAGGACCTCGGCCAGCAACTCCAACGGGGCCTCGGAGCGCAGATGCAGTTTCACTTCGAGCATCTGGCCGATCTTGAAGTGCCGGTTCGTGATGAGGGCGCAGCCGCCGCGGCTGATGTCGCGGATACTGCCCTTCATGAAATCGCCGACTCCCTCGCCGCCGGGGGCGAAACGCCAGAGCCCGGCAACCAGCGTGTCCATGCGAACGCTCGCGCGCTTTTGCGCCCCGGCGACGAGCGTATCGATGCGCGCCGGAAATTCGAGGCGCGTCAGTCCATTACGGACCGACGTGATCTTGGTCGAGAACCGGAAGCGCCCGTGCGGATTTTGATAGACGAAAATGGCCGTTTCCCCGGCGCGCCCGATGACCTCGCCCGCGACGACGACGCGAGGACCCATTACCTCGATCGAGACCGAACGCATCGGCCGCCCCATGACGGTAACGTCGACGAACGAGTGCAGTTGGGGAAGCTGCTGCGGGTCGAGCTTTTTCGCCGCGCCGCCGAACAACTTGCTGAGAATCACGTCGCTGAAGCCTCCATTGGCTCGTTGGCCTCGTCGGTAGTTGAAATTTGGCCGATCGACTCGACGCGCAGCCCGGGGGCGATTTCCGAGTACGACAGCACGACCAGTTGCGGTGCGGCCCGCTCGGTCAAGCGTTTGAGCGCGAGGCGAACCGACGGCGACGCCAGGACGATCGGATGCAGGCCGGCGGCCTGCGCCGACGCCATCTGCTTGGTGAGCGAGGAGTAGATTTTCGCCACGGTGTTGGGGTCGAGCAGCGCGTACGCATCTTCGCCACGCCGAACCGCCTCGCCCAGCAGTGACTCGAGTCGCGGATCCACCGTAATAACCGAGAGCAGTCCGTCCTCGGCGTACTCGGCGCAAATATGGCGGGCCATGGCCGAGCGGACCCGCTCGGTGAGGAAGTCGATGTCCTTGCTCGTGCGAGCGGCGTCCGCGAGCGTTTCGAGAATCAGCAAGAGATTTCGAACCGGAATCCGTTCGCGGAGCAAATTCTGCAGCACGCGTTGGATCTCGCCGACGGTCAAGAGATTGGGCACCAGTTCCTCGACCACGACCGGATAGTGCGTCTTCACGTTGTCGAGCAATGCCGAGGTTTCCTGACGGCCGAGCAACTCGGGCGAGTGGCTCTTGATGATCTCGGTGAGATGCGTCGCGATGACGCTGGTCGGATCGATGACCGTGTACCCCGCCATCTCCGCCTCCGCGCGCGCCGATTCGGAAACCCACAGTGCGGGCAGATTGAAGGCCGGCTCCGTCGTCGGAATGCCGTCGATCGCCGCGGTCGCAGTGCCCGGATTCATAGCCAGCAAACGGCTGACCATGACCTCGGCTGAAGCGACTTCGAGGCCGTAGATTTTGACGGAATAGCTGCTAGGCTTGAGCTGAAGATTATCGCGCACGCGAATCGGGGGAACGACGATGCCGAGATCGCGCGCGGCATGGCGGCGAATCAACGTGATCCGCTCGAGGAGATCGCCGCCTTGGCCGACGTCGACCAGCGGAATGAGCCCGAAGCCGATCTCGAGTTCCATCGGGTCGTACGAAAGCAGCGGAACGACGCTCTCGGCGCCTTTGCTGCCGTGCGCGTTGGCGGCGACTGCCGTGGCTTGCGCGGTCGCTAACTGCGCGGCGGCCGTCGCTCCCCGGCGCGTGCGGCGGCCGCGGAAATAATAGATGAACAGGAGAGCCGAGATCGGGAACATGAACATGCGCGCCAGACCCGCTATTCCGAAGATCGCGGTCATGATTGCGGCAATCAAAATCGCCGCCGGCTGCGCGCCTAACTGTTTGGTGAGGTCGGAACCGAAATTCGATTCCGACGCCGCTCGCGTCACGATGATGCCGGTCGCAGTCGAAATCAGCAGCGCGGGAACCTGCGTGACGATACCTTCGCCAACGGTCAACAGCGTGAAGTGCTGCAGGGCCTGAATGACCTGCATGTGTTGCTGAAAGATACCGACAATGAATCCGCCGAAGGTGTTGATCGCCACGATGATGAGGGCCGCGACCGCGTCGCCGCGCACGAATTTGCTCGCGCCGTCCATAGCGCCGTAAAAATCCGCCGAGCGCTGAATGTCCTTGCGGCGTTGTCGCGCCTCGGCTTCGGTAATGAGGCCCGCGTTGAGATCGGCGTCGATCGCAAGCTGCTTGCCGGGCATCGCGTCCAGCGTGAAGCGCGCGGCGACTTCGGCGACGCGACCGGCACCGTTCGTGATGACTACGAATTGAATGACGATCAGGATAAGGAAAATCACGAAGCCGACCGCGTAGTTGCCGCCGACCACGATGTTTCCGAAAAATTCGATCACGCGCCCGGCATAACCGTGCAGCAGAATCGCCCGGGTCGCCGTAATGTTGAGCGAGAGCCGGAAAAGCGTCACGATCAAGAGCAACGTCGGAAAGACGCTGAACTGCAGCGCGTTTTCCGCGTACAAGCTGGTGCCGATGATCAGCAGCGCAACCATGATGTTGAGCGACAATAACAGATCGAGCAATTCCGGCGGAATCGGCACGATCATTAAAATGACGAGCATCACCGAGGCTGCGGCGACCCACACCGGCGCCGTCGCGCCGATTCGGCCCAAGACGCCTGCGGGCGTCGCTACGGGGGGTTGCATGGCCATCTAAGCGATCGTCTTTCGCTTGAGTTTGAAGACGAACGCGATCACTTGCGCGACCGCCGCGTACATATTCGGTGGAATGGCCTGCTCGAGATCGACCTTGGCGTACAGGGTACGCGCGAGCGGCGGGTTCTCCATAATAGGCACACCGTGTTCTTCGGCTATTACGCGGATTCGCTTAGCCATCAGGTCCGCGCCCTTGGCAACGACGACCGGGGCGTCCATCTGCAATTCGTCCCATTGCAGCGCCACGGCGAAGTGCGTGGGGTTGGTTACCACGACCGTCGCCTTCGGCACGGCCGACATCATGCGGCGCCGCGCAAACTCGCGCTGGCGCCGTTTGAACGCGGCCTTGGCTTCGGGATTTCCCTCGGATTGCCGGTACTCGTCGCGCACCTCTTGCTTGGACATTTTGAGGCTCTGCTCCATGTTCCACTTTTCGTAGGCGAAATCGGCCAGCGCGACCACGACGAGCAACAGCCCGAACTTCCAGCCGATGCCGTAGACGATATCGTTGACGTAGGCGATCAACTCGTGTGGCGAGAGATCGGCGAAGCGATAGAACATTTCGAGGTTGCCGGCGATGCTCGTATAGATGATGATGAAGACCGCGCCGAGCTTCGCCAACTGCTTGGCCAAGTTGACCGCGACTTGCTTCGAAAACAAGCGTTGGAACCCGGTCAGAGGATTGATTTTGTTGAAGCTGGGCGTGATTGGTTTGAGCGTGAAGAGCATGCCCACTTGCAGGTAGTTCGCGAGCAAGCCCATGGCCAAGGCGGCTCCGAAGAGCGTGATCAGCAGTAGCGCGGCACCGCCGAACGCGTGCGCGAAGAGCGCCCACGTGGAGGATATGGTCAGGTCCTCACGCTCGTGTAGGCGCTCGAGAACGCCCTGCATCGTGGTGCCGATTCCACCGAGGGCCTGCATGAGACCCGCGTGCAAGACAAAAACGCCCGCAAGAAAAACGGCAGAGCCGGCGAGATCGGGACTTTTGGCGACTTGGCCACGCTTTCGCGCCTCTTCGCGGCGTTTCGGTGTGGCTTTTTCGGTTTGTTCGGGCCTCGGCATAATATTCGCCCCAGCGGGGCGCCTACTGGTATCATCGGTAGCGGCGTCCGGACGCTACAGCATGCAAACGCAGTTTTTACCGGACGGACGGCGAAAAGGGCGTGGTCGTTTCACCCCCATCATCAAGGAGACTCCATGCGGCGCCTCGCCCCTTTAACGGTCCTCGGTCTGCTCGCCCTCGCCGCCTGCGGCAAAGGCGGTACCCTCGGCAGCGGTTTCCCAACGCCGGCGCCGCCGACGCCCCCAAAAGTCACCGGGGAATTCAAGGTGCCGACCGCCGGAGGGCAGCCTGCCGGAATCGCCCGCGGGGCGGACGGCGCCCTCTATTTCACCGAGCAAGCCGCCAATAAAGTGGGCCGGATCGCGGTCGACGGAACCCTGACCGAGTTCGCCCTGCCCAATGGCGGCGGCCCGTTTGGAATAACCAGCGGCCCGGACAACAACCTGTGGCTGGTCGAACGAACCGGCAATCGCGTCGCCAAAATGACCCTCACCGGGACGTTTACCGAGTATGCGATTCCCACGCCAAACGCCGGGGCGGCCTACATAACGACCGGACCCGACGGCCAGCTGTGGTTCACCGAACAAAGCGCCGGTAAGATCGGCTTCATCAACCCCACTGCCGTCACGCCGGTCGTACAAGAAGTGGCGCTCGCCAACGCGGGAGCGGGACCCAGTGCCATAACCGCCGGTCCCGACGGCGCCCTGTACTTCACCGAAATCACGGCATCGAAAATTGGGCGCATCAACACGCAAGGCCAGGTGACGTTCGAAGTTCCAACCCCGACCGCGAACGCCCAGCCATCGTCAATCGTCCAGTTCCAAGACGGGTATCTGTGGTTTACCGAAAATGGCGCGGCCAAACTCGGACGGGTCTCGACGCAAGGCGTGATGACTCCCGAGATATCCCTCGCGCCGGCGACGTCGGCCGCGGGGCTCGTGATCGGTTCCGACAACGCGTTCTATTTTCTGGATGCCGCGCAAAATAGCGTCGGCCAGGTCAAGATTCTCGGCACCCCGGGCGTAAAAGAATTCGCCATCACGACCGCCGCGTCGGGCCCGCTCAACGCCACCCTCGGCACCGACGGCCGCGTCTATTTCACCGAAACCACCGGCAACCAAATCGGCCAACTCTCGTACTAACTAGGCCGTCGTCGTCATCCTGAGCCTGTCGCCCTTCGACAAGCTCAGGGTGACGGGGAGTGGACGGCCATGCCGCGCATGACGGCGTCCATTTGATGCGGAATCTGCGCGTAGAGCTGGGGCGCGACGCCGACCAGCAACGGAATGCTCAACGCGAGCATGATCAAGCCGACTCCGATTTGCAGCGGGAACCCAACGACGAAAACGTTCATCTGGGGAGCCACGCGCGCCATGAGCCCGAGCGCGATGTTGACCATGAACAGCGCGATGGCCGGAGGCGCGGCAATCTTGAATACCACTAGAAACGCCTGGCCGAAGAACAGCACGATGTTACCCGCAACGCTCGGATCGAGGTTGATGTACGGAAGCGGCAGCAGGCTGAACGACCCGCCGATTCCCTGAAGCAGCAACAGGTGCGAATCGCTGATGAGAAACACCAGCGTCGCAAGCGTAAGCTCGAACTCTCCCAGAACCGTAACTTGTTGCTGCGTCGTCGGATTGATGACGTTGGCTACGGCAAAGCCGATCTGGATGTCGAGGATCTGGCCGGCGAACTGGATGCCCATGAAGACTAATTGCGAAACGAATCCTACGACCAGTCCCAGTGCCACTTGGCTAATGACGGCCGCTGCGAGTTCGTAGACGCCGTGAAACGGCGCGATGGCCGGCACGGTGCGATAGAGAATGAACGATATGATGACCGCGATTGCGACCTTCGTGAACGCCGGAATCTGGCTCGCGGAGAAGATCGGAAATACGGCGAGCATCGTTGCGGTGCGCACGAGCACCAGCAAAAACGTCTCGAATTGCGACTGCGTTAATCCAAAGACGTCAGGCACGAGAGCGACGTCCCGGACTCACTTTATATAGGTGCCGACGTGGGTGAAGGTTCGGCTCATGAAATCGGTGAGTAACGCGAGCATGAAAGGCCCAAAGAACAGGATCGCAAGCGCCGAGACCAGGATCTTCGGAATGAACGTGAGCGTCGGTTCCTGGATTTGAGTGACCGCCTGCAGGATGGAGATCACCAGGCCCACCACCATCGAGAGCAGCAGCACGGGAGCCGCCACGAGAAAGGCGACGAAGATCGCGTCGCGGCCGATCGAAATCGCGTCGGCGTAGGTCATCGAAAAAGACGCTCGCGCTTCATCTATAGCTTTGAAATATGGCCGAAACGGTGAGGTTCCAGCCGTCGACGAGTAAGAAAATCAATATCTTGAATGGAAGCGAAATGATGACGGGCGGAATCATCATCATGCCCATGGAGAGCAGGATCGCCGCCACCACCATATCGATGACGATGAACGGGACGTAGATTGCGAAGCCGATCTCGAAGGCCGTCTTCAATTCGGATATGACGAACGCCGGGACCAGAATGTACGTCGGCACGTCGTTCTGAGCGGAGGGTCGCGGCTCTTTTGCAAGCCCGTAGAAAAGCGAGATGTCTTTTACGCGCGTTTGTTTAAACATAAACGTGCGCAACGGTTTCGCCGCCCTGTTCAGAGCGACCGGTTGCGAAATCTGATTCTTGAGATAGGGCTGCAGCGCGTTTGCGTTCACGTCTTTGATAACCGGCGACATTATGAAGAACGTGAGCAGCAACGCCAGCCCGACAAGCACTTGATTCGGCGGCACTTGCTGCGTCCCCAACGCCGTGCGCACGAACGAGAGCACCACGATGACGCGCGTAAAGGACGTCAAGAGCACGAGAAGCGTCGGCGCGAGCGAGAGCACCGTGAGCAGCAACAGTATCTGCAGAGAAGTCGCGACGTCCCGCGGATTGTGCGCCTGACCGATGCCGATGTTGATATGCGGGATCGGCACGACCGGCGACGTGGGCGCGGTCGCCGCGTTCGCGATAGCCGGGATTACCCAAAGAGCCAGAATCGCAACGCCGCTTGCGGCGTAAAACGTACGATAGCGGGTCAATAACCGCACGAGGAGCGTACGGATCATTGCGGCGGCTTCCGAAGGTTCTTTAGAAAACCCGTAACCGACTGCGTTTGCGCCGTAAACAGGTTGCGCTGCTCCGCAAGCCACGGGTCGACGGTCTCCGATGGAACCTCGGCCAGCGTTTGCAAGTTGCCGCTGCCTCCACCGATCAAATAGTAACGATTGGCGACTTTGACGACGTGCAAGGTCGTGTTCTGCGAAACATACGTCGATTCGATAACGCTGACGAGCCGCTTGCCGGTCGAGGTCATCAGGCGACCGCGCCCGAGGGCGCGCACGATGACGTAGAGGCCGAAGAGCATGACCGCAACCAGGAGCAGCGCCAGCACGTAGCGCCCGATGAAATCCGATCCCATGGGTTGGTTATCCGACGTTCGGGTTGAGTTCGCTGATCTTGACCGCGAACTTATCGTCCACGACCACGACTTCGCCGCGTGCGATCAGGATGTTATTGACGTACAGGTCGATCGGATCGGTGGAGAGCTTGTCGAGTTCGAAGACGCTGCCCGCCTGGAGCGCCACGACGTCGCGCAGCGTGAGGCCGGTCTTGCCGAGAACGGCACTGATCTGTAGCGGCACGTCGTGCACGAGATCGAGATTCGCGGGGCCGGACGGACCCGCTCGCAGTTGCGTCGGCGCCATATGCGTGAAAGCGACCGATTGCGCGTTGGGAGCCTCGCGTTTAGGCGCAGGCTTCGCCTGCTTGGGAACCGGCGCCGGCGCCGCGGCCACGCTCTGCGCGTGCGGCGGACCCGAGATCTTCGAGACGGCGATGCCGTCGAAATCGATCGCGACTTGCGGCGCGATGTCCGAACCCACTTGAATCATCCCTTCGTACGACTCGAACGGCGGTGGCGGAACGTTGGTCGCATCGTTGCAGAGCTCCGCGTGGATGCCCTCGGTGTCGGCGCCGAGATCCTTTGCGAGTTGCTCGACCATTGCGGCCGCAATCTGCGAGACCGTTTCCGAAACGATCGAGAGTTGCATCGCGCCCATCTCACCGGTATCTTCGCCGCCGCCGAGCATCAAGCTCACGACACGCGCGATGTCGGTCGATTGAAAGCGCACGACGACGTTAATTCCCAGCGACGGCAAGGTGACGAGCGTTACCAGATCGGTGCCGTCGGTATGGATGGAACCTTCGTGATCGTGGCGGGTCGCGCCCGACGCACCGACTTGCTGGTCGACGAGTCGTCCGAGCACGGTGGCGGCTGCGGCCAGCATGGAATCTGCAAGCTGTTGGTTATCCGGCATCGTCCTAGTCGTCCTCGTTGGCAATGAGACCGGCAACCTGGACCGTAAGGCGGTCCCGGTTTACGCCGGGAAATACCCGGAATTTTTTGCGGTCGTTTACTTTGGCTATCAGCGGCTGGTCCGTCGGCTTGTCGAACAAGATCACGTCTCCGGGCGCAAGCGCAACTAAATCCCGCAGCGAAACGATCGTCTTGCCGAGCTCGACTTCGAGATCGACTTCGGCACGCTCGACGTTACGCGCGAGTTGCGCGATATCTTCCTCGGTCACCCCGCGCCCCGCGAGCACGGTCGGCGACCATTGAAAGTCGCTGAGCTGCGTACCGATGGTTTGGAGCACCAGATAGGGCAGGCAGAAGTTCATGACGCCGGCCATGTCGCCAACTTTCAGCTCGCACGACACGTACGCGACGATCTGATCGAGCGGAATGATACGCGGAATGAACTGCGGATTCGAGTCGAGCGCTTCGATTTTGAGGGAGAGCGTCAACAGATAGTTCCACGACTCGCGATAACTGTTGAGCATGCGGGCCATGAAACGCTGCATCAGCGTGCGCTCGATGTCCGTGAGGTCGCGCAATTTCTGCGGAAACCACCCGGGGCCGCCAAGCAGCCGGTCGATGATCGAGAAAACCAGATTCAGGTCCACCTGTACGATACCGCTGCCCGGGAGCGGATCCATCGAGTAGATGGAGAGAATCGACGGGATGCCGATTGACGCGATAAAATCGCCGTAGCTGATCTGCTCGATCGAAACGATCGAAGCCTCGACGCGCGTGCGAAGATAGACCGAGAGCGAATTGTTCAGCAGACGCGTGAAGTTCTCGTGCAGCGTCCGCAACGTGGAGAGCTGGTTGGTCGAAAACTTATCCAGCCGCTTGTTGAAGCGAAAGTCGAACGACTTGATCTTTTTTTGTTCGGTAGTTTCCGGCACGATGGCCGGTTCGTGCGCCAGTTGGTTTATGAGCGCATCGATCTCTTCTTGTGAAAGACTCGACATGGCGGAGGTTACTGCCCCTTTTCGGCACGGGAAATCGAGGCGTTGAGCAAGACGATATCGACACGTCGATTCGTTTGCCGCCCTTGCACCGTGCTGTTATCCGTCCGTGGCTGAAACTCTCCATACCCGGCCGCCGAGATGCGCGTGGGGCCTAGCTTGTCGCGTTCGACGAGGTAGCGCACCACATTGACCGCTCGCGCGGTCGAAAGCTCCCAGTTGGTCGGGTACAGGTCCGTGTGGATCGGCACGTTGTCCGTGTTGCCCTCCACGCGGATCAGGTTGTCGTTCTTCTTTAGGAACGAGTCGATTTCGTCCAGAATGCGCATAGTCTGCGGCCGAAGTTGCGCGCTTCCTTCATCGTAGTACGATTTGTCGGAAAGTAGCGTAATCACGAGGCCGCGGTGGTCCATGTGGACCTGCATTGCGTTCTGCAGCCGATTATGTTCCACGTACTTCTGCAGTTCGCGTTGCACGCTGGGCACGCTGGAAGCCGAATTGAAGGTTTGGCTGCCCTGGGTCCCACCGGCGGGCGGCTGGTTAACCGACCACTGATTGTCGAAACCGCCGGAGACTGACTTCGCAAAGGCCTGCACCTTCACTTTGCTTATGGTCGACATCGCAAACAGAATAATGAAGAGCGCCAACATGAGCGTGATCATGTCGGCGTACGTCAGGAGCCACCGCATCATGCCGGCCGTCTCGACCTTCTGCTCTTCCGCACGCTTGCGGAACTTGCTTTCGGCGGCGCGTCCGGCGGATTTTACGGGTTGACTCATGAGGTGGAGAAACTCGGTTCCGCGCCCACGGCGCCGCCTTCTTCGATCTCCGTCTCGCGATCGCGCGGATCCAGGAAGGCCTGCAGGCGCTCTTCGAGCAGCCGCGGGTTGTCGCCGGCCTGAATCGAGAGGATGCCTTCGATCATGATCTCGCGGATGAGCAGCAGCTGGCCGTAACGCTCTTTGATCTTCGTCGCCATCGGCAGCCACAGTAAATTAGCAAATAAAATCCCGAAGAACGTCGCGACGAACGCCTGCGCCGTGGCCACGCCGATCGAACCGGCAACGTTCGAAGTGCCGGCGGCCGACGCGAGTCCGCGCAACATGCCGATGAGCCCGAGAACCGTTCCGATGATGCCCAGCGTCGGCGAGTACCCACCCAAATTCGTAAATACCGCCTCGGACTTACTGCCGCGTTCTTGAACGTGACTGACTTCGGTCTCCAGAACCTTGCGAATGACATCGGTGTCGCGCCCATCGATGACGAGCTGGATGCCTCGACGCATGAATTCGTCGTCCAGCGCCGCGGCTTCGTTCTCGAGTGCGAGCAAGCCCTCGCGGCGAGCCTTCTCGGCAAACGACACAAGCGTTGCGATGATGTCGCGTTCGTGATAGACCGGCTCGGTGAACGCCGTCTTGAAACCGCCGAAAAACCCGTGCAGGAACGTGCGCATGGGGAACGACACCAGCGTCGCGCCGACCGTGCCGCCAAGGATAAGCACGAGCGCCTCCCAGCGTCCGAAGACGATGTGGGGGTCCGTGCCGCCGACCCAGCCGGCAAGAAAAATGGCCCCAAACGCAATGATGAGGCCGACGATAGTTGCTAAATCCAAGACGTGCTACTCCGCGGTCCTTCATAGGCTATAGGGCGGACTGTAGAAGGTCCGCCACCCTACCTACACTGTATCGGCCACGCCCGAGCCAATATTAAAGCCCGATAGGCCTCTATCGCCCTAGCCGGGTTCTCGTCCGTAAATCTTTCGTTTGAACTCGATGATTCGCGTTTGAATGACGTCCATCGAGTCCCGGACGATCAGTTTGTTTCCGCTCGTGAGTGTCACTACCGTATCGGGGGTCGGCTCGATGGATTCGATCAAATCCGAATTCACCATGATGGGCTGCCCATTGAGCCGTGTAAGAGCAATCATACTTCCCTTTCATTTTAACTCCGTCACTCTGAGCTTGTCGCACCCATTGTCACCTGAGCTTGTCCCACCCATTGTCACCCTGAGCTTGTCGAAGGGCCGTCCTTCGACAGGCTCAGGATGACGGGGCCTTCGACAGGCTCAGGGTGACGGGTCCTTCGACAGGCTCAGGATGACAATGGGGGCGGCGGGGTTAGCCGCCGCCCCCATTGGCGACCTCCGTGTCGTGCGCTAGTGGACTACGGGTGGTTTAGTTTTCGCTCGCGCGGATGTTGATCGAGGTTTGCAGGTTTTGGTCCGCGGTCGAGATCGTGCGGCTGTTGGCTTCGAAGGCGCGTTGAGCCACGATCATTTTCGTGAACTCGTCGGCCAGCGATACGTTGGACTGCTCGAGCGAGCCCGCGATAATACCGCCAAAGCGGCCCGAGTTTCCCGACCCGAATTGGGCGAGACCCGAGTTGGCCGTCTGTTGGAAACCGCCGCTCACGCGTTGCAGGCCGCCCTCGTTTTGGAAGGTAGCCAGCGCCACTTGGGCCAGCGACTTCTGCTGGCCGTTGGTGAACGAGCCGGTCACGGTGCCGTCCTGACCCACCGTAATGTTGGAAAGGATGCCGGCCGCGTAGCCGTCCTGTGCGATGACGTTCGCCGTCGGAACGCCGGCCAGCGCCGACAGATTCGCGAAATCCAAGCCAACGTTCTGCGGGATCGCCGCGTTGTTCGCCGTGTTCGGCGGCGTCGGCGGAGTCGGCGTGTTGAACGAGGTGATGTTGAGCAGGTTTCCGGCGGCTGCCGCCGGCGCCGAGCCCTGATTGTGAACCGTCGCGCCCGTGAAGGCGCCCGACGTATTGATGAACTGCCCGTTGGTATCGAAGAACGCGTATCCCAGCGTCACCGGAGCGGCTTTGCTCGTCGCAGCGCCGTTGATTTGCGTGCCGTCGGTGAAATACGCCTGCATCTTGTAGCGCGACGAGACGTTGTGGGCGACGTTGGTCGAATCCGCCAAGGTGGCCGGAAGCGCGCCGTCGTCGGCCGTCGGGTCCGGCGAAAAGACGAGCGTCGCCTGATGGGCGTTGCCGAGCGAATCGTACACCGTGGTGGTGAGGATTTTTGGCGTGCCCGTTCCCGGAGCGTTCTGCTCTTGCGTGAACTGGGTCACGTCGAGCGATCCGCCGATCGACATGTCGAAGTTCTTGTCGGCGCCCGGACCGAGTTTGACTGCCGAGGCCCCGCCGGTTGCGGTAGCCTGCTGGGAGAGACCGAGCGGGATCTGAATCGTGCCCGGATTGCCGCTCGCCGTAATTTGTCCGTTGGCGTTGGCCGTATATCCCTGCACGGCTAGACCCGAAGCGGGATCGTACAATACGCCGTTCGAGTTGAGCGAGAACGCGCCGTCGCGCGTGTACTTCGGCTGGCCGCTGCCGTCGGTGTTTCCGAGAACGAAGAAGCCGTCGCCGTTGATCGCGAGATCGGTGTTGACGCCGGTGGTCTCGAGACCACCCTGCAAGAAGTTCGTATCGACCGTGTTGATTTTGACGCCGAGACCGAGGTCTTGCGGATTGACGCCGCCGCGCGTTTGAGTTGGGCCGGTCGCGTATCCTTGCGACTGGTAGAACATGTCCGCGAACGTCATGCGCTGGCCCTTGAAGCCGGTCGTGCCGGAGTTCGCGATGTTGTTCGAGATCATGTCGATCTGGCTCTGATAAGCGTTCAGGCCAGAGATCCCGGTGAAGAGTGCGTCGAATGCCATTCGAAATATGACCTTTCGGAGATCCGCGACGCGTCTGTCGATCGACGTCGCGGCCGGAGCCCCGCAAGCGGTCCGCCCCGTAGAGTTATTGTTGAGACTTCTAGATGATCGCCGCCGAGTCGATGTTCGTGAAAACGTTCTCGCGCATCGAGTCTTGGTCCACGGCCGTGATCACCGTGCGATTTGCTATGCTCACCACCATCGCGACGTCGCGAAGCATGAAGAGCGATTGCTTTGCGCCTTTGGACGCGGCTTTGTCGGCCATCTGATTCATACGCGCGACATCCTCGTTGCTGAGGTTGATGTTGCGCGATTGCAAACGCGCCATCGCGTGTGCGGAGAATTTAAGCGGCTGACCCTGTTGTTGCTCCAGAACCGCGCGAAAGCTCGGTGCGGAGGTTGGCGGGATCTGCACCGGTTTCCCAACCGGACGCGCTGCCGGGCCGGGAACGATCCCCGGTTGATTGACGGCGCCGATGTCTTTGGAGTCCATACTACGTGTTTCCGATGCCTACGATCTGGGTGGTGCTGAACAATAACGGCTGACCGTTGCCGTCAGCGATCGCTTTGCCGTCGGACCCGTTCATCGTGAAGAACGGCTGGCCGTTCTGCACCGCGATGGAGGCAACGGTGCCGGTCTGCGTCGAGGTGTTTCCGGCGCCGTTGGGAGTGCTAACCGTGACGCTCTTACCGAGCAACGTCGAGGCTTGCATTACGCCGAAGTTCGACTGGAAGTTCTGGAACGACGTGGAGAGGGCCGTTTGCGATTGCAACGCAGAGAACTGCGCGAGTTGCGTCACCGACTGCGTGTCATCCATCGGCTTGAGCGGATCCTGATTGCTCAGCTCCGTGGTCAGCAGTTGAAGGAACGCATTTTGTCCGAGTTGGTTGTTGGCCGCCGGCGGCGGCGTGTTCGACGAAGGCTGCGTGATGAGCGAATCGATCGGAAGAGCGCTCCCGTTTGCAGCGATTGAGGTTGTCATGAGTTTCTCCTATGCCAGAGTATTCAAGAGCCACGGGTTGTGATTACCGGAGAGTACGGGTGGGCCGTACCGGGGTTCGATCCACTGTTCTGCGCCGTCGACATCAAGGAGATGTCCGAATCGTCCGTGTGCGGTTCCGAACGCCGGCTGTTGTTGGCGTTTGTCCGAACCGTTAGCGTTATTGCCCGAGACGTCGACCGAAAAAGACCCGAGAGCGAGTCCCGCTTCGGCAAGCGATCGAGCGAGTTGGTGTTGGTTCGCGAGTAACGTGTCGCGAACGTCGGCGTTTTGCGCAATCATCGTTGCATTGATCGTTCCGCCTTGTACCGTGAGTTTCAGCGAGACATCGCCGAGGTGCTCGGGTGAGAGGCGCATGCGCACTTCGGAACTATCTCCGAAGTTGCGCGTCACGATCCCTTTGACCACTTGGTCGATGACGGCTTGAGCGTCGAGGGTCGTATAAGGCGTGGGACTTGCCGGCTGCGCGGAGGCAGTGGCGGGATTCGCGTTGGGGTTGGCGACGTTTTGCGCGCCGAACGAGGTCGCGCCGTCGGTCTTGCCGGGGACTCCGGTAACGTTCGCAGCCGGCAGGCTCCGATCGTCCGGTGCGGCGTGGGATTGACCATCTGCGAAAGCTTGACGCCCCCCCGTATTCGCCGTAGCGATTACGGCGAGCAAGCGCGCGAAGAGTGCCGATGGAGTCGCCGCGGCGTGTGTCGTCGCGGCGGCCGAAGCCGGTTGTGTGACCCGAGTCGATGGAATGGATGAAGCGGCTGCAACCGCCCGTGCCGGAGACGACGAACTGGGCCCGTTGACGTACGTGTCGGCGCGCACGGCTCGCGCGATAATTCGCTCGAGCAGATTCTGCGCCGGTATAGGTAACGCAGGCGCCTGTTGCGCCGGTGTCGCGGGAGACGGAGAGATGGAAGTAGACGTCTGCAGCTGTGCTGCAACGTTTCCGAGAAGCGATTCGACGAACGAAGCGATTGCAGCCGATGGGAGATCGGCGTGCGTTTTCGTTTGCTGGGCCGGGAGTTCTTTCGCCGTAGCGTCCAAGATCTTACCCGAGAATCGACTCTGCTGCCCTGCGCTCTCCGCTTCCCCCGCCAATGTTCCCAGAAGTTTTCTGAGTCGTTGCGCGAGGGCTGAGGCTTGATCGCCGCTGGTGCCCGGCGGGCCGGTGCCCGGTGGAGCGAGAGCGTTAGCGAATGCCTGTTGGAGTTTGATGCGTGCGTCGGCGTCGAGCGGTTTCGGGAAAGCGCGCGCGGCGGAATCCGCGAGTTGCTTTGCGATTCGATCGACGACGGTCGCGATCGGCGTGCCTTGCTGCAACAGCGCGGCAAGTTGCGCCAAAGCGTCGCTGCTTGTAGCGGCCGAATCGAGTTTCTGTTTGACGACCGCACCGAAGTGCAGTGCGCTTGTCAGGTCTGTCGATTTGATCGATCCGCGGAACAACGATGCGGCATTTTTCGGTAGTGCCGGTCCGATAGGCAAAAGTTGAGGAATGAGTGCTGGTGCCGTTTGATTTCACCCCCTTTCTGTAGTTAGATCATCGGCCGGCCGCCAGGGCAACCTTAGGGGCGAAGCCCAGGGCCTCCAGACGATCCATCAGCCGTTCGAAGCCGACGAAGTCCAAAGCTTGAGGTCCGTCTGAGAGTGCCGTCGCGGGTTTGGGATGAACCTCGACTATCGCACCGTCCAGTCCGGCGGCAGCGGCCGCCGCCACCACCGGTTCGATCAAGCTCGCCCGGCCGGTCGCATGGCTGGGATCCGCGATTACCGGCAGATGGGTTAGTTCTTTAAGGCGCAGCGCACCGGCGAGATCGAAGAGATTGCGGGTCTGCGGATCGAAGCCGCGCACGCCGCGTTCGCACAGGACCACATCGGAATTACCCTCCAGCAAGACGTATTCTGCGGCGTAGAGCACCTCGTCAAGCGTCGCGGAAGCCGACCGCTTGAGCAGGATCGGCAAGCCGGTCCTAGCGGCGGCTCGCAAAAGAGCGAAGTTCTGCATGTTGCGCGCGCCGATTTGGATCATCGCGACGCGGCTCTTCAACACGTCCAGATCGGACTCGGCGAGCGCCTCGACCACGGCCGGTAGCCCCGAGATCGTGCTCGCCTTTTGCATGAGCTCCACGCCTCGATCGCCCAAGCCCTGGAACGCATAGGGAGAAGTGCGCGGCTTGTACGCGCCGCCGCGGAGAAGCTGGGCACCGCAACCGGCGACGAAGCGCGCCGTAGACTCGATCTGCACCCGGTCCTCGACTGCGCACGGGCCGGCGATCGTCACGAAGCCGCCATCGCCGAACGACGTACCTCCGACGCGAACGACCGATCGATCTTTGATCCCTTTGCTTGCGAGCTCGTACACGATAATCCAACCTTTGCGGCAGTAAAAAAGAAGGCCGCCCCGGTAAGGGCGGCCGTCGAAGTCATCGTAGAGATTTCGAGAAAGCGCGCTTAACTCACCGGCACGGATAGTGCGGCGAATACCACCAAAATGAAAAATGCGCGACCAGAATCTTCATCGTGGAGCAATCTAACCATGCGCGGCGGCCGCTGTCAACCGCCGCTTCCCGTCAGTTTCAGAAAATTGCGCGCGATGGCGGGGCCATATTCGCTGAGGATGGACTCCGGGTGAAACTGGACCGCGTGAATCGGCAGCGCGCGATGGCGCACTCCTTGGATCGCGCCGTCGCCGCTGCGTGCCGTCACCACCAGGACCGGCGGCAGCGAATCGGGAGCCAGACAGAGCGAATGGTAGCGCGTCGCGACGAATGGTGAGGGCAGACCGGCGAAAACGCCGGTGCCGTCATGCTCGATTGCCGACGTCTTTCCATGCATCAATTGCGGGGCGTGGGTGACGCGCCCACCGAAGACTTCGCCGATTGCCTGCAGCCCGAGGCAAACGCCCAGGACGGGCAGCGCGATACGCGCGGCACCTGCAAGCAAGTCGAGTACGCCCGGCGTTTGCGCGGGCGCTCCGGGCCCCGGCCCAACGACCAACCCGTCGTAGCCTTCGAGCAGCGAGGGCGTAAGTCGCGCGTCGTCGTTGAGCATCACGTCGAGATCGGCCCCTTGCGATGCGAGCAAATGCACGACGTTGTACGTAAACGAATCGAAGTTGTCCACGAAAAGCAGCTTCGTCATTGCGCTGCAATGCCCAGAACTTCCCGAACGATACCGGTTTTGTGCAGAATTTCTTCGTATTCGCGGGCGGGATCGCTGTCGGCGACGATTCCAGCCGAGGCTTGCCAGTAGGCCGTGGCGTCGCGCACGTGCACGCTGCGCAGCGTGATGCACGAATCGAAATCGCCGGTATCCGCCCAACGTCCGATGCTGCCGGCGTAGAATCCGCGCGTGACGGGCTCGAGTTGGTCGATGAGTTGCATCGCCCGGATTTTAGGGGTTCCCGTAACGGTTCCGGCCGGAAATCCCGCGGTGAAGAGATCGAGGCCATCGTATTGCGGGCGGAGCGTGCCGGTGACGTCGGAGACGATGTGCATGACGTGACTGTAGCGCTCGATCTGCAACAGCTCGGTTACCCGAACGCTTCCGTACTCGCAGACCGCGCCCAAATCGTTGCGACCGAGATCGACCAGCATGACGTGCTCGGCACGCTCTTTCTCGTCGGCGAGCAACTCGGCGGCAATTCGCGCATCCTCCCGCTCGTCGCGTCCGCGCGATCGCGTGCCTGCGAGCGGGCGGATGCGCGCGGTCCGGCCTTCGAGTCGCACCAAGAATTCGGGCGACGCTCCTAGGATTTCACCAAACGGCGTGTCGACGTAAAACATATATGGCGACGGGTTACGCGATCGCAACGCGCGATACAGATCGAACGCCGTACCTTCCAGGGCCGCTTCGAATCGGATTCCCAGTTGCAACTGATAGATATCGCCCTCGTAGACGTGCCGCTTGATGCGGTCGACCAACGCGAGATAGGCGTCGCGACCGATCGAAGCTTTAACCGGTGAGGTTGCGCGGAAGGGACCCGGTAAGCGCGGGCGCGCCTCAAGCAATCGATCGATGTACGCGTCGATGCGCCGCTCGATCGATCGCGGGTCGTCGCCGCAGCTCCAAATCGTCAGGCGATCGGTAAAATGATCGAAGATGAGCCACGTCGCCGGAACGGCGACATATGCGGCCGGCATCGCGGGGTCGCTTGACGTGCGCAAAGGCAACCGCGCAAACGTGCGAGCGGCATCGTACGCGAACGCCACCAGCGCTCCACCGAGCGGCGCCGGATCGCCGGGCACCCGGGATCCCATCACGAACGCGCGAATCGCGCCGGGCATGTCACCACCGGCTTCGAAACAGCGCTCGTCGAGATATTCGATGCCGACGTACGAATATCGCGAGATGCGGCCGCCGCTCTCCACGCTTTCGAGCAAACACGCGGCGGCCGGGGTCGCAAGAGCTTGATAGGCGGCGATCGGCGTCAACACGTCGGCCGGGATGGTGCGCGTTCGCGCGACGCTGGGCGTCTTCGGTTTCGTTCGCATAAGGCCCCAAAGGGGCCAAGGACTACCGGCGCAGCTCGGGATGTTCCTGCGTGAGCGACGCGGCATAGGCAGGCGGCAGCGCTTCTAAAATCGCACCCGCGGAATCGGGCGACATCAATGCGAAGATATGCGCGACGTAGGGCAGCGGAAGTTTTTGAACGACCTTCGCTGCGGCGTCGGCATCCATCGCACCCCACTCTTGCGCGGTCCTGCGCATGTCCTGCGTCGCACCCTGGGCCAGGTCGCCGAATGCCGCCGACGTGCTCTGCGGCGCGGGAACGCTTGAGACGGACGCACGCGCGGGCGATTGCGCGAGCGCTGCTTGCGTCTGCAACTGATTTACCTGCGTGCGCAGCGACGATATTTGTTTGTCGCGATCGGTTATTTGTGCCTTCGCGTCCGCCACTTGCGCGCGCAGCGTGGCGATTTCACGAGTGCGATCCGCGATCGCGCGATTTTGCGCCGCGAAATGGAACGGCGCCGCAACGGGTTGGGCCGAGCGCCACAACGGCGCAAACGGGCCGGTTGCTAACCACTGCTGGGAAGGTGGCCAGACGATCGCCGCGACGAGTAGTCCCACCGCAAGCAGCGGCAGGACCACGCGCTTCCACGGAAACGCCTTGCGGCGCCGGCGCGTAACGATCATGACAAGCCTCCCTGGGCCGCCCGGGCGCGAGCGTAGCGGCGCGCGTTCGCGTCGTCTGCATCGCGCTGCTCGAGCGCGCGTTCGAGCGTTGCGTGCGCCTCGCGCTTTCGGCTCTTGAGTTTATCGATGACTTTGCGATCCTTGCTGGCGTCGACCAGCACGAGGCGCGCTCGTTCGCATGCGGCCCGGTGCTGCGCCACGAGATGCTCCTGCATCGTCATCGCGCGATCGAGAAAATCCAGGTGCGCGTAGTGCAAGCGCAACTCTTCGGTGGTAAAGCGCTGGTGGTCCGCTCGCAACGCGGTCGAATGGCGCTTGAAGTCGGCATCGAGCCGAGCCAGTTCGTCAAGCGCGAATTGCAAGGCCTGCCGGCACTGCGCCATGAGCTGCTGCTTCTCGTCTTCGATGCGTTCGCGTTGCTCGAGGACGGGTTCGAGGGCGAATTTGAACTTCTTCATGCGACACCCATGAGTTGCGACGCGGTGTGCTCGTATGAGGACGTCTCGTAGATGCCTTGGCGCAGGAAATGCCGGATCGCTTCGATCTTCGAAAGCGCTAGGTCCACGCGCGGATTACTGCCCGGAACGTACGCTCCGATGTTGATCAAATCTTCAGCGTCACGATAGGTCGCCATCGCGTCGCGAACGGCCGATGCCGCCGAATAGTGATTTTGATCGACGATATCGGGCATGACTCGGCTAATGCTCCCCAGCACGTCGATGGCCGGATAGTGGTTGGCCGCGGCGAGCGCGCGCGAAAGGACGATATGGCCGTCGAGAATCGAACGCACGGCGTCGGCGACGGGTTCGTTCATGTCGTCGCCGTCGACGAGCGTCGAGTATAGACCCGTAATCGTTCCAACGTTGGAGGTCCCCGCGCGTTCGAGCAATTTCGGCAGCAACGCGAAGACCGACGGCGTGTACCCGCGAGTCGTGGTCGGCTCGCCGATCGCGAGCCCGACTTCGCGCTGCGCCATCGCGAAGCGCGTGATCGAGTCCATCATCAACATCACGTCGAGGCCTTGATCGCGAAAGTATTCCGCTATGGTGGTGGCCACGAAGGCGGCCTTGATCCGCACCAGCGCGGGTTGATCGCTGGTCGAAACGATCACGACGCTGCGGCGAAGACCTTCTTCTCCCAGGTCGCGCTCGATAAAATCCCGGACTTCCTTGCCGCGCTCGCCGATGAGCCCGATCACGTTGATGTCGGCCGACGTATTGCGCGCGATCATGCCCAAAATCGTGGACTTTCCGACGCCGCTGCCTGCGAAGATGCCCACGCGTTGGCCTTTGCCGCAGGTCAGCATTCCGTCGATCGCGCGAATGCCCAAGGTCAGCGGTTCGGTAATCCGCTTACGCGTAAGCGGATCGGGCGGAGCGGCGAGCACGTGAGACCGCTTCTCCGCAACGATGCGGCCCTTGCCGTCGATCGGACGGCCTAGACCGTCGAGCACGCGGCCGAGCAATTGATCGGTGCACCCGATTTCCAGCGGCTTGCCCAAGCTCACGACTTCGGAACCGGCGCCGATTCCGAGCAACTCCCCGAGCGGCATGATCAGCACTTTATTGTCGCGGAAGCCCACCACTTCGGCAAGAACGGGTTCGGCCGTGCGCCGATAGCTGATCTGACACGTTTCGCCGACGGCCATGTTCGGTCCGAGACTTTCGATTACGACCCCGATAACTTGGCGCACTTTGCCGTTTTGGCGCACCAAATCAACCGAATCGAGCATCCCGATATAGCGGTCGGCCGAAAAGACGGGAACGTCGTTCATTGCGTCAACTCGCCTGCGCGGACGAGTTGAGCAACGTGCCTTTGCTCGTGGGCGCGATCGTGAGCGGCTCCTCCACGTGGAGCAGGCGCCGCACTTCGCGTAATTGCGTCGAAATTTTGGCGTCGATCGTGCCGCCGTCGGTTTCGATGACGATGCCGCCGCGATCGACGCGCTGATCCTCGATAACGCGTAAATGCTCGATGTCGTTCATCGACATCATCGTCTCGCGGTTCTCGCGCATCGTCTCGATGTCGGCAGGGTGAACGCGCACCGTCACCGTTTCGCGATGAACCAAACGTGTGATCGCGGCCCGCGCCATCTCCAAGACGCTCTGCGGATCGAGCGCAACGTGCTGGTGCAGGATGCGTTCGGCGATCGTCGTCGCCAAGCGCACGATCTCCGGTTCGGCGCCTTCGATGATCTTGTGCCGCTCGGCGCGCGCCATTTCGACTAAGCCGCGCATGGTCGAAAGCATCTCGTCCATCTCGGCCTGGGCGGCCGCACGGCCGTCGGCGATACCTTGCTCGAAACCCTGCGCGCGCGCGCGTTCTTCAATTTCGAGCTTGCTCGCGGTTGCGCCGCGTACGAGCGCCGTGGCGCCGCTATGCGCGTCGCGAAGCAAGGCTTCGGCATCTGCGGAAGCGCCGTCAATCAATTCGACGGCTTGTGCGCGCGCTGCAATCCAATCGACTTGAGGCGCGTGTTGCTCGAGCTGCGCCTCCGCATCGAGCCCGCTAAATCCGGCATTTTCGATGTCGCTGCGTGCGGCATCCGCCGACGCGGCGCGCGGTAGTTTCAGCAGATAGGTCTCGCGCGCCACCTGCGCGCCCTTGACGACCTTGCCCAAGGCTATACTAACTTCTCATCCTTTGCGCCGCGAGCGATGATGATCTGGCCGTTTTCTTCGAGCGTGCGAATCACGTCGACGATAGCCTGTTGTGATTTACCGACTTCACGCATGCGCGTCGGACCCAACAATTCGATTTCTTCGCGCAACGTTCCACTGGCGCGCGTCGACATATTCTTGAATATCCGTTGCAAGAGATCGTCGTTGGCGACCTTGAGTGCGAGCGCCAGATCTTTGCCGTCCACTTCCTTGAGTATGCGCTGGATCGAGCGGTCGTCGAGATTGACGATATCCTCGAAAACGAAGAGCAGATTCTTGACTTCGATGGCGAGTTCCGGATCGCGCTTGGTGAGCCCGTCGAGAATGTTCTTCTCGGTTTCGCGGTCCACGAAGCCCATGACGTTTGCGAGCGACTGCACGCCCCCCGCTTTGGAGAAATCCGCACCGCTCACGAGCAAGCGGCGTCCCAGCAGTTCGTCCAATTGCTCCAACACTTCCGGCGCCGTTTTTTGCAGAATGGCGATTCGCATGGCTACTTCAGCCTGCAGATCGGGCGGTAGCGCGGAGAGCACTGCGCCCGCCTGATCCGGCGCCATATACACCAAGATCAAGGCGATGGTTTGCGGGTGCTCGTCCTGGATGAATTGCAGCAGTTGCGCCGGTTCGGTTTTCTTGATCAACTCCAGCGGATTGCCGTGCTTGAGGGCCGCGAAGAGCCGGTTGGTCATATCGTCGGCTTGACCGGCGCCGAACGAACGCTCCAAAATCTCTTTGGCGTACTCGATGCCGCCCTCATTGATGTAGCGAAGCGCGATCGCACGTTGGTAGGCCTCGGTAATGACCGTGTCGCGCTTTTCTACCGAAACCGTCGAGATTTTTGCAATCTCGAGCACGATGCGCTCGACTTCATCCTGGCGCAGAAACTTGAAAATCGTCGCCGAGAGTTCGAGGCCCAAAGTGATGATGAGAATCGCGGCCTTTTCCGGCCCCGTGACTTCCTGCGCCGGAAAAGACGGCATGAAACTCGGTTCGGGCATGACGCCCTCGGCGCCGCTGAGGTTGACGATCGGCGAATCGAACATTGTCATTCTGCTAGCCACAGCTTTACGAGTTTGGCGATGCTATCGGGGTTCTCTTGTGCGACCGTCGTGACGTATTCCACCATCTGTTCGCGGGTGAGGTCGGCGGCCGAACGTATCGGCGCGGCGATGCCGGGCGCGCCGTCGAGCATGGGATGTTCTTCGAACGGTGGCAGCTCTTCGGCGAGCGACGAGTCGAACGACGGGAGTTCCATCGTAGGACGGAACGCCGAGGACTTGCCGCGCATTCGCGTCGCGAGCAATCCCAAGAGCACCAGCACGCCGACTCCGCCTAGTGCGAGCAGTACCCACAACGGAACACCGAGCACGGTCGTCGTGCCTTGTGAAGTGCCGTTGACCGGCATCAGCGCGGGGTTGAACGGAATCGCTTCGACCGAAACTTGGTCGCCGGAACTCAAATTGAGTCCGGCCGCTGCGATCACGAGGTTGCGAATCTGCGCGACGTTTGCCGGCGATACCTGATACTGTTGTTGACCGGTCGCGACGGGTTGTCCCGGCGACTGCGCGGTAGCGGAGTTCACGACGACCGCGACGCTGGTCTGCTGCACTTTCCCCGGCGCATTGATGTGCTTGACGTCTTGCTCGGAGATGTTGTAATTCGTCGTCGACTCGGACTTGTTGTATTTACCTTGCGATTGATTGTTCGCCACGCCCTGATACGTGCCGATATTACTGGTCGTGCCGGGTATGCCGACTCCGGCCTTGGCGGCCGGCTGCGAGCCGCTGTAGGTTTCTCGTTTGGTTTGCTGCGAAAGCACGGTTCCTTGCGGCGCAAACGTCTTCGCTTCGGTCGAAGTAGCGTCAAAGTCCATCTTCGTCGACACGCGGGCGACGGCGCGACGGGGCCCGAGCGTTTGATCGAGCATCGATTGAATGCTCTGTTGCAAGCTCGTCTCGTATCGTTGCTTGGCGACCAGCTGTTCCTGCGTCAGGCTCAGGGCGTTTCCCGACCCGCCGGCTTCGGATGCGCCGGCCGCCGGGAGCAGCACTTGCCCATCCTGGTTGACCAGCGTGACGTTTTCGGGCTTGAGCCCTTCGACTGCGCGCGAAACCAGCATCGTGATACCCTCGACCTGCTGCGGCGAGAGCTGGTCCCCACCTTTGGTCGTAATCGCCACCGAGGCGGTCGTGGGCTGCTGGGTGCTGGAATAAAGTGTGTCGTCCGGTGCGGCGATATGCACGCGAACCGCCGCAACGGGTTCGAGACCGCCGATCGTGCGTTCCAACTCACCTTCGGTCGCGCGCGTCTTGTCGAGTTTCTGCTCGAATTCGGTCATGCCGAAATTCGTTTTGTCGAACAACTCGTAGCCGGTGCTGCCGCCCTTGATGACGTTCGAACCGGCGATCGCCACCCGCTCGTCCGACAGGTACTGGGCGGGGACGTACACCGTCTTGCTGTCCGCCGAAAGCGTGTAGGGGACTTTGTCGTCTTTGAGGTGCTGTGTCACCGCATTGGCATCGGAGGCCGACAGGTTGGAAAAGAGTACTTCGTCGGGTTGTTTGTGGCCAAAATAGAGGAAGCCCATGGCAATGATCAGCGCGGCAAACACGCCGATGACGCCGACTGCCAACGTTCGGGATTGACGGTTCTGGGCTGTCCACATCGTCTGCAGACGGCCGGCCAGGTCGTTCCACATCGCCGAGATGCGATCCACAAAGTCACCTAACAAGACAGTCGGCCGGCCATGGCCATCGCGCCGAACATCCGTGCTCGACGACAAACGCTCATACCGACTCGCTATGAGTCGGGTGAACTATTATCAATAGTATCGGAAATTATCCACAGCGCTTTATCGCTGCGGAAGCTTCCGATGGCGAAATTTTACTAAGGCAGCTCTGAAGAAGTCTCCGCGGCCCGGGTCAGCGCGCGAAAGCCGAGCGTTCCGGGCCAACCGAGACCATCTCGAATGGGACGCCCAGCAGCGCTTCGAGCCGCGCCACGTAGGCGCGCGCCGCAGCCGGCAGGCCGGCAACCGTGCGAATCTCGCCGATCGGATCGGCCCACCCGGCTACGTATTCGACGGCGAGTTCGAGACCCGGCAACCCGGCGGCCTCGAATCCGACCGGCACGCCGTTACGGCGATAACCGGTGATAATGCCGATCCGATCGAAGCCGCTCAAGACGTCCAGCTTCGTTAGTACGGCGGCGGAGAGCCCATTGAGCCGGACCGCATATTTGGCAGCCACAGCGTCGAACCACCCGCATCGACGCGGACGGCCGGTCACCGTTCCGAACTCGCCGCCGTTGCGGCGGAGTCGCTCGCCTTGTTCGTCGTGCAACTCCGACGGGAATGGACCGGCGCCGACGCGGGTGGCGTAGGCTTTCACGACGCCGATGACGCGCCCGATCGCCGTCGGCCCGATGCCAAGACCGATGCAGGCGCCGCCCGCGAGCGTGTGAGAACTGGTGACGTACGGATAGGTTCCGTAGCCGACGTCCAGCAACGTGCCCTGCGCGCCCTCGATCAAGACGTTGCGGCCGCTTTCGAGCGCAGTATGAATGTACGTGACGCCGTCGACGACGTGCGGCAGAATGCGCTTGGCGGCTTCCAGCGTCTGAGCGATCAGCTCTTCTTCCGAAGGAAGATCGGCGGAATTTGCGGGAGCTCTTCCGCGCGCCGTCAGGTTCAGTCGAATGCGGTCGGCCACGGTGGCGGGTCGCGCGAGATCGCCGAACGTGATGCCGTTGCGCGCGACTTTGTCCACGTACGCGGGCCCGATGCCGCGGCCGGTAGTGCCGATCGCCGCGTCCCCGCGGGCAGTTTCGTTCGCGCGATCCGCCGCGGCGTGGTAGGGAAAAACCACGTGCGCGCGATCCGAAATCTTGACGCGCGAAATATTGACGCCGAGGTTCGCGAGATTATCGAGTTCGGCAATCAGACCCGCCAAGCTCACGACCGTGCCGCCGCCGATGAAGAGGTCGCAATGCGGTTGCAGCACGCCTGAGGGGACGATGCGCAGCGCGAGCTTCTGCTCGCCGACCTGAATCGAGTGGCCCGCGTTGTCGCCTCCGCCGAAGCGCGCGACGATATCGAACTCGCGTGCGTAATAGTCGACGATCCGTCCCTTACCCTCGTCGCCCCATTGAATGCCGACGATGATGTCGGCTTTTTTCGCGGTCATGTTGGTTCTTTCTGCCGTCGTCATTCGGAGCGAAATTCGAGGTCCCCGGTATCGCCCATCGGGATTTCGTTGACGCCTTGAAACGATGTCAGGACGAATTCCGAAAACAGTGCATTCGGCCAGCCGAAATCCGCGCGGGTATACCGCTTCGGGTCGTTGGGATCGAACGATTCGTGCAGGAGGTGATCCCCCGGGTCGCTGTCGAGCAATTCGCGCATGACGTCGAGTTTCTCGCCGCGGCCATTTGCCGTTAACCCTTCCATCACCAGTGCGAGCGGCCAAATCCAATGATCGGGCGTGTGGTAGCTGCCGATGCCGCGCGCGACGTTGCCGGTGTAATAGACGGGATCGTCTTGCGAGAGCAGGTACGAGCGCGTGTTGAGGTAGTACCGGTCGTTGGTCGTCGTATATCCGATGTACGGTGCCGATAGCAGGCTCGGGACGTTCGCGTCGTCGGTCAAAATTGCGTGCCCCAGCCCGTCAACTTCGTAGGCATAGACGTAGCCATACTTCGGAACGAGCACCAACCCGAAGGTTTGAATGCCTTTTTGCACCTCGTCGCGCAGCGCCTTGGCTTGCTGGGCTTTGATGAGATTGTGGTAGACGTCGCGTTCGATATCCGCCATATCGCCGAGCGCGACGACCGCGAACATCTCCGAGGGAATCAAATAGTTATAGTAACAGGCGTCGTCTGACGGCCGGAAGCCGGTCCAAATCATCCCCGTATAGCCGACCGGGCGTCCCTTGCCGTCTGCGGCCAGCTCTTTATGCATGTAGCGCGAATTGCGCGGATGGTCTTGTTCGCGCTGCATGGTCGCAAGCGCCGCATCGAGCGCTTTGGACTCATCCGCGGTAAACACCGATGCGTCCCCGGTCGTCTTCCAGTAGCTCCACGCAAGCGTGATCGGATAGGCGAGCGAGTCGAGTTCGAACTTTTGCTCCCAAACGCGATAGTCGAGCGTAAAGGCATTGGCATACGGGTCGACCTGGACGTATTTGGCCTGGCGAGCGATGATTCCACGAAGGAGCGTTCGTATCTGCGGATCTTGCTTAGCATAGTACAAATACGGGCGCACTTGGGCACTCGCGTCGCGCAGCCATTCGGCCGGAATGTCGCCGGTTTTTACGTAAGCCGTGCCGTCGGGGGCAAATTGCGTGAGTTTGGTCGTGTCCAGAAGTGCCGCGCGAAACATCTGTTGCAGGTGCGCGTTCGAATTCTGGTAATCGGCCGCGGCCTGCTGGATCGCTTGTATTTCTAGTGCGGGGGCGCCGACGGGCAGCATCAGCACCGCGGTCAGAGCCATGCAAGCAAGCGCGCGGATCGCGACGATACGAAAGAACGGCTTCATTTACTGCGGCCAACTCCCATGAGCGTACAACGCGGGCAACTCCCGATAACGTCCGCGATAGTCGAGTCCGTACCCGACCACGTACACGTCGGGAATTTCAAACCCGCGATACAGTATGTCGATGCCGGCGATGCGTCGATGCGGCCGGTCCAGAAGCGCGCACACTTCGATCGAAGCCGGCTGCCGGGCGCGCAACGTTTTCAACACATACGATAACGTAAGTCCGGTATCGATCGTATCCTCAACCAATAGCACGTGACGCCCTTCCACCGAATCCGACGTATCCTTTTCGAAGCGAATACCTTCGGTATCGTTAAAGCGCGTGACCGCGATGAAGTCGTATTCGCTGGGAATATCGATGGCTCGCGTCAAGTCCGCAACGAAGACGGCGGAGGCATTGAGCACTCCGACTATCATCGGCAATTTCCCGGAATAATCGCGGGAGATGGCCGCCCCCAACTCGCGGACGCGGGCTGCGATGGTCTCCTGCGCAAACAGCTGTTCGGCGATCACGAAGCGCGCCGAAACTTTTGTGAGAAGATTTTCTCGACGTCGCGCTTTGTAAAGAGTTTGATAGAGATCTCCGGATGATACTGTCGTAACAAGCGCAGTTTGCGGTTCTTGCGCGTCTGGAAACGCGGCTGCATAACCGTGAGTTCGACGTATACGTCGAAATCGGGAAGGTAGAAATCCGGGGTAAACGATTGGACCGCGTTTCCCGCGCGGTCCCAGGCAATCGGAAAACTTCGCGGTTCGTACCGCCAGTCGACGCCGTAGAAATCCAGGAGCCGGGCGAGATCTGCTTCGCTGCTATGGGCGAACCGAGCCGTGCACGTTGTCACGGGCCAAATCCTACGACACGCGTGCCGGCGATTCCGCCCACATCGGCAGCAGCAGGTCGAAGCGCGCTCCTCCCAGCGAGGACTCAGAAACGCGGATCTCGCCGCCGGCGCGCTCGACGATGAGCTTCACGATTGCCAGGCCGATTCCGGTGCCGGGGCGAGCACCCGCGCCGGTGCCGCGCACGCGCAAGCCGAAGATGGAATCGCGTTCGCCCGGCACGATTCCCGGACCATCGTCTTCGACACTCAGGTGCGCGAACGGCGACGCGCCGCGCGCGGCGACCCGCACTCGCCCCGCGAAGCAGCCGTACTTAATCGCGTTTTCGATGAGATTGACCAGCGCTTGCATGCACGCATCGGGCTCGAGCGCGACATTCAAAGACGGAATCGTGGTTTCGACCACGATGCTGCGCGCCCGAGCGAGAGGCGCCAGGCTCTCTACGGCGCGAGCGACGCGATCCTCCAGGTTGCATCCCGCGCCGGCGAAACTACCCGCCGACAAATCCAAAAGAGAGAATTCAAACATGCCGTCGAGCAAACGGCCCAACCGCAGAGATTCCCGTCGAGCGGTCTCCAAAAATTGACGTCTCGCCTGCGGTTCGACATCTTCCTCGAGCAACGTTTCCAAATAGCCGCGAATCGAAGTAAGCGGCGTGCGCAGTTCGTGCCCGATCGCGGCAAAGAATTCATAGCGTTCGCGCTCGCGCGCTCCGCGCTCCAAGGCCGCATCGATTTCGCCGCGCAATCCGCCCGAAACGTCGATCCGGCGAAGCATCGTCCAGCCGATCTCGGTGCGAAGATTGCAATCGATCGCTATTCGGGCGGCAATGCGCTCGAGCGCCGCGCGACAGTCGACGGGTGCGATCGTACGCCGCTCGCGCGACGGGGCCAGCATCGCAATAGCATAGAGATCGCTGCTTGGATCGTGCCCGCACTCGTCGCCCTCGCGTAAACATCCGGCGGCCGCCGAAAGAAACGCCCCGGTCGTAGCCCGCTCGAGTCGTTGCGCCGCACGTCTTCCTTCACGCCACGCGATGCGCTCGAACTCCGGCAGGCGCAATGCCAGCAGCGGAACGGGGCGTTGCGCGACGACGGGTTCCACGGTTTGCGCAAGATCGGCAAGCGGTTTCGGGCGCTTACGCGCGAACGAACTTGTACCCAAAACCGTGGATCGTTTGCAAGAGTGCGGGCAGGCCGTACTGCTCTTCGACCTTGTAGCGAACGCGGCGGACGTGCACGTCGACGGTGCGCTCGTCACCGTCGAAATCGAAACCCCAGACCCGCTCGAGCAACATGCGCCTTGACAGCGCGACTCCCGGGTTACCGGCCAGCGCCAAGAGCAGCGCGAATTCACGCGGCTTGAGCTTGACGTCGACGCCGTCGACCCGTGCTTCTCGAGCCGCCTCGTCGATCTCCAAGCGTCCGAAGGCGAGCAATTGGGGCCGTGCGTCTACGATTTGTCCCGAACGGCGAACGATCGCCTTGACGCGAGCGACGACCTCTCGTGGCGCGAACGGCTTGCATATATAATCGTCCGCTCCCAATTCGAGCCCGACGACACGATCGATCTCGTCGCAGCGAGCCGTGAGCATCACGATTGGAATCTGCCGATGTTCCTGTCGCAGCATGCGCGCGACGTCGAATCCATCGACGCCCGGCAAGCCGACGTCGAGAATGAGGAGATCGGCAAGCTCGCGCGCGGCACGCAATGCGGCGTTTCCATCGCTAACGGCCAAAACATCGAATCCTTCGCGCGCGAGATGGTGCGTCAACAGTTCGCGAATCGATGGATCGTCTTCGGCAAGCAACACTTTGAGCGCAGGCATGCTCGAACCAGTGCCCCCGTCAAAACACCCCCGGTCATCCCGAGCCTGTCGAAGGGCCCCCCGTCATCCTAAGCCTGTCGAAGGACCCCCGTCATCCTGAGCCTGTCGAAGGACCCCCGTCATCCTGAGCCTGTCGAAGGATTACCGTCAGCTAGCGGTCCGAACTGGGCCGCGTGCTCGCGAAGTTTGCGATAGATGAGCGCAGCCGGAAAGCCAAGACGTTCGAGACCCCGCGCCGCGGACGAATAACTGATCTCCGGCTTGGCGCGAAATATCTTGGCTAGCGCGTCGTCGATGCGAAGAGCTTCCCCGGTCTCGCTTTGTTGCGCCGCGCGCGAAGCGGCGTCACGATCGATGCCCTTGCGGACGAGTTCGCCCACGAGCCGGGCGTCGCCGACCGCCTTGCGTTTCTGTTCGACATAGAGCTGCGCGTAGATGAGGTCGTCGACATAGCCGTCCCGTTTGCAGCGTTCCACGGCGGCGCGGATCGAGACATCGTCAAAATCTCTGCGCTCGAGTTTTTGCCAGAGCTGCGCTTCAGTAAGGCGGCGCTGCGCAAGCATGCGCAACGCCGTCACGTAACACTTCCGCGGCGCGTCCTCGCGCGCGTTCATTACTCCGCCAGAGCGCCTTGGGCGTGACCGTTGCGAGAGATCGCAGTCGAGAGCTGTTCGCGGATCTTCACCGTGATTTCGTCGGCGATATCGGTGTGTTCTTCCAGGAACGACTTCGAGTTTTCGCGACCTTGGCCGATTCGCGTGTCGCCGTAGGTGTACCAGGAACCGCTCTTGCCCACGATGTTCTGTTCGAGCGCGACGTCGAGGATAGACCCCATTTTGCTGATGCCGCGGCCGTAGGTAATATCGAACTCGGCTTGGCGGAACGGAGGCGCGACTTTATTCTTCACGACTTTCACGCGCGTGCGCGTTCCGACGACGTCGGTGCCGATCTTGATCTGTTCGAGTTTGCGCACGTCCAGCCGGATCGAAGCGTAGAATTTGAGCGCGCGGCCGCCCGAGGTCGTCTCCGGGCTGCCGAACATCACGCCGACCTTTTCGCGCAGTTGATTGATGAAGACCATGACCGTTTTGCTGCGCGATATCGCGGCGGTGAGTTTGCGAAGCGCCTGCGACATCAAGCGCGCTTGGAGGCCAACGTGGGTATCGCCCATGTCGCCTTCGAGTTCGGCCTTGGTCACCAGTGCCGCAACCGAGTCGAGCACGACGATGTCGACCGCATTCGAACGGATGAGCATTTCGGCGATGTCGAGAGCTTGCTCGCCGGTATCGGGTTGCGAAACCAGGAGGTTGTCGAGGTCCACGCCCAGCGCGGCGGCATACGTAGGATCGAGCGCGTGCTCGACGTCGATGAACGCGGCGGTGCCGCCCGTCTTTTGCGCTTCGGCAATAGCGTGCAATGCGAGGGTAGTCTTGCCGCTCGATTCCGGACCGTAGATTTCGACGATGCGCCCGCGCGGAAACCCGCCGACGCCTAGCGCGAGATCGAGTGCGATAGAACCGGAGGGCACGACCTCGAAGGCCATCCTCTCTTGGATCTCGCCCATCCGCATGATCGAGCCTTTGCCGAACTGTCGCTCGATCTGAGCGAGGGCGTTATTTAGGGCTACTTGCCGTTCGTCTTGCGCTGCCATCTGTATTTTATTCTCCGTATCAACACGCTGCGTTACACGTTCACTCTACGACACCGAAGTGCCAAGTGGGTGGCATCGTAAATTCGATCAAAACATCATTACGCGGCGGCTAATCGAACTCCTGTTCGATTCAAGCGTGCCCTTTGCCCGCCATCCGACCCTGCCCACCCGTCATCCTGAGCCTGTCGAAGGACCACCCGTCATCCTGAGCCTGTCGAAGGACGGCCTTCGACAGGCTCACGGTGACGTATTGCTTTCAGCCGCTACGGCGCACTCGAGCAGCCGTGGACGGAATTGGAGTACTCACGTTGCAGATAGTACGCCTTGCCGTTGAGGGTTTGGGTCTCCGGCAGATACGCACACAGATCGCCGATTTCGCCGCTCACGCCCACGTTGCCGGTGAACCATCCGCTAATGGGATCGGGATCGGTTATGGTCTCAAACAACTCGTGCGAGAGCGTCGAGTACGTCGAATCGTTGAGAACGCCGTTCGGCGTGGTCTTGGCTCCGCTTAGCGCATTGACACCGCAGAACGCGGGTTCCTGAAACGGTTCGAGCGTGAAGAGTACGTGGCCGATGTCTTGGAAATCGACCGATGAGTGAAACGCACAAAACGCCGGTGCGGGACTCGTGAACGACGCGTTGCATGCAGCCAATCCGGTCTCGCACACATCGATGCCTTTCGGCAAGAAAATGTTGTAGACGTTGTGATAGCCGCCGCCGATGAACTGTCCGAAATGATGCAAGATCGCAAGCAGATCGTTGTCCGCCAGCGCCGTGTATGTCGGGTATAACGCGATCAGGTCGAACTGTCCGGGCGTATACCGATTGTTTGCGTCGACGTGGACGTATTGATCGGTAATGTGAATCATGCTGCTGGCGCCCAGGTTGCGCTCGAACGTCGATGGGTTGCCGAAGTCCGATGGTTTCGAGTTCACGTAGATGTTCCATACCGTCGCGTGCGTTAATAGCGGTCCGCCGCCGTAGGTCAGATCGGCAGGGTACACGATCGACTGCGTCTTCTTCGCGGTCGAAACCGGCAACATTATATGCCGTTTGAGATTCGTTGCGGTGCCGGCGGCCGCGCGATCGGCTTCGGTAACCGGTTCGCCTTGAGCGCTGAATATATGGCCCTGCGACGGCGCAGGTAGCGTCGCGCCGTTATTGGGTTGAGTCGCGGGAATCGCTGGGGTTCCGCTCGATCCTCCGCCGCATGCGGTTAGAATCGTGCTGAGAAACAATGCGCTCGTCAGCCCTGCGGCGGCGGCGCGAAAACGAGAAATCGACACAACAGTTAGCTCCCTTTTAGACGATGCGAAAAGAAAGTCGCGCGTAGTCGGCACTGTTGGCTCCGCGAAATTTCCTTCGGTAAAGCTTCCGTAAAGCCGGGGTCCCCCCTTGGGTCTAACTGCCTAACGGGAGCGTCCGTACTGCCATCTTTGCACGCGCCCGAGCCTGGCGAAGAACGGCCTCGGTCCAAGCAGCAAACGCGCTCGGCTAGGACTGGGCCTCGAAAAGGGCGTCTACAAATTCTGAAGGTTTGAACGGCCGCAGGGCGTCGGCCGATTCTCCCAGACCGATATACTTAATGGGAATCTCGAGCACGTCGACGATTGCGACAAGCACGCCGCCTTTGGCGGTGGAGTCGAGCTTGGTAACCACGACGCCCGTTAGTGCGGTGGTTTCGTTGAACAGCCGGGCTTGCGAAATCGCATTCTGACCGGTCGTGCCGTCGACCACTAAGAGCGTTTCGGCGGGCGGGGCGCCGGTCTCGCGCTCGATGATGCGGCTCATCTTCTTCAGTTCTTCCATCAAATTCGTCTTGGTCTGCAAGCGCCCGGCCGTATCGACCACGATCACGTCGGCGCCGCGCGCTTTACCCGCCTGCATGCCGTCGAAGACCACCGACGCCGGATCGGCGCCTTCTTTACCACGAACGAAGTCCGCGCCGCTGCGCTCGGCCCATATTGCGAGCTGTTCGGCCGCCGCGGCGCGGAATGTGTCGGCGGCCACGAGCATCACGCGCTTTCCGTCCTTGCGAAACCGCGTTGCGAGTTTCCCGATGGTGGTCGTTTTCCCGCTGCCGTTCACGCCGACCACGAGTAGCACCGCGGGCCGCTTTGCTAGGTCGAGCTCCGCACCGGGAAGCGTCAAGAAACGTTCGACATCCTTACGAAAACGCGCAACGACTTGGTCGCTCGTGCGCCAGGCCTCTTGCTTGGCGACCGTTTTGAGACCGCCCAAGATCTTCTCGGTAGTCGGGACGCCGAAATCCGCGAGAAGCAGCAGCTCTTCGAGTTCGTCCCACAACTCGGGGGTGATCGGTTTCTTGGCGCGTCCGAGCGACTCGACCGCCGCAAGCGTTTCGCGCGCGCGACCGAAAGTCGCCTTGAGTTTCGTAAGCCAGCTCACGGCGTCAGTAGGTTCGGAATGCCCCCTAGAGGCCCTTGTCGCGTTGGCCGGTTTGCGCGTCGACGCGAAAGACGTAGGCCAGCACTTCAGCAACGACGGCATACAATTCGCGCGGAACGTGATCGCTCAAGTCCAGGCGCGCGAGCGCCTCGACGAGGTCTGCATCCTCGTGCAGCGGGATGTTGTGTTCTTTTGCGACGCGCAACATTTCTTCGGCGATCAAGCCGCGGCCCGTGGCGACGATTTCCGGCGGATCGCTTCCGAGCGGATCGTATTTTAGCGCTGCGGCCGCCGGACGCGGACCCACTTTTTTTCGAAAGTCGTAGAAGCTTCGATCGCTCACGCTTGTACGTCCAAACGGCTGGTTGCGGGCTCCGCGATCGCCGGCCGAGTCGCGGATGCAGGCGCATTCGAGGGCGTCTTCGCCGCAACTTCTGCGTGCATCGAAGAAACGCGATAGCGCAAATGCTCGAGCCGCGCTCGAAGAGTGGACAACGACGACGCAAAACGGTCGGCTGCGGGTTGCCGTTCCGTTTTGACGTTGAGTTTGACTTGGCGCCCTACCGTCTCCACGTCGATCGCAACCGTGCCGAGCGTCGCAGTATCCAGCACGAAGGCTACGTGGAAATTATCTGCGTCGAGGCGCTCTCTGCGGCCGGGCGCATCGCGATCTATGCGCAACTGCGCCGGCTGTCCGTTCGGATACGAAAACAGCGGTAAGGCGAGCGTGATTACGTTCGGCGTCTGCGCGTTGGCGGCAAGCGCGGTGAGTTGCACGCCCGTCAACGCGGTCAGCGCGTCCGTCAGCGCGAGAGCAAATGCCGGTGGTGATTGCGCGGGCGGCCGGCCGATCAGTGAAAGCACGAGCGTTTTGAGATCGTGATCCAATGCCACCGCGCGCTCGGCAGCCTTCGCCTGCGCCACAACCGGAAGTGGCGCCGCCGAGTGCACGTTGTCCGAAGTTTCGTGCGGGCGAGACTGCAGCGCGCCGTCGGCATGGGCGGTGAGCAGCGCCGCGAGCTTTGGTTCCGCGCCTTCGACGACGTTGCTCGCATACGCGGAAATCTGCTGGCTAAAGGTTGACGGGCGCGTAGGATCCAGGCGCGATACGAATGGCAGCAGCGTGCGTAGCGTGCCGATGCGCGGATCCGTCGTGATTCGCGGCAACAATGCATCGAGTCGCGCGAGCACTTTGGGCAACGTCGCGACTGCACTCGATGCCATCCGGGCCGCAGCCACGGTCAGCGCCGTTTTCGGGACTTGCAGCGACGCCAGCAGCGCTTCCGGCGTTTTCTGCGATTGCGAAGCTTGCGGAGTGTGCGAAGTTTGGGGAGTCTGCGCCGTTCGCGGCGCAAGTCGCAGTGGTATTGCCGTCGCGACCGGCGCGCGGACTAGCACCTGCGGAACGGAAACGGTCCTCGGTGCCGCCGCAGCCATTTCGGCGCCCGCGGCCCGCACCGCGACGATGCGCGCTTCGACGTCGGCGACCGGCGCGGCGGTTGCCGCTGCGGCCGGGGGTGCGGTTGCGGCCGGCGTCGGAATTGGGGCTGGAGTTACGAAACGTACCGAGGCTGCGACGAAAACTTCGCGCGGAGGCGACATTAAAGCCGGCCGCGCAGGCGCGATGGTCGTGAGCGTCGCCGTCGGCGCGTTTTGCGGGGGGATCTCGATCGTCACCGTTTGCACCGGATTGCGCGGATCGAGCAGACCCACGTTGCGGACCAGAATCTGGTTCCCCGCAAACGCAGTCACTTGCAGCAGCA
>DATBTT010000024.1:0-28260 GCA_036559125.1 Vulcanimicrobiaceae bacterium
ATAACAAAAGAGGCCCTTTCGGTGCCTCATTTGTTATGGTGCGCAAGACTGGACTCGAACCAGCACGCCGTTGCCAGCGCTAGCACCTCAAGCTAGTGCGTCTACCAATTCCGCCACTCGCGCACGTGAGGTACAGACCCCTCAAAGGGTCACAAACACAGATACTATAGCCTAGCGCATGTTCGGGTCAAGTGCATCGCGCAGACCGTCGCCGATATAATTGATGGCAAGCACGGTGACGAGGATACACAGGCCTGGAAACACCGCGGCCCACCAGGCCGTCTGCAGATTTGCCTGAGCGTTGGCGAGCATGTTGCCCCAAGACGCCGTGGGCGGCTGGATCCCAAAGCCGAGATAGCTCAGCGTCGACTCCAAGATGATGACGTTGGCCACGTCGAGCGTCGCCTGCACGATAATGGGCGCGATGGCGTTGGGCAGCAGATGGCGTAGGATGATGCGCATGTCGCCGTTGCCGACCGCGCGCGCGGCCTCGGTATATTCACGCTCCCGCAGCGAGAGGAACGACGCTCGAACCAAACGGGCGACTCCCGGCCAGGAAAGGCCTCCGATAATGATGACGATGACCCCGAAGCCCAGCGACGCCTTGCTCGAACTTGCGGCGACGATGGCCGTCAGCACCAGTAACAGCGGAAGCAATGGAATCGACAAAAAGACGTCGGTGACGCGCATGACGGCATAGTCGACCCAGCCGCCGTAGTATCCGGCGACCGCACCGAGCAGCGTGCCGATCACGATCTCCATGACGACCGCGAAGACGCCGACCGTGAGCGATATGCGCGCTCCAAAAAACAGGCGCGAGAGCAAGTCGCGGCCGACTTCGTCGGTGCCGAGCGCGTGATGCGCGCACTGAGCGTGATCCTGAAAGCACGGCGGCAACGGCGTGCCCAGCCACGCGCTGTCGATGAAATTGGGATCGTACGGCGAGAACTGCTTGGCGAAGACCGCGGCCAGGATCATGCACAGCAGCACGACCGCGCCGGCCATTGCGAGCTTGTGCCGCCGGAACCGCTTCCAAACGGTGTTGCGGGTAAGCTCGAACTCTTCTTCTTCGACGACGGGCTGGTTGATCGGAACGGTGAGAGCCATTACAGAATGCCCCTAATCGTACTTGACGCGCGGGTCGAGCCACGCGTACGCGACGTCGGCGAGCAGGTTGAAAAACACGACCAGGAATGCATTGAAGACGAGATACCCCATCAACAGCGCGATGTCGCTTTGTCCCAAGCCGTTGTAAAAGAGCCGGCCCATGCCGGGCCACGCAAAGATCGTCTCGGTCACGATGGCCCCGCCAAATAAGCCCGGTAACGACAACGCGGTCACGGTGACCAGTGGAATAAGCGCGTTCTTGAGTCCGTGTTTGAAGATGACGGTGCGGTAATCGAGCCCCTTCGCCGATGCCGTGCGCATGTAGTCCGTCTTGGTTACTTCGAGCATCGACGAGCGCATGAAGCGGCTGTAGAGCGCGACGAATAAGAGCGAGAGCACGATGGCCGGCAAGATCAAGTGCGAGATGCGATCGCCCAAATCGAACTGATCCATGCTCGATATGCCCGCCGACGGCAACTGGATGACATACCCGAATCCCACCGGGATGCCGTGCACCGCGAACGCGAGTTGCATCATCAACGCGAACCAAAAGACCGGCATCGATTGACCGAAGAATGCGAAGGTCGTAATGCAGTAGTCCCAGACCGAGTACGGACGCACGGCCGAGAAGAGTCCGGCTCCGACGCCGATCACGAACGAGATAATGAACGAGCTGATCATCAGCTCGAGCGTCGCCGGCAAGCGATCGATAATCGCCTGAAGCACCGGCTCGGAATTACTGGTCGAATAGCCGAGATCGCCGGTGACGACATGCCCTAGCCACACGATGTAGCGGTACCAGATCGGTTTGTCCAAACCGAGGTTGTGCTTGAGCCGCTCGATGTCGGCCGGCGTGATGTGCGGATTCTGAAGATAGGGAGCGAGAGGACCGCCCGGGGCGTTGTTCAGTATGATGAACAGAATCAGCGAGATCAGAATGAGCAGCGGAATCGCTTGTAACGTCCGCCGCACCACGTAATTAAACAGGCTTCGAGTCCTCCGGTCCCTTAAACGCTTCCCGCAGGCGCCGCATTACCACACCCGCAAAAATTTGACCCGAGGGACCCGCGCTAGTTAGGGTAGCGTAACCGCTTCCCCTTGTTTTAGGCGACGGCAAGACTGCGCAGGCCCAGCAGTTCGCGCGCTTGGCCGGGCGTCGCCACCGGGCGCCCGAGTTCGGTCGCGATGCGGACGACCCGGGCAACCAACTCGGCGTTGGTGGCCAGGCGCCCTTTGGAATAGTATATGTTGTCCTCGAGGCCCACGCGGACGTGGCCGCCCATGGCGATCGCGGTTACCGCCATCGGCAATTGCATCCGGCCGATTCCGGCGACCGACCACGTGCATCCCGGGGGAAGATCGCCGATCAGATCGCACAGATTTTGTACGGTCGCTTCCAGTCCGCCGGGGACGCCGAGTACGAAGTCGGCGTGCTGCGGCAGTTCCAGCGCGCCTTCTTTCGCCAGCCGGCGCGCGTTGGCGATGTGCCCCTTATCGAAGATCTCCAGCTCGGGCCTCACGTCAAATTCGCGCATCTTCGCGAGAATGCCGCGCATGATAGGAAAGCTATTTTCGAAAACGTCGTCCCCGAAATTCACCGTGCCGCAGGTCAGCGTCGCCATTTCGGGCCGCAACTGCAGCACCGAGGCGCGTTCGTGGGGCGTCATACCGATCGCGCCGCCGGTCGAGAATTGCACGATGAGATCGCTGCTCGCGCGAATGGCGTCGTAGGCCTGCTTGAAGCGGGCGACGTCGTGAGTGTTGCTCCCATCGTCGTTACGGCAATGCACGTGGACGATCGAGGCGCCGGCCTCGCGACACGAAGCGGCTACGTCACCGAGTTGCGCGGGCGTTACCGCCAAGTGCGGTGTCTGCTCCGGCGTGAGCTCCGCGCCCACGGGCGCGACGGTTACGATCAGCGGGTCCATGATTCACCCTTCGACGTCGAGTGCCCGGCGTGCTTCAGCGACGAGTTCTCCGTCGAGTCCGAGCAGATGCGCGAGCGCGATGGCGTCGGCTTGACGCTCGATGCCGCCGGTCACTTCGGCAATGGTGTAATCCATCGAGGCCGCGAGCGATGCAAGGGCCTGAGCGAGATTTCCGGAGGCCGGCGTTTGGGGGACGTCGCGAAGGCCGCGCACTGCAAAATGACGCGCCCCGCCTGCGCGAGCGATCCCAGCCAGATGCGTCGCAAGCAACGCCGCACGCCCGCGCGAACGCAAGGTTCGCACAAGCGCCACCAGGAGGGCCTTGCCTTCGCGCGGCGTCGTCGTGCGCGCGAATTCGTCGATCAGCACGAGCATCCGGGGTGCGCTGCGCGCGAGAATCTCCTGCAGGCGCACGACTTCCTTTGCAAACGACGAGAGCAATCCGCCCACCGCTTCGTCCGCGCCGATGCCGAGCCACGCGATGTCGTCGAAGAGCCCCACGCGCGCGCGCTCCGCCGGGACCGGAAGGCCGAAGGCCGCGAGCAGCGCGATGAACGCGGTCGTGCGCAACGCAACGCTCTTGCCTCCCATGTTGGGACCGGTCAGCACCGCGACGTCGACGAGATCCAGCGAGATGGGCTCGTAGCCGCGACCTTCGCGCTCCAATTCGACGGCAAGCGGCAAAAAACGCGCGCGCTCGTATGCAACGTGCGCATCCGCGACAACCTCCGCTACCTCGCACGCATAACGCCGCACGAACCGTGCCTGTGCGAGTGCCACATCGGCGGTTCCCAGATTCGATGCGATGCGTTGGAGCGCCGCCGCGTGTTTGGCGACCGCAGCCGAGAGCGTTGCGCGAGCGCCTTCTTCGGCTAGCGCGGCCGCTTCGTTGGCAGCGTCCCGACGCGCCAAAGCCGCAAGCGACGCCGCATCGAGGTCCAACTCACAGAGAAGGTAGGTCGGCGCTTCTCGCACGACGCGTACTTCCGCAGGGAGCGCGCCGTGCAGAGCCTCGCGCATGACGATGAATTCGCTTTCCGCTATCTCGTCGCGGCCGAGTTCGGTCGCGACCCGCCGCGCGAGGCGCCCGCGGACCGCGTCGTACTCCGCCTGCTCGCGCTCCGCTATGCCGCGCGATTCGGCCAACCGCGCGTCGTACTCGTCGGCAAGATAGAAACCGAATTTCCCGCGCCGTCCGCGCTCGAGGATCGCGATCAGATCGGCGACGTCGCCCGTGGGAACGCGCAACGGTGCGTCCGATGCAATCAGTAGCGCGTCGACGCGCCCGGCCGCATCTAAAAAGCGCTGCAGCTCGAGAAGGTTCGCATCGCCCAGAACCTCGCCCATGCCGGCGCGCGCGATTGCCGGGGTCGCATCCGGCGCCGCGCGCAGAGCGTCGCGAATCGCGTCGAGGCGGGCGCCGTCCAAGGCGCGCGCGAGTTCGCCGATAAACCGCGCTCGCGACTGCGCTGCGGTTTCGAAGCCGGGAGCGAACGGCTCGATCGTTTCGAAGACGTTCCGCCCATATTCGCTTGCGGGTTCGAGTTCCGCGCGTAGCCATGCGACCTGCAGTGCCGCTCGCGTGTTAGCGTCGAGAAGGCGGTCGAATCTCATGCCGCGCGCTCGGCGGCAAAGACGTCGAATGTCGGCAATTCCGTCGCGTTCGCGACCGCGCGCGCGAAGCCGCGCGGTTCGAAGTAGCGTTCCCGACCGATCGATGCAACGGTCGCGGCAACGATGCGCAGCGGCTCTCGACAGCGAATTCGCAGTCGATGCGCGATGCCCAGAAACGCCTTGCCGCTTATCACGATCTGAGTCGGATGGCGAACGACGATCTGGCGTCGCTCGCCGGCTGCCAGCAAACGCGCAGCGGCCTCCGCAGTGAGTGCGCCTTCGATCGCCACAAACGTTTCGTTCGGCTCGAACGCCTCAACGCGCAGCCGCGCCACCAATCCGCGAACGTCGTCGACTGCTTCCTGCATCGTCTTCGCATTGTTCGCTCCGGTGGCGACCACGATCGCGTCGCCGCCACCCGCGAGCGCCGCAACGCGATCGATCGCGCCGTCCACGATTGTCTGCTCGCAGCCCAGTCTCGCGAGATGCTCGATACACGCACGCATGCCGGTGGCCGTGGGCGGCCCTGCAATTTCAAAATACCCCGCCGCTTTCACGCGAGCATAGACGAGCGAGCCGGCGGCAGTGCGCAGATTCGAAAGATCGAGCAACTCGCTTGCGGGATGTCGCGGGAGGGTGTCGCGCGCCGTTGCAACGATCGCGCCGGGACGAAGAAACAGCCGCGGTTTGACGCCGGCGTCGGTGACGTCCACGGCTTCACCGTCGCGTCCGATCGACGTCAGGCCGAATGCCAAGCCGCGCGCGCCGGCGCTTCTCGCGATGGCACGCACGACGACCGTCTTGCCGACGTTCTTTCCGGTGCCGACGACGATGATGGAGCGCAATCCATCCGCGCGCGCCAAGTCCAGGAGCGCGTCGCCGACGTTCATCCGTGTCCGAAAGCCTTGAGCAAAATGAATGCCGCGCCCGTGGCTGCTAGCACGATGCCGGCCCACAGCTCCGCGCCCTCCTCCGCCCGTTTTCCCAGAGCGCGCCCTAGCGTTAGCCCGAGCGCCGTGGCGATGACCGAAACTGTTCCGATGATCGTGAGAGAAAGGGCGACCGGAACGCCTATGTAGAGAATCGAAAAACCGATTCCCAGCGAATCCAAGCTGATCGAGAGCGAAGCGATGAAGAGCCCCCAGCCCTGGGACATATCGAGCGGAGCTTTATCTTCGAGATCGCGCATGCTCTCGTAGATCATGTACGCGCCCAGGCCTATAAGCGCGACGAATCCGATGTAGCCCGCCACGTCGCCCAAGAGACGTCCGACGACGGCGCCCAAGCCGGCGCCGATGACGTTCATCGCGATCTCCGCGAATGCGAAAGATAGTCCGATGCGGATTTTTAGGCTTCGCGGCACCCCCCGTATGCCGACGCCGACGCTTACGGCGAAGACATCCAGCGCCAGCGAGAGGGCGATGGCGAAGATTTTGAGCAGAGGCATTGGCGCACTCTGCGAGCTAACTGCGGGGCTTCCCTGGTACCCGTTAGGCCGAATCCGCGAACGACTCGACCTTCGGTTGCGCAAGCAGGCCATTGACGGCCGCGCGTAGTTGCGAGATGGTGAACGGCTTGTTCAGAAACATATTGGCGCCTGCGGTCTTGGCGCGTCCGTCCATCGCATAGTTGGTGTGTCCGCTGATCATGAGGATCGGCATGCCGCACGTGCGATCGTCGGCGCGTAAACGCTCGATCAAATCGATTCCGGAGATGCCGGGAAGCATGAAATCGCAAATGACGATGTCGAACGGTCCTTCGCGGCCGAGCGAAACCAGCGCGCTCTCCGCATCGTTGCGGATCACGATCTCGTACGGCCCTTTTTTCAGAACCGTATCGATCAACGTGCAAATCGCCGGGTCGTCGTCCGCGATGAGCACGCGCCAAGTACGCTGAGTCATTGTTCCCATCGGTTTCCGGCAAAGCCCGGCACCCCTTCGTCCGTCTTTCTTAATTAGGTAAAGTTTGGATAAGGAAGAGTAAGGATTACATGAAACGCTTGTCGTCCGGCCCGGTATTCGTGATTCCAACCGTAGTTCTTATCGTGGCAATGCTCGGGCCCGTGATCGTCATGCTCGCAAGCGTGCCGGCCGCAGACGTCGTTCGCGCCTTCGCCGCATCGGCGGCGCGCGATGCGGTGCGCGTTTCGCTCGCGGCGTCGGTGCTCGCGATCGCGGTGGCAGCCGTGTTGGGCATTCCCGCCGGATATGCGCTGGCGCACGTTCAGGATCGCATTCGCGGCGCCGTCTTATTCGCTCTCGCGCTTCCCCTTGCGTTTCCGCCGGTTGCGTCGGGCATTATTCTGCTGCAGAGCATCGGCACGCACGCGCCCCTCGGCGCGTGGCTCGCATCCCGCGGAATCGTCGTCGTCGACTCGCTTTGGGGCGTCGCGTTGGCCGAATTCTTCGTCGCCGGCTCGTTCGTTGCAATCACGGCTTGCGCGGCTTTTGGTGCGGTCGACTCAACGTACGAAGCGTCGGCACGAACGCTCGGCGCGCGCCCTTCCACGGTGTTCTTTCGCATCGCTCTTCCGCTGGCGGCGCCCAATGTCTTGGCCGGCGTCCTGCTCGCCTGGCTGCGAGCGATCGGCGAATACGGAGCGACCTCCATCGTAGCCTATCACCCGACGTCGCTGCCCGTAGCGCTTTACGTTACCTTGTCGGCCCGCGGAGTCGGACCGGCGCTCGCGCTCAGCTACGGATTCGTCGTTCTAGCGGTGGTCGTGGTCGGCGTACAATGGGGCCTGCGGCATCGCGTCGTATAAGCGTTATCCGTAATGGCCGTTATCGATCGTTTGCTCTCCCCGGACTCCTCGTTCCAAAGACGCTTTTTCTTCCTCGCCAAGCGCTTCGTCGCGGGTGAAACGATCGAATCCGCGATCGAAGCGGTTCGTAGCCTCAACGCGCAGGGCATGACGGCAACGCTGGATTTTCTGGGTGAAGACGTTCTCGAGCGCGCCGCGGCGCTAAAAACGCGCGACACCTACTTTGCGATGCTCGACGCGATTGCCGTTTCCGGCGTCGACTCGAACGTGTCGATCAAATTGACCGCGATGGGTTTGTCGATCGACGAAGATTTCGCGTTGGAGAATCTCGCGAGCATTCTGGAGCATGCACGCGCCAACCCCGACCCTTTCGTTCGAATCGATATGGAAGGTTCGGCGGTCACCGAGAGCACGCTGCGCATCTTCGAGCGCGCGTTTGCCAAGCACGATAACGTGGGGGCGGTCCTCCAGGCATATCTCAAGCGGACCGCGCGCGACGTCGAGAATGCGATTCGTCTCGGCGCGCGAGTTCGTCTGTGCAAAGGCGCCTACAGCGAGCCTGCGGAGATCGCAATCAAGGACATGCCCGATATCCGGCAAGCGTATCTCGAACAGGCGCAGGCGCTGCTCGTGCGCGGCAACTATCCCGGCATCGCGACACACGACGTGCGCTTGATCGAGTCCGTCAAGCAGTTTGCAAAGGCCGGCGGCATATCGCCGGACCGTTTCGAATTCCAAATGTTGTACGGGATTCGCCCCGAAGTGCAGCGCCAACTCGTGGCCGAGGGCTATCGCCTGCGCATCTACGTTCCGTTCGGAACGCATTGGGCCGGATATTTCTACCGCCGCATTGCCGAACGCAAAGAGAACGCGCTCTTCGTGCTGACCTCGATCTTTTCGAAGTAGTTCGGCGCGTGCGAGCGGTCGTTCAACGAGTCTCGCACGCTTCGGTGAGCGTTGACGGCAACGTTACCGGCTCGATTTCACGAGGTCTGGTGGTGCTGCTCGGCGTGGAAATCGGCGACGGCGAAGACGCCGCGAAGCAAATCGCCGAGAAAATCCTGAACCTGCGCGTTTTCCCCGACGGCACGGAGTTGATGAACCGAAGCATCCGCGATGTCGCCGGCAGCGTGCTGCTCGTGTCCCAATTCACGCTGCTAGGCGACGCGCGCAAAGGACGCCGCCCATCGTTCATTCGCGCGGCACGCGAAGAAGCCGCAAAGCCGCTCTACGAATTGGTCGGCGCGCTGATCGAACGCGCAGGCACCTCCGTCTCGTACGGCATTTTTGGCGCACACATGAACGTCGTGCTCGTCAACGACGGTCCCGTAACCATCCTCCTGGACACAAACAAAGTATTCTAGCCTATTCGAAGGCGGCGTCAGTGCACCGGTGGTAGATCGGCGGTGGTTCCGTCTAAATAGTCGAGATGCGTTGCGGTGCATTTCATGGCTCGCCCGCGAACCGGCGATTTTGCGTTGACGGGTTGAAAAGTGACGATTTGCGTTTGTCCCGGATCGAGCTCGCGAGCGAGTTTGGCCTCTGCGACGAAATGGCTGTAGGTAAAATCGCTATAGAAATCCACCGTCACGCGCACGCCGCGGATGGGTACGCGCGCATCGCTGTGGACGCGAGCATCGAGGACGAAACTCTTTCCCGAAACGACCGCATCGCATTGACGCACCGTCACGGGCAGTTGCGGTTGATGCGCGCACGAAGCTAGAAGTAGTGTCGCACCGGCGGCCAACGTACGCAGCGCGCGCTTATTCATTGCGACGTGTCCGCGATGCGCTCGATGCGAACGATTTTGTCGGACTCTATCAAACGTCCAAGCACGCCGGTCCCACCGATCACTCGCCCGAATACGGTGAAGTCACGATCGAGATGAAGTTGCGGTGAAAGCGTGATGTAGAACTCGGATCCGGCCGAGTCGCGAATCGCGTGCGCGTCGGGAGGATCGGTGTAGTTGAGCCCCATCGAAATAACGTACGCGTCTTGTTCGATCGGATTTTCTTCGGCGCCGATTGAATATTTGACGTCGCTATTGCCGTCGGTTCCACCCCCGGTCTGCACCACGAAATCGGGAACTATTCTAAACCACGGATTGTCGTCATAGTAACCGCGGTTGGCTAAGTTTAGGAAATTTTCTACCGTCAGCGGCGCCCACTCCGGGTAGAGCTCGACGTATACGTTACCTTTGGTGGTGACGATGCGCAGACGCGGGTGCGGACCGGCGGCCGGTCCGGTGAACGCAGCGACCGTTGACGGATCTAGTTTGGGCCGTTCGATCGCCTCCTGGGGCTGCGGCGCTGCCGGGGACATCGTATCCGGCGTGCGCGGCAACGCGGGGAGGTTTGCCAACGGGTCGGTTTGCACGGCCGGAATGCGAACTCCGTCCGCAATCGCCTTGAGGTGATCGGTCGCTGGTTCTTTACGCAACGCTTTTATGGATTCGACGGCCTGCTCTTGCACGCGCCACGAGGAATCGTGGAGCATAGGCTGCAGCGATGCGACGGCGTCGGGGTTCTTCACGCGTCCCAGAGCGCGGACGGCTTCGACGCGAACGAGCTCGTTGCGATCGCGCAACGCCCCGACGAGTAGCGTGCGCGGAACCGCAACCGGGTAGCCTCGATAGATCGACCACATGATGTGCCAGCGTACCGTGGCATCCCGCTCGCGCGCGAACGCCGCCGCTAAGGCACGCGCGCCTTCATTGCGAGCGCCGCCATCCTTGAACGCCTCGATCGCCGTCGCCGCCCGCGACCGCACGACCGGGCTTGGCTGCCGCGTGAGATCCGTGGCAAGCACGCGCGCTGCCGCCATTTCGTTGACGCGGGAGAAGGCTTTGGCGGCCTCGAGACGACCCGCTGCATCGTACGCCGCGAGGCGAACCGCATCGCTCCGATCTAAAAGCGCGGCCAGCACGTCGCTCTGCACGTATGGCGAGCCGATAAGCCCGAGGGCATAGACGCTCATCGCGCGCAAGCCCGTGTCACGATCCCGCAGGTGCGCGCGTAAGAGAGGTATGCCGGCTCGCTGCTTGGTGCGCCCGATCGCGAGGGCCGCGCGAATGGCCACCAAACGGTCGTGCCCATTGAGAAAAGCGCCGAGGCGGTCGCCCCCAAGGGAACGCGATTGTTCCAACTGGTCGATCTGGACGTATGGGCTGGGCGGAGCCGCCGCCCCGAGGAGAAGCAAGATAGCACTCGCCTGGAGCAGCGAGGAAAGCACGCGCTTAACCAAATTGGTACCAACTTTCTCGGTCGAACTTGCGTTCTAGTATATGGAGCATGAGATTGCCGTCCTTCTGGGGCGGCGCAAAGAACCGAGGTTACAATCCAAATGAGCACCCCCAACAGCCCTCAGCCCAAGAAGCCCGGGGGCGGAATGACCGTCCGCGAGGCCGGACAAAAGGGCGGCGAGACCGTCAAGAAAAAATACGGCCCGGAATTTTACGAGATGATCGGGCGTAAAGGCGGTCAAGCGACCAAAGAAGCGCACGGCCATGCGTTTTACGAACAAATCGGTAAGAAGGGCGGTAAGAAAGGTGGCGAGGCGACTCGCGACCGTTACGGCCCCAATTTCTACGAACAGATCGGACAAAAAGGTGGCCAAAAAGTCAAACAGCTCATCGAAGAAGGCAAGCGTGCCGCGGCCGCGGCCGCCCAAACGGCTGCCGACGCCGAAGAGCAAAAACGCGCGAGCTAACCGCTCGCGCGTCGTCCTCCTCGCGGTGGCGGCGGGGGCGATTGCAATCTTCGCAGGCGGCCCCCACAAGGCCCTGGCAATCGTAACCGCAACGCCCGCTCCGTCGGCCACCACGGCGCCGTTCGCGACGCACCTCGCTCCCAACGCGACGCTTCTTCCGCCGGAATCGAGCCTCTTTTTCGTGTTGGATGAGACCATCAATTCCAAGAACTCGAAGGCTGGAAGCATGGTGCGCGCGCATCTTCGCGAGCCACTGGTGATCGACGGCGTGACGGTCGCTGCCAAAAACGCTCCCGTGCAAATCGAAGTGGTCCAGACGCGGGGAGCGCAGATGGGCAACGTCGCCGGATCGGTGGAGATATATTTCGAACCTTTCACACTGGCGAACGGCAAGCAGTTACCTCTTCACACTCCTACGGCGCACATAGATCCGCACATGAGCACCGGCCAGTACAACACGCGGGCGCTGGGCGATACCGCCGCCGATATCTTCATCCCGTACCACTACATGTATCACATCTTGCGCAAGGGCCAGCAGGTCGATCTGCGGCCGGGCACCGTGATTCGCGCCCGAACGGCCGCCGCGATTGCCGTCAATAATGGAGCAATCTCGCTCGCGACGCCGGCGCCGTTCACCTATTCGGTGGATAAGCCGCACGCGGACTTCGCACCCGTACCCCTGGCGACGCCTCGGGATAATCCCTTACCGGCGCCGAAGGCCACCGCAAGTCCGAGTCCGAGCCCGAGTCCGAGCCCGGCGACGACCCCATCACCACACTAGAGAACGGAGTGGAACAGACCATGAAACGTGTGCTCTTTGCGCTCGCGCTGCTTGCGTTTGGCGCAGGTTCGTTTACGACCGGCGGGGCCGCCGTCAAGAAACTCTCGGATAAACCGGCCGGTCCCGAGGTAGCTTTTGTTCAGGGCATCCAGACCGATCTCGGGACGCGCTTCGCCACGGCAGCCGACGCCGAGAAAGCCGGCTACTTCCGCTACAGCAATGAAGACGACACGGGTGCCATCAGCTACGCGAATTTGCAATGGACGAGCGCGGACGCACAACACCCGAGCCAGCTTTGGTACGACGTAAACGGGAAACTGCTCGGCGCGGACTTTTCCGTTCCGGCTACCGACAAACTCACGCGACCGCACCTATGGGGAATCAATCCGCTTCGTTGGCAACACTTCGGCGCGCACGTTCATTACGTGACGACCGACGCGTCGGGGAAACCGGTATACGGTCACGCGACGAGTGTCGCAAAGTTTACCGCAGCCGGCGGCAATGCGAAGGATCCCAAGCCTGAGACGCTCGTGAAAATGGGCCTCGCGAAGGATGCATCGCAGGTGAAGCAAGTCTTTCTGTTCCCGCAAGTTTGGGATCTCATCGTTTGGGTCAAACCCAATCCCAACGGCGCCTTCGCCGATAAAAATCCACTCGTCCACCCATCCAAAAACGCCGAAACCGGCAGCATGTAGCCACCCTTCGACAAGCTCAGGGTGACGAACCGCGAGCGACCTCCCCCGTCGTCAATCTGAGCCTGTCGAAGCACGAGCCTGTCGAGTGCACGGCCCTTCGACAAGCTCGTGACGGAGCGCGAGCCACCTCCCGACAGAACGCGCGCCGCCCCCGCCGTCATGCTGAGCCTGTCGAAGCACGGCCCTGTCGAGTGCACGGCCCTTCGACAAGCTCAGGGTGACGGAGCGGGGTGGGTTACTTGGTGCAGTATTTTTCGGCTTCGTCGATGGCGAGATCGCCGGCTTTGTCTTCGGCGTCGCCGATTACGTCTCGCTGACCGTCGAAGCGTAAATACGACTTCGTGCTCTTCATGTCGGCGGGCAGTTGCATGTCGGCGAGTTCGCCGCGCGCGTCGGTCGGATCGACGTTGCTCGTGTCGGTCTGCATCATGGCCTGCACGACCCCGAGAAGATCGGTCGCGAGTTGCTTCTGCTTGTCGTACGCGCGTTGCAACTCTTGCGCGAGTTGATGCATCTCCTGACGCGCGCCCGCGTCCTTCGTCAACGCTTCGCCCGCCCGCAACTGATTGATCTGCGTCTGCATGAACGGCAGATTCTTCTGCAGGTCGTCCACGTACTTGGTCAGCTTCGCGCGTTCGGCGCCGAAGCGAATCGCGAAATCGGGTTTGTGAAAGATGGAGTCGATATCGTCCAGCGAGACGCTCACCGAGTCCAGCGTGCGATCGTTGACGAGCATGGGCTGTACGGCGCCGTTGAAGTGCGCCGCAAAAGCCGTGCAGTACGGCGTCGACTTGACGGTGGCAATCGTCCGAAGGGGCGTCGCGCTCGGCGACGGAACCGGGCCGGGGGTCGCCGGGGCCACGATGGTCGCGAGAAGGACGGCGAAAGGCAGAATCATCACGGAAGAGACAACGAGGAGCGAAGGCTCCTCGTTACGGTGGTCACTCGTTGCTCCAATAATCCTTGAGCGCCTTGCCGCGCGAGGGATGCCGCAACTTCCGTAACGCCTTGGCTTCGATTTGCCGGATCCGTTCGCGGGTGACGCCGAACTCCTGACCGACTTCTTCGAGCGTCCGCTGATGACCGTCCTCGAGTCCGAAGCGAAGCACGAGCACTTTGCGCTCGCGCTCGGTAAGGTTTTGGAGCACGTCCTGCATCTTTTCCTTGAGCAGCATCACCGACGCGGCTTCGGCCGGCGCCACCGCTTCTTGGTCTTCGATGAAATCGCCCAGGTGCGAGTCTTCTTCTTCGCCGATCGGCGTCTCGAGCGAAATCGGCTCCTGACTGATCTTGATGACCTCGCGCACCTTCTCGGGCGTGAGCCCCATCTCGGCAGCGATTTCCTCGACGGACGGATCGCGACCCAACTCTTGTAAAAGTTGCCGGGAGATTTTTATGAGACGGTTGATCGTCTCAACCATGTGCACTGGAATGCGAATCGTACGCGCCTGATCGGCGAGTGCCCGGGTGATCGCTTGGCGGATCCACCATGTGGCGTACGTAGAAAACTTGTACCCTTTGCGGTAGTCGAATTTCTCGACCGCGCGAATCAGGCCCAAGTTACCCTCCTGAATCAAATCCAGAAAGAGCATGCCGCGGCCGACGTACTTCTTCGCAATGGACACGACGAGTCGAAGATTCGCTTCGGTCAGTTGACGTTTCGATTCTTCGCCGCCCGTGATCACGAGCTGATCGGACGTGCCGTTCTTGAGTAATTCCTTTTCGCCGGCTTCGATGCTCATGGCGAGGCGCTTCTCATCGTCCATGGAGAGGAGCGGAACGCGGCCGATCTCCTTGAGGTACATGCGAACGGGATCGTCCAGCGCGAGCCCCGCCGGAATGACTTCTTCAGCCGGTTCGTCTTCAGACTCCGGTTTCTCGTCCTCTTGTTCCTCGACGACGTCAATACCCAAGCCGTTAAGCTCGGTCATGAGATCCTCAAAGATCTCCGCTTCATTGGCCTCTTCGCGACTCTCGACGTAACGTCCGACTTCGGTATTGATGTCGTCGATCGTTACCGAGCCGCGCTTCTTGCCGCGCTCTATGAGTTTTTTCTTGATTTCTTCGAGCGTCAGAACGGGTTGTTCGGCCGTTGCTGCGCCGCCTGCGGTTGCTTTTTTACGTGCCATATGTGCTCCACTCACCTCCCCTCTGGTTGAAATCGCTCTCGAGCTCCATGGTTTGATGTCTGCGGTCGTATGCGGTATTGATGTTTTCCGGTTTTCTATTTCTTGAGTTTCGACACGAGGGTATCGTATTCGTTCCGTAAATCGGGGTTGATGGGATGCCCGGTCGTCACGAGGTCGTCGATCTGTTGCGACAACTCCTGATAACGCTCCCGCGCATCCTCCAGTTGCAGCCGTTCGACTACTCGCTCGAGGTGCGCCCGACGCTGGCCTGCGTCCTCGTACCGTACGGTCGAGCTGCGATCGCGCTGCCCGATCGACGAGAGTTCGGCCGCGCTATCACTATCTTCGGCAAATAGCGAAAAAACATCGGCCGTGTCGTTGAGCTTCCCCGCATGCTCGACGATCGTACCGTACATCCGCCGGTACACGTCGTTCCGAAAGCGCGATGGGGGAATGCGTTCTCCAAACTCATCCACCAGCGCCGGTTCTTCCAACATGATCGCGATGACCTCGCGTTCGAACGACGCCGGCGCGATTCCGGTCGAGACATGACGGCTGGCGGTGGAGGCATCCGCACCGAAGCGCGGCGCGAAATTCCGGCTGTTCGCGAGGAAACGGCTATTCCGGAGATCGTTCGCGTCAACCTTCAAACGTTTCGCGATCCAGACGCGCCAGCGATCCCATTCGGCCATGGGGGTCATCTCCTGGATCGCGCGCTCGGCTTTGCGCGCGATGGTCGCCGGCGATTCGAATCCGCTGCGAAGTCCCTCGGCTTGCGCTTCCAAGCGAAACTCGATCGACGGAATCGCGGCGCCGAGCAAGCGGCGAAACCCTTCCGCCCCATTCGCGCGCACGTAACTGTCGGGGTCCTCGCCGTCGGGCAAAAGCGCGATGCGCACGCTCGAACCGCTGTGCTCGATGATGCGCGTCGCGATGTCGACGGCTTTGGAAGCCGCATTATTTCCCGCCGTGTCCCCGTCAAAGCAGAGAAAGATATTGTCGGCATATTTTCGCAATTCGCGCGCCTGTTCTTCGGTAAACGACGTTCCGAGCGCCGCAACCGCATTCTCGAATCCCGCTTGTTGCAATGCAATGCAGTCGAGATAGCCTTCGACGACGATCAGCGTGTGCTCGTGCGCCGCGGCGCGCCGGGCGATGTTGAGGCCGAAGAGATGGCGTCCCTTAGTATAGACCGGGGTCGTCGACGTATTGAGATATTTGGGTTCGCCGTCCCCGAGCAGCCGGCCGCCGAACGCGATCACTTCACCCGTGGTCGCGTAGGTCGGAACGATCAAACGGTCGCGGTAGAAGTCGTAGTATCCGCGCTGCCCCGCCTTTACCAAACCGGCCCGAGCCGCGAGTTCAAGATCTACCCCGTTGCGGCTCAACTCGGCAGTCAATGCGTTCCACTCGCTGGGCGCGTAGCCCAGATGAAACCGTTCGATGGTCGCCGGCGAAAAACCGCGGCGCTCGCAGTAGGCACGGGCGGCCGCACCCTGCTCGCTCCTCAACACCCGTTCGAAGAAAGCGGTTGCGATTTGATTGGCTTCGTATATGGTTTCGCGCTCTCCGCGAACGCGCGTGGTCTGCGGGTCTTCGGACTCGATCTCGACGCCGGCGCGGGCGGCCAGCATGCGCACGGCTTCGGGGAACGGCACGTTTTCGAGTTTGGTAACGAACGTGAAGACGTCGCCGCCGACGCCGCACCCGAAGCACTTAAAAAAGCCGCGATCCGGATGCACGTGGAACGACGGCGTTTTTTCGGCGTGAAACGGACACAGCCCGACCAAGTCGTTGCCGCGCTTGCGCAGCGGCACGTATGCACCGATGAAGCCCGCAATGTCGATGCGAGCCAAAATCTCCCGTTTTACACCTTCGTCAATGCGCATACGCGTGTGCAGATGATTCGAGCCGCCCGGCGAAGAGGCCCTCGATGAAGCGGATATTCGATCCGGTGCACCATTTCATCGAACTCTCGACCGCCGAGGCGCGATTGCTGGATACGACCGTCCTGCAGCGTCTTCGGCGCTTGCGCCAGCTTGGGTTGGCCTACCTCGCGTATCCGTCGGCCGAGCATTCCCGCTTCAGTCACGCGCTCGGCGCACTCGCGATGGGGTCGCGGGTATTCGACGAACTCGCACGCCGCGGTCGCGAGTTCTTCGACAGCCCCGAAGAATTGGAGTACCAGCGGCGTCTCGTGCGCGCCGCGCTGATCTTGCACGACGTCGGTCACGGACCGTTCAGCCACGCGTGCGAGGCCGTCTTGGAGGTCCGCCACGAGGAGCGCACGCGGGCGTTGCTGGGATTGCCCGATATGCAGGCGCACCTGAGCGATCTCGACGTCGATTCGCGCGACGTGCTCGAGCTGATTCTCGGTTCGGCCGGAGGCCGCTATCCGGTCCTCAGCGAGATCGTCAGCGGCCCGAACCTGGACGCCGACCGCATGGACTATCTGCTGCGCGACGCCTATTTCACCGGAGTCGCGAGCGGTCGTTACGACTCAGATCAACTGGTCGGATCGTTGCGCCTGTTTGAAGTCGACGGACGCATCGTCATGGGAGTCGATCGCCGCGGAGTCGTCGCGCTGGAATCGTTCGTTCTCGCCCGCTACATGATGTTCGCGTCGGTGTACTTTCACCATACGACACGAATGTTCGAACGGATTCTGCAGCGGGTTCTCGCGGAGCTATGGCCCGATCCGCGCGCGCTCGACCCGATCGACGAGTTTTTGCGTTGGGACGACTTCCGCGTTCTCAACGAATTACGCGACGCTCACTCGGAAAACGCCGCCGCCTTGCGCGAGCGCGTTCGCGTGTACGCGGTGGTGGCCGAATTCAATGCCGAGCATGACCTAAGCGTCTACGAACGTTGCGAAACAGCGTTGCGCGATCGCTTCGGCGACGCCGTTTGGGCCGACGAACAATCCCAAGTTTTGCACCGCCTTCCGCTGCAGGCCTCCGACGACCGGCGTACGGTGTGGGTCGGGACCAGCAGTGGGGCCGTCGTCGACGCCCGCGAGGCATCCGACGTGATCGCCAAACTCTCGGGCAAAGCGTATTGGCGCAAATTGTTCGTCGAACGCGCGCGCGCCGATGTGGAAGAAGCCCGCAGCATCTGCCGCAATATCGTGCTTGCCGCGCGATAGCTCCGTTGGAGGTCTGCCGTGAAATATCGGGTGTTTTTCATACTTGGCGTTGCATTTGCTTTTAGCGGATGCGGCGGTACCGCGCTTCCACCCGTACACGACGTACCGCGCTCTTCGGGCGTATTCGATTACGGCCACGAAGCGTGCACCGTTTCGTACGACGGGAAAATATCATACACGGTTCCATCCGGGCCGTTTTCGCCCATAGACATCCGCCAATCCAGTTGTCCCCCGGCCGCGCTTTCGTCCGAGCCGAACGCAAGCCTACCCGCGTGGGCGCATCCGACCGGCTCTACGCAAGCACTCTTCGTAGCCACCTCACTCCAGGAAGCGTATTCGCTTGCCGGCATGCAATCGATTGAGACCGTCGCCGCCGCCCATCACGTTCCCGTTTCGTGGATGATCAACAACGGACAGTATCTGCTGAACGCCGGTCTATATAACGCCTACCACATAGCCAACGGCGACGATGTCGAGGTCAACAATACGACCGCAGCCATCGCCCAAGCCGAGAGCGCGTTCACGTGGTATGCGCCCGCGGTGAGCGTCGAAGGAGCGGGGCACGAACGCGACATTGCGGCGGACTTGCAGCAAGGCGAGAACGCGTTTTGGGGGATCACCTGGAACAGCCACGGCATCGACTCGACTGCGGACTACGGTTCGCCCTGGGGCGCCTATTGCGCGGACACGTCTTCGTACAAACGCCCGTCTCCCGACGGATCGTGCGCGATGCTCGCATTTGAGTGGACCGCGCGCGACCTCACGCGCGCGTATTTGAGCGGACACGAAGAGTACTTTTCGACCGACCCCGACGATCTACAACAGCGCGCCGGTTTTTCGGCCGTAGGCGCGCAGCAGTACGCGCGCGCGCTCGTCGACGCGTATGCGGCCGCCGGGCAAAGCCAACCCATCGTCATGATGTCGCAACAGGAAAGCGCGGAAGATCTCAATCTTGGCGATCCGCAAATCTTGGACGCGCTTTACGGCGAGGCCGTTGCGGACGGCATGCGCACGGTCACGCTGCGCCAGGCCGCGCAGTTGGCGCGCACTGCGGCCGCGCAACCACGCGCCGTGGCGTTTCCGTATATCCCGGGCGGCAAAACACTCGCATCGCTGATCGACGGCGGACTTTTGTATCCCGCGACGATCGACTATCACGATTCGACTTCCGGCATGACCTTTCTATCCGGCCACACGCAGCCGACGCGAGTCTTTCGTTACGCCGACAATCCGCGTTCGGTCTTCGACATCCCGCTCGCGACGGTACCCATAGCGGAGCTTCCGACGCTTTGGAGCGTCGCCGTAAACAACGGCACGATCCTGTTTCATTTCCAAGCGCCGTCGGCAATGCACTACGGCGTCGCGCTGTGGAGCAATCCTTCGGCGTTACGCATTACGGGGGCGGGCGTAACGGCGGCCGGAAGCGCGGGCGTCGTGCTCACTTTCGACTTACACGCGGGACCGAACGACGTCAGCTTCGCATGCGCGGGGTGTACCGGCACGACGTTTCCGTACTCGACGTAGTCCCGGGGGAATCGGCGGCGCCCGAACGCAACAATCGCACATGAAAAGTTCAGTGCGCGTTTGCGCCACAGCTGCACTACTGTTGACGTTTGCAAGTGCCGCAATTGCGGCACCGCCGAAGACGCATCCCCGCCCATACGGCCGCGGGAAGGCGTTCTATCACAAGACCGAGGTCGCGCCATACCGGTTTGCCGGCACGAAACTCGCGGTCTCGTTCGACTTCGCGCGTGGAGTCGTCCGCGGAACTGCGACCGAGACCATCTATCCGAAGACCGACGGATTGCAAACCATCCGCCTCGACAGCCAGGGCTTGCGCTATTCCGCCGTGACCGTCAACGGCGTGCCCGCGAAGTACCGCGTGCGGAACGACAGTCTGTACGTCGATCTAGCACGGCCGGCAAAGGCGACCGACAAGCTGACGATCGTCGCTACGTACTCGGCGACGCCGACGCGCGGACTCTACTTCATTCGGCCCGACAAATACTATCCGCACATGCAACCGGAAATTTGGTCGCAAGGCGAACAAGAGGACAACCGGCGCTGGTTCCCCACGTGGGACGAGCCCAACGACAAAACGCCGGTCGAGCAGGTAATCACGGTGCAAAAAGGCTGGACCGTTACCGCGAACGGCCATCTCAGATCGCACACGACCGACGGCGCGACGACGACTTGGGACTGGATCGAACCCGCCCCGATCTCGACGTATTTAATTGCTTTCACTGCCGGCCCGTACGTGAAGTTCCACACGCAAACCGGCGACACGCCGGTCGACTACTTCGTTTCGCAGGCCGATGCGAAGTGGGCGCCCCTGTGCTTCGGCCGCACGAAAGACATGGTCGCGTATTTTCAGAAAATTATCGGCGTCCACTACCCGTGGGAGAAATACGATCAAACGACGGTCGAGCGCTTCACGGCCGGCGGCATGGAGAACGCTTCCGCGACGACGCAAACCGAGTTTGCCATACACCCGCCGCAATACGATCTAGAGCAGCCCTGCGACGGCCTGGTGTCGCACGAACTCGCGCATCAATGGTGGGGCGACGACGTAACCACCCCGGACTGGGCGAACATCTGGATCAACGAGGGCTACGCGACCTATTTCGCCGACCTGTGGGCCGAACATCACTTCGGCGAAGCGCGCTTCCAGTATCAACGCTACAACGAGCAGCAAGACTATTTCGGCGAGACCAAGCGTTACTGGCGCCCAATCGTCGACTACGTCTACGCATCCTCCGGTGACTCGTTCGACGCTAGCGGCTATCCGCGCCCCGGCGCCGTGCTGCACATGCTGCGCTACATGGAGGGCGACGCACGATTCTTCAAGGCTTTGCACGACTATCTGCTGGCCTATCAGCACAAGAATGCCGACACGCACCAATTCTTCGAGGCGATCGACGCGTCGCTCGGAACCAACCTCTCGTGGTTCGAGAACGAATGGTTCTTCCGATCGGCCTATCCGCACTTCTTCATCAAACAGCACTACGATGCAGCCGCTAAGTCCTTGACTCTGGACGTCACGCAGAAATCGCACGACGGCCGGCCGTTCCGAATGCCGGTCGACATCGCGGTTTATATGGGAAGCCACGAAAAGACCACGCGTTTCGTAGCGGACGCACTGCATCAGAACGTCAGGATTACCGGTGTCACGGCTAAACCGAGCATGGTGCTCTTCGATCCAAACGACAACATCTTGCGCAAGCTGGACTACGCGAAAAGCGTCGACGACCTCGGATATCAGGCTTTGCATGCGCCGTATGTCGGCGATCGTCTCTGGGCGCTCGACCAACTCGGAAACCAGAAGAAAGGCAATCGCGCGAAAGCGCGCGCGTACGTTCGGCAGGCGGTTACCGGCGATTCGTTCTACGGCGTGCGCGCCGACGCGCTCGACGCGGCGGCTTCGCTCGATGACGCGCAAACCGTGCGCGCGGCCCTGCACGACAAAGATCCGCGCGTGGTCATCGCCGCGGGTCAAGAAGTCGAGAATCTCGACAACGCGAAGGACGCATCCCTCGCCTCCGATCTCGAGTCGCTCGCTCGGTCGAGCAATCCGCTGATCGCAGGCGCGGCATTACGCGGCCTCGGGGCGACGAAAGCCCGCGGCGCATATTCCCTGTTGATCGCAGGTCTCGACCGGCATTCATTCCGCGAGCCAATCGCGCGCGGCGCGCTCGCGGGTCTGGCGTCCTATGGCAATCGAAAAGCGATTCCCCTCATTGAAGCGCACGCCGCGTACGGCATCGACGAGTCGGAGCGTCCTGACGCGATAGCCGCGCTCGGGAAGATCGCCAAGTCGCACCCGGGGCTCGTACTTGGATATCTCACCCGAATCGCGCAACACGACCGCTATTACCGCGCGCGCGGCGCGGCCGTTCGCGCGATCGGAAAACTCGGCGACCCCGCTGCGATTGCGGCCCTGCAACAAATCGAAAAGTCCGACACCGAAGAAAGCGTCCAAAACGCAGCCTGGGACGCGATCCACGATATCCAAGACAACGCAAAAGCGAAGAAAACCAAACGCAAACCCCCGTCACCCTGAGCCCGTCGAAGGGCGAGCCTGTCGAAGGCTGAGCCGCACGCAACGTGCACCGCACGCCACATGCTTCGACAAGCTCAGCATGACGGAACGGCCGCCCCCCTCCGTCACCCTGAGCCCGTCGAAGGGCGAGCCTGTCGAAGGGTGAGCCTGTCGAAGGGCCAGCCGCAGCAACATGCTGCTCTGACGAAGTTGGCTATTGGTTGGGGTGGGCTCGGTCGTACTCGATTGCCGCATCGAGTTGGGATCGTGCTTGTACCAGCGTAGCGATTGCCTCTACGCGATGTCCGCCGTAATCGTGTCGATCGCGTTGTAGTTGATCGATCACGTTTTCCAAATGCCGGCGTTCGACAATCAGGTTTCCGGCGCTGCGACGCTCGCCGCGCAACTGCCGCTGTTGATAGTTGCCTTGGATCGGCGTGCTTTGCGCGGTCGAGACGCCGATCGAACCGACCGCCAGGGCCGTTGCGACCAGACCGGTACCGAGAATGACTTTAACGTTCATGCGAAACTCCTTTTCTGTCGAGAGAAGAACTTCTATCGAGAGAAACGGCCATTCCCGCGGCTGCATTGCGCCTCTAAGCAAGGTCTAATTCGCCCTTCGAAGGGCTCAGGTGACGGGGCTGGTTTCAGGGCGACGTGGCTGAGCGCACGTGACGAGAGGTGTTAGTTGATGGAGCCGATTGCGGCTTGGGCTGCGGCGAGTCGCGCGATGGGTACGCGGTAAGGCGAACACGACACGTACTGCAATCCCAGTCCGTGACAGAATGCGATGCTCGAAGGTTCGCCACCGTGTTCTCCGCAAATGCCGATCTTCAGATCCGCGCGAGCGCCGCGTCCGCGACGAACTGCCTCCTGCATCAGCGTTCCGACGCCGCGGCGGTCGAGAACTTGAAACGGATCGTCCTTGAGTATTTTTAAGTCGAGATAGCGCGGAATGAACGAGGCTTCGGCGTCGTCGCGGCTATAGCCGTACGTCGTTTGCGTCAGGTCGTTGGTGCCGAACGAAAAGAACTCCGCATGTTGGGCGAGTTCGTCGGCCACGACGCAGGCGCGTGGAAGCTCGATCATGGTGCCGATATGATAGGCGAGCTCGACGCCGCGTTCGCTCAGCACGCGCTGCGCGACCGTACGTGCGGCGTCCGCGGTGAACTGCATCTCTTCGCGCGTCCCAACGCCGGGAATCATGACATCGGGCTTGACGTCGATGCCGAGCTCGCGAAGATCGCACGCCGCTTCGAAGATCGCGCGCACTTGCATCGCGTAGATTTCGGGATAGACGATACCGAGGCGGCACACGCGCAATCCCAACATCGGATTCTGTTCGTGCAACGTTTGCACGCGTTTGAGCACGCGCATCCGGTCGACGTACTTTTCGGATTGCTCGCCGTCGCGCACGCGCAGCTCGGTGGTTTCGACCAGCAGCGTTTCGAGTGATGGTAGAAATTCGTGCAACGGTGGATCCAGCAGCCGAATCGTGACCGGGTATCCCTGCATCGCCTCGAGGATGCCATGGAAATCGTCGCGCTGGAATGGCAATAGCTTCTCGAGCGCGATGGCGCGCGCTTGCGCGTCGTCGGAGAGAATCATCTCTTGCACGACCGGAAGGCGGTCCTGTTGCATGAACATGTGCTCGGTGCGGCACAGTCCGATGCCGGTCGCGCCGAGTTCGCGGGCTTTTTGCGCGTCCGCAGGCGTATCCGCGTTGGCCCACACTTCCATGCCGCGCGCCTCGTCGGCCCAGGATAGAAATGTGGCGAGCCAATCCGGCAGTTTAGACGGCGGGTCGACCAGCGTCAATTTTCCAACGACGACGTTGCCGGTCGTCCCGTCGATCGTGAGCCAGTCCCCCTCGGCGAACGCGGTCGCGCCAATCGAGGCCGTTCGGTGGCGACGATCGATATGGAGGGCGTCACAGCCTGCGACGCACGGCTTGCCCATGCCGCGCGCGACCACCGCTGCGTGCGAGGTAGCACCACCTTTTGCGGTCAGTATCCCGCGCGCGGCGATCATACCGTGGACGTCGTCCGGCGTCGTCTCGACCCGCACGAGCAACACGTCCTTGCCCGCTTCTTTCCACTTCTCCGCCGTGTCCGCATCGAATACGATCTGCCCGGTCGCCGCGCCCGGCGATGCGTTAAGGCCTTTGCAGATAACCTCAAAATGCTCGCTCGCATCGATGCGCGCGTGAAAGAGCTGGTCGAGCGACTGCGCGTTTACTCGTGCGAGCGCCTCGCGTTTGTCGATCAGTCCTTCGGACACGAGATCGATCGCGATTCGTACTGCCGCTTCCGCGCTGCGTTTCGCGTTGCGCGTCTGCAGCATGTAGAGTTTTCCGCGCTCGACCGTAAACTCCAGGTCTTGCACGTCGCGATAGTGCCGTTCGAGTTTGTCGGCAATCTCGACGAACTGCTGATATACGTCCGGTTGGGTATTTTGGAGATCGGATATCTTCTCGGGCGTCCGGATGCCCGCAACGACGTCTTCACCTTGTGCGTTTCGCAAATACTCGCCGAAGAGCGTTTTTTGCCCCGTGTTGGGGTCGCGCGTGAAGGCCACGCCGGTTCCCGAGTCGTCCCCCATGTTACCGAACACCATGGAAACCACGCTAACCGCCGTACCCCAGTCATCCGGAATCTTGTTGAATCGCCGGTAGTCGATCGCGCGCTTGGAGTTCCAAGAGTCAAAGACGGCGCGAATCGCAAGGTGGAGTTGCTCTTCCACCTCCTGCGGAAACGAGCGACCCGCATGTTCGCTCACGATTGTTTTGAAATCGGCTACGAGATCGCGCCACGTCGCCGCATCGAGTTCGGGATCGCTCGTTACGCCGAGCTTTTTCTTTCGATCCTCGATGCGGTCTTCGAAGAGTTCTTTTTTCAGCCCGAGCACGACGGTGGAGAACATCGTGATGAAGCGCCGGTAGGCGTCCCACGCAAAACGCTCGTTGCCCGTAAGCGCCGCGAGCCCCTCGACGGTGGCGTCGTTCAGTCCGAGATTGAGAATCGTGTCCATCATGCCCGGCATCGAAGCGCGCGCGCCGCTGCGGACCGAAACTAAAAGCGGATCGGCTACGTCGCCGAAGCGCTTGCCGGTGCGCCGTTCCAATTCGCGCATGGCCGGCGCGATCTGTTCTTCCAAGCCTTCGGGATACGTGTTACCGGATTCGAAAAAACGAAGGCACGCCTCCGTCGTAATCGTGAACCCTTGGGGCACGGGAAGGCCCGCCGCGGTCATCTCGGCCAAGCCGGCGCCCTTACCGCCCAGAAGGTCGCGCATTTTCGCGCTCCCCTCTTCGAAGAAATAAACGTACTTGATCGTTTTAGAGCCGCTCCCGGAGATAGCCCTCGAGCTGATCGATTGCAACACGTTCCTGCCTCATCGAGTCCCGCTCGCGAACCGTCACCTTTTGGTCATCGAGCGTTTCGTAGTCCACGGTCATGCAGAGCGGCGTGCCGATTTCATCCTGCCGCCGGTACAGCTGTCCGATGTTTCCCTCGTCATACTGCGTCCGAAACGTCCCGCGCAAGGACCGTTCTACCCACCGGGCCCGCTCGACCAACTCCGGCTTGTTGCGCGCCAGCGAAAAGATTGCGGCCTGAATGGGGGCGATTTTTGGATGGAATCGCAGGACGACGCGCTCGGTTTGCTTGCCGTTGGGGTCGACGCTACTCTCCTTCTCGTAGGCGTCCACGAGCATAGTTAGCGCCGTGCGGTCCATGCCGGCGGAACTCTCGATGAGCATCGGCGTGTAATGCGCCTTCGTGGCCTCGTCGAAGAAGCGCAGATCCTTGCCGGAAAGCTTCATGTGCGCCTCGAGATCGTAGGTGCCACGGTGGGCGATGGATTCGAGCTCTCCCCAACCCCACGGGAAAAGATACTCGACGTCGATGCCGGCCTTAGCGTAGTGGGGCCGCTCTTGCTCCGTTAGCTCGTAAAAGCGCAGCCGTTCGGCCTTCACACCATAATCCGCGTACCACTTCTTGCGACGATCCACCCACTGCGCGAACACCTCAAGATCCTTGCCGTCGTCTGGTACGAAATACTCCAGTTCCGCTTGCTCAAATTCCCGCACCCGATAGGTCAAATTACCTGGGGTGATCTCGTTGCGAAAAGATTTGCCGATTTGCGCGATTCCGAACGGCGGGCGTTTGCGGGCGGTCTGGTAGACGTTTTTAAAATTGACGAAAATGCCCTGAGCGGTCTCGGGACGCAGGTAGGCGATCGAGGCGCTATCTTCCATCGGTCCGACCTGCGTCTTCATCATGAGGTTGAAATTGCGAGGCTCGGTAAACGAGAGCTTGCTGCCGCAATCGGGACACTGTTCGCGATTGGCCAGGTGATCGTACCGAAAACGATGTTTGCAGACTTTGCAATCGACGAGTTTGTCGTGGAATGCGTCGAGATGACCGGACGCCTTCCACGTGAGCGGATGCATGATGATCGACGAATCGAACGCGACGACGTCGTCGCGCAGCTCGACGTTTTCGCGCCACCATGCCTGCTTCACGTTGCGCTTGAGCACGGCGCCGAGCGGTCCATAGTCGTAAAAACCACCGAGGCCGCCGTAGATCTCACTCGATTGAAAGATAAAACCACGGCGCTTCGCCAACGCGGTGATTTCGTCCATGCTTGCTCGTTTTTCGTCCGTCGCGGTTTCCATAAGGGAAACCAGGTTTCGGCCGGTCCCACAGCGAGCCTTCTGCGCCGCTGAAGGCGAGCCCGAGCGATGGACCAAAGTGGCAGATAATGCCGCGCCCCGCAAATGCCCGAGGGACCTAAATTGCCCGACTTTTCAGGGGAAGAGGCGCGCCGCTTGGCGCTGTCTGCGCAAGGTTTCTACGATCCGACGCCGGCACGGCCAACCCGCGCGTCGTTGCGGCGCGCTCTCGATCGAGTCAATCTCTTTCAAATCGACAGCGTCAACGTACTCGTTCGCTCGCACTACCTGCCGCTTTTTTCGCGCATCGGACCCTACCCGTTCGAGCTACTTCGCGATGCGGCATGGGGTGCTCGCTCCAAGCGGATGCTCTTCGAGTACTGGGCGCACGAAGCGTCTCTGCTCCCGCTATCCCTGCGGCCGCTGCTCGTGTGGCGCATGGATCGCGCGCGGCGCGGCGCCGGAATGTGGAACCACGTGACGGCAATCCGTTCGAAGCGGGCCTTCGTCGAATCGGTTCGCAAGCAAATCGAAGTCGATGGCGCCGCGACCGCGTCGTCGTTCAAGGGTGCCGGCGGGAAAGGCTCGTGGTGGGGCTGGAGCGACGTAAAAGTGGCGCTCGAATACTTGTTCTGGGCCGGTCGCCTGGCAACGCAAACGCGAACGAACAGCTTCGAACGCGTGTACGACACTCCCGAGCGCGTTTTCGGCGATACCGCTCTGGCGGCTCCGGTTCCCGATCCCGCGCAGGCCCACCGTCAGCTTTTGCTGTTGGCGATGCGAGCGATGGGGGTCGCGACGGAGAGCGATTTGCGCGACTACTTTCGACTCGATCTTCTCGACGCACGCAAAGCGTTGCGCGAACTCGTCGATGCGGAGGCGATCGCCGCGACCACGGTCGAGGGATGGAAACAACCGGCCTACACGCTGCCCAGCGTACGCATTCCGCGCCGCGATCCCGATCGCAGCGCGCTGCTATCCCCATTCGATTCGTTGATCTGGAATCGGCAGCGCGCGCACCGGTTGTTCGACTTTCATTACCGTATCGAAATCTACACGCCCGCGCACAAACGCATCCACGGCTATTACGTCTTGCCGTTTTTGCACGAGGGAAAGCTGGTCGGACGCGTTGACCTGAAAGCCGACCGTGCGAGCTCGACGTTGCAGGTCAGAGGCGAACATTACGAATCGAGCGTCGCGAAGCGTGAAGCGAAAGGGGCGTTGGGCAACCACCTCGCAGCGCTGGCGGCGTGGCTCGGACTGAACGCCGTCAGGCGATAGTCCGCACCGCTCCCGGTTTTATCCGCGCGAGAATTTGCGCGACGATCTCTTGCGCGTTCTGGTCGGCGTTCGGTTGCACGATGACCGTCTTGTACGTTTCGTGCTGCGTCTGCAGGACAACGCACTGACGGCCGCTCCCGTAATCAAGAAATGCTAGGCCGCCGTCGACGAAGTACGTACCAGCCATCTTTAGCCCCGGCGCGTTGGTGCCGATTAGCTTTCTCCAGATGTGCTGCCATCCGTCCTCGTCGACGACCTTTGCATCGAGAACGTGCACCAATGGAATGTCCAGCGAACCGTGAATCGCCCAAACCTTATCGAGCAGATCGAGTTCGATCTTGAGGCAATCGGAAGTAATTTCTATGCGTGCCATACTTCCCTGGATACTAGCGCA
>DATBTT010000025.1:0-6231 GCA_036559125.1 Vulcanimicrobiaceae bacterium
CGAAGCCGCCGGGAAGCGCGATGAATCCGTCGCTCAAGTCGGCCATCAACGCCTTGCGTTCGTGCATGCTGTCGACGACGTGCAACTCGCTCAACCCGCCGTGCGCGAGTTCCCGCGTGGCGAGCGATTTCGGGATGACGCCGATAACCGCGCCTCCCGCTGCCAGCGCCGCGTCGGCCATCGTGCCCATCAATCCGACGCGCCCGCCGCCGTACACCAAATCGTACCCGCGCGCCACCAGGCGCTGTGCCACATCGCTTGCCAAACGTACGTAGCGCTCGTTACCGCCGTTTTGAGATCCGCAGAAAACGCACAGGCGTGCGCTCACGCAAGCAACTCGTAGGTTTCCGGCGAGCGACTCTCCATGATGTGCATGATTCCGTTGCGCACGTGCGCGTTGAAGTGCGGTGACGCGCGGTGCTCGTCCAGCGACGCTTGGTCCAGATACTGTTCGTACAGAAAAAATTGCCGCGGTTCGTCGGTCGATCGATGAACGAAAAACGCGCGATTGCCTGGTTCACGGCGAGAAAGTTCGGAAAGCGCGCGGAAGTGCTCGATAGCAGACTCCTCGTGCCCGCGCTGAATAACGTAACTAACGGCCAGCACGATCATGGCGGCGGCTTTGGCAGCCACTCGCACCGCGCCTGCAGAAAGACCGGTCATGCCCACCGATAAGCGTCGTTTTACAGGCAAAGCGCAGCAGCCGAGCCGGATGCCTGACGACGGCGTCGTTCGCATCGTGCGGGAGCGGCGGCGCGGTAGCACGGTCTCGATCGTCCACGGTATCGAAGGCAACGATCTCGGTGAGGTCGCAAAGTCGCTCAAACGGTTGTGTGGCTCCGGCGGCACCGCCAAGAACGGCGTCGTTGAGATTCAAGGCGATCATCGCGATGCGATCGCCGCCTTTTTCGAAGCGCAAGGGCGTAAGGTCAAAATGGCCGGCGGATGAACGAGCCGCCCGGACCGCCGGACTGGGAAACGCTCTGGCTGCTGCGGCGTGGACCATTGCGCAGCTTTCCACGTGCCCTCGGCCAACTGCAGGCGGCGTACGGCGACGTCGTCGCATTCCGAGTACCTTGGCGCCGCTTCTACCTGGTGAGCGATCCGGAACTCATCAAAGACATTCTCGTGACCCGCCAGCACGATTTCGGCAAGTCGCACGGAATCGCCGCGATGCGGATGCTGCTGGGCGAAGGCCTTTTGACGAGCGAACCACCGCTCCACCGGCAAATGCGCCGAATCGTGCAGCCTGCATTTCATCGCACGCGCGTTGAGTCGTACGCGCGCACCTTCGTCGAACGGTCTCGCGCGTTCGCACCGCCGGTCGACGGAGGCTCCTTCGACATGCACGCGGCCATGATGGAATTGGCCCTCGGCATCGCCAGCGTGACGCTCTTCGGGGTCGATGCGAGCGACACGGCGCAGACGGTTGGTGACGCACTGCGCGACATCATGGCGGTCTTTCCGCTCGCGCTTGGTCCGCTCGCGCCGATTCGCCGCCGGCTGCGCATGCCCTCAACGCGCCGCTTCGATCGCGCTCGCCGCCAACTCGACGGCATCGTAATGCAACTTATCGAGCGCCGGCGAGGCCGTGCGGTCGATACCGGCGACGTTCTTTCGATGCTGATGAGCGCGCGCGACGACGAGTCAGGATTCGCGCCCGACGACGCGCAGATTCGCGACGAAGTCATGACGCTTTTTATTGCCGGCCACGAAACGACGGCTAATGCGCTCACGTGGACGTGGTATCTGCTGGCGCAAAATCCGTCGGTCGCAAGCGAGATGCGCGCGGAGATCGATGCCGTGATGAAGCGAGGCGAGCTCGGTTTCGCAGACGTCGAACTGCTGCCGTACACGCAGCGAGTGCTGCGCGAGTCGTTGCGGCTGTACCCGCCCGCATGGATTGTCGCGCGCGAAGCCTTATGCGATGTCGAAATCGGCGGTTACCGATTGAAGAAAGGCGCGTCGGTTCTCATGAGCCAGTTGCTCGTGCATCGCAGCGCCCGTTTCTATCCCGATCCGCAATGTTTCGATCCCGATCGATGGATCGGGGTGCAACCGCCGCAGTTCGCGTATTTTCCGTTCGGCGGCGGCGCGCGCCGTTGCATCGGCGAACAATTCGCGCTAGTCGAAATGACGCTCGCGCTTGCCACGATCGCGCACCGTTACGAATTCGAGCTCGACCCCAGCACCGTCGCCGAAATGCTTCCGATCGTAACGCTACGCCCCAAACACCCAATCCGAATGCACGCCAAACCCCGCCCCCCGTCGGCGGCTATGCTATGACGAGTTCTTCGTCGCCAACGCCGGCGTTGCGGACGGCTTCGCGGATCATCTGCTCCTGGATTTCCGGGACGGCCCAGCGCGCTTGCACGTCGGCTGCGAGCTTGTCGATCGGATCGAAGTAGAGAAACGCTTTTCCGGGTTTGACGCTAGGCGCGGCATAGACGGCGATGCCGTTGTGCCGGTCGTAGTATTCGAAGGAATGGACGTCGCGTTTGCCTCCGCCGCCCGGCGCGTCGCACACAAACGTGGGTGTGTTGAAGCCGGCGGTGCTCCCGCGCACGAATTTCTCTATGTTGATGGCGCTTTGTACGGTCGTGCGGAGCTCTTCGACTCCTTTGACCATGTCGTGCATGTAGACGTAGTAAGGGTGCACGTTGACGTCGCCCAAGCGCTTGACGAGCAGTTGCATGCGCGCCTCGGTGTCGTTGACGCCACGGATGAGCACCGACTGATTGCGCACGAAGATCCCGCGCTCGAATAACGCGTGCATCGCCTTTTGCGTTATCCACGTGATTTCGTTGGCGCTGTTGAAGTGGGTGTGCAGCACCACTTCTTTGCCCATCTTGCGCCCGCGTTCTACGACGGCCGTGAGGGCGTCGACCCATTCGGGATGCGTGAGGATCTTCATCGGCATCACCGCCGGGCCCTTAGTCGCAAAGCGCATGCGCCGGACGTGCGGAATGTCGAGCAGCGCGTTGCCGATCAGTTCGATGTTCTTCGGAGGAAGTTGATAGGCGTCGCCACCGGAAATCACGATGTCTTCGAGTTCGGGGCGCTCGGCTATGTACGCGAATGCCTGTTGCCACTGCGCCGGCGTTTTCGCGAGCGATACTTTGTTGATCTCTTCGGTGTCGGGCCCGATCGCATAGCTGCGCGTGCAAAAGCGGCAGTACACCGGGCAAACGTTGAGCGGAAGAAAGAGCGCTTTGTCGACGTAGCGATGTACGAGGCCCGGAACCGGCGAGTCGTCTTGTTCGTGCAACGAGTCGAGCGTCAGCCGCGGATGATCGGGCAGCATGTGCGACTTGACCGGAATGAACTGCGTGCGAATCGGGTCGTTGTAGGGATCGGTCCAATCGATGAGCGAGATCGCATAGGGCGAAACGCGCACCGCCATCGGCGCGTGCTTGAAGCCGGCCTCTGCATCCTTGATGAATTCGGGATCGGCGGCGCCGGTAATGGCTTCGAGCAACTCGGCGGGCGTTTTGACGGAGTGCTTTTGCTGCCAGAGATGGTCGAGAAATGTCGCTTCGTCGACCTGCGCGTAGGCCGGAATCGCTCGCCAAAAATCTCCCTGTTTGAGGTTTTTGTACTCGAGGGAGTGCGGGTCGACCGGCGGTTTCTTGTGAACGATCTCGCTCATGGTGTTTCCTTTATGCTCGCGTTGCTGCCGCGTACTTCTTCTCGAAATACGCTCGAATGTGGGGATGATCGCGCAGCGTCTGCAACGCGATATCGGCATGGCCTTTCGTATACCCATTGCCGACGATCATGGTGACGTCTTTGCCGACGCCCTCGGCGCCCAGCGCCGCTGCCGTGAACGACGTGGACATCGAGAAAAAATAGACCACGCCGTCGTCCTTCGTACAGAGAATCGAACTCAGTTCCGTTCCCGGAACGTTGACGCAGTTCACGACCAAATCCGCGCCTTGCGGAATCATCGCACGAACGCGTTCGCTGACCGCGAGCGCGTCGCGCGCGTCGGCCTCGACGAACGCATCGACGAGCCCGGCCTCGGCGAGCATCCGTGCGGATTCGGTGTTCGCATCCGGCGCCACGCCGATGACCGTGCCGCCGCTGCCGGCGCGCGTCTTGGCTTGCGCGCACGAGAGCATGCCCGATTTACCGTCGGCCCCGATGACGACCACCGTCATGCCCGGCTCGGTCATGCGCCGCACTTGGGCCGGCGCCCCGGCCACGTCCAGTACCGCGAGCGCGACGTCTTGATCGATATCGGCGGGCAGTTTCGCCCACAAGCCGCTTTCGAACAATATTGCCTTACCGCGAATCCACAGCCGCCCCGTGCCGACGTCGACTCGGCAAACGGATTCGACATAGAGAGGCGTGAGCGTCAGCGAGACGAGCGACGCGATCCGGTCGCCTGCCCGCAAGTCGATGGTGTCGCGCAGGCGTTCTCCGACTTTGAGGACGCGGCCGATGAACATGCCGCCGCTGCCGGTGACGGGATTGTGCTGTTTGCCCCGTTCCTTAACGTTTGCGGCGATGTGCGCGCCGATTTTCTCGGGATCCCCTCCGCATGCGTCGCTGATTTGCTTGAACGACGCAGAGTCGATGTTCAGCGTTTCGACATCGCAGAGAATCTCGTTCTCAAACGCAATCGGAGTGTTGTCGAGCTTCCAGGCGCTCTGGGGCATGGCGCCGAGGGGTTCGACGACGCGATGCGTGCCGAGGGCGTGCAATGTCTTGTCGAACGCGATGCTCACGCGATGCTAATGCCTCCACGTTCGAACGGCGTCGAGAGGACGATCGTCGTCTTCGTGCGCGCCATACCCGGAACGAGCTTGAGTTTTGAGAGTACATAATCGAGGTGCGCCGTATCGCGCGTCACCACTTTGAGAACGAACGACTCTTCACCGGCAACGCTGTGGACTTCGCAGATTTCCGGTAAAGCGCACAATGCGGCGGTGAAGACGTCGTACGCGCATTCCGGACTCGTGTAGCAACTCACGAAGGCAGTCAGTTCCAGACCGAGGCGCTTGTTGTCCAATTGCGCCGCATACCCGCGCACGAAGCCGCGACCCTCGAGCCGTTTGACACGCTCGTGCACCGCCGGCGGCTTGAGCCCGACGACCGCGCCTAGTTCGGCAAAGGTCGAGCGCGCGTTGCGCTGCAACGCATCCAGCAATTGAAGGTCAAGTTCGTCCAGGTCGGCGCTCTCTAACAACTGTTATTCGGCTTTCTTCCGGAATGTACCGAATATTTTTCGGCAAAGGTAGTCTATCACGCAATATTTATTCGGCGCAAGGGGTAAAAGACGATGACCTTGGCGGCCTCCGGGCGAACGGCCCGAACATGAGACGCGTCGTCGCCTTGCTCGTCCTGCTCTCGGCTCTAGCGGGATGTGCGCGTTCGGGAGGCGGCTCTGCCGGCATGGCGCCGCGGGCCGCCGGGTCGGTACGCTTCGACCTCGCGGCCGACCCTACCAACTTAAACCCGCTCTTTCTCCATCAGGACGCAAGCTCGGTCGAACAACAAGTCGCTCGCTTGGCCTTCGAGCCGTTCCTGGATCTCGACGAACGCGGGCGTTCCGTGCCGGCATTACTCTCGGTCGTGCCGACGCTCGCAAACGGCGGCATCTCGCGCGACGGCCGAACCCTCACCTATCATCTGCGACCAGCCGTCCGCTGGACCGATGGAGTGCCGGTGACCGCCGCCGATGTCTTGTTCACGTTGCACGCCATTTTGGACCCGCGCAATCCCGTGCGTTCGCACGAAGGCTACGACCTCATCGACCGGGCTTACGCGAAGGACCCGCATACCGTGGTCTTCCATCTGCGCCACGCGTGGGCGCCGGCGGTGCAAACGTATTTTTCGTACGGTTTCTCGCCGCAATTCGTGCTGCCGGCGCACGTCTTGCGTAACGAGCAACCTCTCGCGCAAGCGGCCTTTAATGCGGCGCCGACGGTCAGCGACGGCCCCTTCGTCTTCGTGAGCTGGCATCGCGGAGAATCGCTACAGTATCGCGCAAATCCGGCCTATTGGCGCGGTGCGCCGAAGATCGCGCGCTTGGACATTCGCGTCATTCCAGATCCGCAAACGAATTTGGTCATGCTCGGTTCGGGGCAGCTCGACTGGAATTTGATCGCCCCGGTGCAGCAGGCAAACCTGCGCGGCAAACCGGGCGTCGCGTTTCGCGTCGTGCCGACCGCCGTCACTGCCGGACTCGCGATCAATACGACGCACGCGCCGCTCGACGACGTGCGC
>DATBTT010000026.1:0-8762 GCA_036559125.1 Vulcanimicrobiaceae bacterium
GGCGGACACAAAGTCTACCTTCGCACCGGCGAGTACGAAGGCGGGCAACTCGGCGAGATATTCATCGACATGCACAAGGAAGGCGCCGCGTTCCGCTCGTTGATGAACAACTTCGCGATCGCGATCTCGCTGGGTCTACAACATGGCGTTCCGCTCGAAGAGTTCGTGGAAGCATTCACGTTCACGCGTTTCGAACCAAACGGTCCGGTTACCGGTCACGACCACATTAAGATGGCAACGTCGATTCTCGACTACATCTTCCGCGAACTCGCCGTGAGCTATCTCGGCCGCTACGATCTTGCTCACGTGCAACCGTCGATGGCGATGGATGCAATGGGCACCGAACCGCCGGAATACGTCGCTGAGGAAGAGGGCGACGTTCGCCTGAACCCAGCCGGTGTAGCCGAGAAACTACACCCGGTCAGTACGCACCTTCATCCCGGACAGCAATCACATAATACGGCGCAAACGGCGAATGCCAGCGCTGTCACGACGGTCGGCGAGGCGCTCGCATCGCCAAGTGCAATTCGAGGCGCGGGAACCGCGACGACAACTAAAACGGCTCAGATCACCGCTTCCAAAGCTAAAGGCTACACCGGAAACGCCTGCGTCGAATGCGGCCAGCTAACAATGGTCCGCAACGGCTCTTGCGAAAAGTGCGACAGTTGCGGTTCGACGAGCGGATGTAGTTAAAAATATCCGCGTGTTTCGTTAAATGTTACACGCTTAAGCTTGGACAATGCAATAACGCGCTCCGGCATCGTCGGGGCGTGTTATGTTTGTAGTGCAACGCCCAAACACACCATAGCAGAACCCGCAGAACCCGCGGCCCGCTCACTCAGTAACGAAGGTCAGCTTGATTGCGTCTTCGCCGACGGGATTGGTGCCGACAAGGCGGAGCGGTGTTCGGGCTCCGGCGAAGAACGGTTTACCGCGGCCAAGAACAAACGGACGAAAGTAGAGATGATACTCGTCGATAAGGCCGAGGTCTGTAAGACTCGCCGCAAGATCGGGCCCGGCAACGTCGATGACACCGTCGAGATCCGCCTTCAGCCGGCGAACGAAGGCTTCGAGATCGTTGCCGACAAGCGTGGCGTTGGCGCCGACCGACTCAAGCGAGCGTGATGCAACCCATTTCGGTTGCGCTCGCCAAGCCGCCGCGAATTCGTGCTCGCTCGCATCCCACTCCGATCGATCCTCATCCCAATAGCGCATAATTTCATACATGCGACGACCGTACAGACTGCCCGCGAGGTCGCGGACGTGATCGATCCAGTAACGAAAGAGCGCAATACCTGGCGGCGAATGAAGCGGCGGCTCTAGCTCGCCCTCAACGCCGGAAACGTAGCCATCGAGCGACTGCATCATTCCGAAGACAAGTTTCCCCATGGTTCGCACGCCTCCAAACAGGTTTAGAACATACACGCACCGAGCGAAAGTATGAGACCAACCAAAAATGCAGATGCGACGGGACGCAATCTAATCACTTTTCGTCCTCCTGAAATCGCAGCCGAAGCGGATCGTTAATGAACGATGTAAGACGGTTGTTTAGTCTGGAGGAACGACGGCAGCCGTGCGCCAGGGGGGATTACGTACTTTAGCACTGCCCCTTTCCTGGTGACCGAAGCTTTAGAAGAAAAATGGTAGACCTTCCCGGCGTAACTTACCTCGATGCCGCTAGCGTTAACTGTCTCCGAGGCGCTGGAAGGGAATGACATTTGGCGGTTGCCATCCGAAACGGTGAGCCCCTGGGTTTCGTACACTCGAGATCCCGGCGGAGGCACCTCCCGGAGAACCTGCTCGGCGTGACTCCTCTGCTGTGCCTGTTGCTGAGGCGATGTCGGTGCGCCAGCACCGCCCCCGCATCCCGTAAGGCTCACATACGTCGCCGCTACGCAAAAAAAGAAAATGTGTCGCATTCGTATCATTCCCGCTGAAATGTCGAGCGTGGCCATTAACTCACTCTAACATCTAATGCAGGAGACTTCAAAGTTCCTTTCATGGTGTCAGCGCTGCCCTGAGGAACGGCGGTCGCTGCACGCGCTTCGCCCTCAGGTGCGCGAAGCCGCGAGAAACTGCGCCTAAGCGCGCAGCCTTTCTCTTTGACGGTAAAGTTAAATTCCGCGCAGCTGAGAATACCACTATTTAAGCAATGAGAACAGTGAATCCTAAATCGACTAGAAAAAATTTAGAGGCTGGATCGCCCGCCGATCTTCGCAAAGCCCTCGCGGCTGCGCCGGTGGCAAAGGCTCGATGGAGTGACCTTACGCCGATCGCGCGCATGGATTTTATTAGTTGGATAGACGCAGCCAAACAATCGGAGACCCGCCAACGCCGGATCGAGAGAGCCTGCGAGATGCTTGCGGCCGGTAAGCGACGCCCCTGTTGTTTCTCGATAGTGCCGCTAGATCTTCACAACGCGCTTGCGGCTACATCGATGGCAAAGGGACAATGGAGCGATCTTACGCCGATCGAGCGCAGAGAGTTCATCGGCTGGGTAGATTCGGCCAAACAACCGGAGACACGCAAGCGACGGATCGAGAAAGCCTGCACGACGGTTGCGGCCGGAAAGCGACGCCCGCCGAACGTTTGATTCGATTGGGACGGCGGCGTTGCTCATGTCGTCGCAACCAAGAACTGTTCCGAGTTTCCCGGGCGCAAGCTATCGCTTCGCCCGGCAAAGTAACGCTGAGAGAGTGCGGCTCCCGCCACGGTATGCGCTTCCTTAAAGCCGGCGCCGCGCGCCAGTGCGACCATTTCGGTCGGAGCAAAGAAACTGACGAATGGCGTTCCGCCGGCACGCGCCCCTTTTATCGCCGCTTCAAATCCGATACGTTCGTGCGATTCGACCAATTCGAGTGGTAGCACGAACGTCATCGCAAACGTGGAGCCCGACGTTAGAGCTGCAATGCGACGCAACATCTCCACAATCGCATCTTGCGTTAGGTACAAGCTCACGCCCGTGCACGTGACGATGGCCGGCTCGCCGTTGTTAAAACCGGCGGCGAGCAGTGCTTCCCACCAAGAATGACCCGATTCGAAATCGACCGGCACAAACCGCAACCATTCCGGAAGCCCGAAGCCAAGCTCGTTCAGTCGCTGCTTTTTCCACGTCTGCGGCCCGGGTTGATCGACTTCGAATAGAACCATGTGCGATGCGACATCGGGCCGCCGCTGCGCAAACGTGTCGAGACCGGCACTAAGCATCACATATTGCCGTATCCCACGAGCCGCCATTTCATCAACCAGATCGTCGATGAATCGAGCGCGGCCCACAATCGATGCACGAAACAAACCCGCACGTTGCGGATCCATGTCGGGCCGCTCACGCCAGTCGTCGCTCGGCGAAAGAAGCTTGAGGCCAATGACGTCTTCGATTACATGCGGCGGCTCGTCAATCTGCGCGTGCAGCGCCCGCCACAACGCCGTGCGTTCGGCCGTCGATTCCGGCGCAACGACATAAGGCGTCACGCATGATGCCCCGACGCGGCGGCCTTCCTAGGCGCATGCAGGCGCCAGATGCGCCCATTAGGATCTCGGACCATCATCTCGCGCGTCCCCCAATGCGTGTCTTCAAACGGCGTAAGCACGTCTACACCCTCCGCCCCCGCGCCCCCTCTGTGTCAAGATGAGAGGAGGCCAGCTGGCCGGAAAAACTTCTTTTGTGCGTGCGACCATTGGAAACATTGGCCCGATAACAAACGAGCGGCACATGATTGCAAGAGATCTCGCCGGTATGCCGAGTGACCTACGAGTACGTACGATGACGGGATGCCGGCACCGCGCACAACGCGGATCATTTTCCAGGGGTAGGGGCCGGCGTTGCGAACACGCCGGGGTCAATCATCTTTGGAAACGCAAAATCCGAATACGCCACATTGATCTTGACGTGTTTCACGGCAACGCCGATCACACGCAAGTCGATGCTGAATCGTTCGTTTGCGACCACGTCATAGCCGGCGACCCTTTCGAGATCAAGTTCGGCGCCGCCCGTTGCTCCAACGAGACCTCCAGCACCGTTCACCTTGGCGTTGAAACGCACGGCGCAGAGATCGCCAGTTTTCAAATCGACCGTCGCACCGGTCAACGGAAAGCGCAGGGCGTCACGCCGCGCAACCAAACGCACCGCATGGCCTGAATCGCCGGTCGCGCAAGGCGTGGCACCCGCATCATAGACGTTATAGTTCGCTACCGCAAACGCTGACACGACGGCGATCACGGGGAGGGTGGAGGACGATTGCGATTGCGATTGCGTCCGTGTCGGCGTCGACGCCGCGCCGCCCATGCCCATAAAGCCACGCCGTATGATTGCGTCGACACCCGGCCAGGTCGGATTGAGGAATGTCGAATCGCCAAGCACGATATGTTTGTTCTGTGGATTTATAGCGACGCGGCCGTCGCGCTGCCGCAGGTCGACCGGAAACGGTTTCTCCGACGCGGCTGTGCTTTGACCGAGCGTACATTCGATGCTGGCGCCTGCAACACTGCAGCGCAATCCACTAATTGATGCGTCGTACATTGCAAAGGGTGGATTGGGGTGGTGCCGCATCTGCTCGATGGCACGCGCGTAAAATTCCTCAGCCGACGGCGGCGCGGGTGAAACGCCCATGAGCTGCAACGCCAAAGCAAAGCCGGCAAGGGCAACTGCCCAAAGCGATCGTTTCATATGTTGGATTACGCGACAGGCGCCCGAAAGATTCGTTCGCGCCGCTCGGATCACGTTTCGACAGCATCCTGGCTCGCACGGCCGATGCACGAGGTATGAACCGAACTCGGATTGGTCTTACCGAGGCAGGAGCAGCCCCAAGACAGCTGAAGTCCGGCGTCTGTGGCGGGATTCCGGTCGGTTTGACGTGGGTCCGGCTGGTGCGTTGCATGAGGAGTTTGCGAATGCGGAGTCTTTTTCTCATCGTTTGTTTGCTTTTGATCGCGGCGCCGCTGGCGGCGGACGCCCAGCAGGTGCAGGCTAACGAAGCGCAGCAAGGGCCGCCCGGAATCACCGTCCTCGTGACCGGCACTGCGCGCAGCGATAGCCTCGACGCGAAGATGACGTTCGACCTAACGACTGCATCGCGAGACGTCGGCCGATCTGTGCGCGAAAACGATGAGCGTTACGCGGGCTTCGTCGCAGGGCTAAAACCGCTAAACATCGAGGTTCGCTTAGAGAGCGTTGCCCTATCAACACTTGAAAAGAACACGCAAACAGTTACACGAGAATGTTCGTTGACGGTGCCGGCTTCTGAGATCGCTCGGGTTCAAGCGATCGCTACAGAGCATGGCGCCAAGGCCTCGCCATTCGGTGCCGTAACGTTCGTGCTCCCCAACGAACCCGAGCTGTACAAAGGCGCAGCGGCATCCGCGATAGCGCAAGCGCGCGAACGCGCGACCGCCATCGCAGCGGCTAACGGCCAGAAAATTGGTCCGCTGCTTAACTGGGCACCTTCGCCGCTCGACCTTCTCAAGCAGGCAGCAGCGACGATCAACCCTTTCGCTCCGGGCGCCGCGGGGCTCGCGACGGTCTCAGTCTCGGGCACCGCAACGTTCAAGCTGCTTCCATGATTCCGAAGTGCTGCTTTTCCGAGCCTCTCCCTGCGTGGTGTCCCGAATGAGTCCGGAGGGGCTGACTGCGATAGCCTCGTTTCTGACGCTGATCGTGGTAGCAGCATCGGCTGCGGCCGCGCTGATTCAGTTGCGGCACATGCGCGGTGCCAATCAGATCATCGCCCTAAACGAAATTCGCGAGACCTTTGAAACAGACAGGTTTCGCGACGCCGTACGCTACGTTTACCGCGAATTACCGCGTCTATACGAAGACGCAGCGGCGCGGGCCGATCTCGTTGCAGTTCCCTTGCCGGCGCAATACGAACCGGCCCGAACCGTGGCGAATTTCTTCGAAAATGTGGGCATGTACGTAAAGCGCGGCGTGCTCGATGAGAATTTTACGGCAGATATGTGGGGCGGCATAATCCTCACATCATGGCTACGAATGACGCCAATGATTACGAATCGGCGGCGCGTTCAGGAACAACCGGATATCTGGCAAAATTTCGAATACCTTGCCGTAATCTGTCAGCAATTTAAAGAACGATATCCGAACGGGAACTACCCAAAAGCGGTCCCGCGCATGCCTGAAGCCGAGGTTTGGCAGGAAGCCGGTCTTTGAGTGGCGCGTGCCATGCAGATCATGTCCCCGGCTGCGGCGGATCCGGTGGGGAATAGGCTATAATTACGCAAAGATGATCACAGACTTGCGCCGCTGTCCTCACCTACTGGAGTACAGTGCTTCTTGGCCGGAGCACGTGCCCGTCGCCGAAGGACTCGGCGTCCCGAGCGCCACCGCCCCACGTTTTAAAGATTTGTCACCGGAGCTGCAAGTGCATCGAACGCGGGGCGCATCGTAAGCCATCCATAGGCGCTACCAGCTCGGTGCGCGAGCGTGGAAAGCGTCTCGATCTCATCGGGAAGGTAGTGCGTACGATCGCGCTTCGGGCCGCACGCGATAAAACCAACCAATTGACCGCGCGCCACCATAGGCACGAGCAGTGCGGCACGCAACGGGTGGTCCGGCTCGTCGCACTCGAATGGCTCGCTCCAGCGCCGAAGGCGCAAGACGGCAAAGTCATCTCCAGGCAAAAGCGCGGGTGTCCCGCCGTGCCCAGGGCTGGCGAGCACGTACGACCCGCCATCGGCGGTATATATTGCCGCGTACTCACTCTCCAGCCGTGCGTTGAGGGCTTGGTGTGTCTGTATCACGAGACGTTGGGGATCGGTTATCAAATCGGTCTCTTGCGCAAAACGGCGGAGTGCCTGTAATGCCAATGCCCGCGCGCGGAAAATGACGCTGTTGAGAATACGTTCTACATGGCGGTGCACGGTGGTGAGCACTATGCCCAAGCTCAACGCTAATGCCAGCTCAGCTATCAGCGCGAATCGTGACTGCGCCAACCACCGGCCAAACCCCCAATCGGCAAGCGCCAGCAATCCGACCGTCAACGACGTCATTAGCGCATACATTAACGCGCGGCTAAACACGAAACGGATATCAAAAAGGCGATGTTTGAGAACCGTATACGCGAGCGCTATCGGTGCGATCAACTCCCACACCTGTGCAAGGTTGACGATCCACACTTGCGGGAAAATACCCATCGCCGTTTCGACGAAGTACGTGACGAGCACGGGCAAAAACGCGATCGCAAACGCCGCGACCATCCACTGCAGCCGATTACGGTTTGCGGCATCCGCCAGAACATAGCGAACCGGCAATATGACGACGCCGACCGCGTACATGCCGAACTGCAGGATTTGTTGCGCGGTCGTCAACCACGGCGGCTGCAAAGCGCCCGCATACATATACACCAGGTATGAAGTAGCGCTCCAGAGCGCGAGCGCCGGCAACATACCGAATAGCACCGCACGCTCAAACGTTTTCGCCGCGCCGGCGGGTCTTGCGTTAGGGAAGCGCAGCGCAAAGGAAACGAAAACCGCGCCGGCCGCGGCGAGCGCGGTGACGCCGATCGCGCGGCTTGCCACGGCTATTCCAAACGGAGCGAACGAGTCGATGAGCACTCCGGTGTAACAGCTGGAAAAAGCAAAAAAGAAAAACGCCCAGGTTGCTGGTGTCGGGCGAAGTAGCACAAGCAGGGCAGCAATTACGATGTAGATCCAAAGCGATACGACGGCGAGAATATCGGTGGCGTTGTCAGCCGTCGACCGCACGTATCGGTGAGACGTGAGAGAAACGATGCGACCCGACACGAGCGCCACCCGCATGACACTCCCTTCGGGCGCCAGCGAGAGAAAACCAATACGGAAACGATCGGAAGCGCTCGCCCGCGCTACATCGATACGGTCGCCGGCATGCAGACCACTCTTTCGGGCCACAGCGTCAACGGTCGTGATGTTTCCGCGCGGAAGCGCCGAGAAGCCATAGGTCGAAAATGGGTGCCACGGTAAAAGAATATCGAAGCCGTTCGACACCATCGCAAGCGCCGTGAAAACGACAATAACCGCCGTCCGAATGACCGCCCGGCTTTGCATGTTCGGGCGTTCCCCAGGTCCCAACCGTGCGCCTTCAATCCCGACGGTGCGCGGCGAGAGCCACTACCAGGGGAAAGCACCGAGGGTGATCACGCCGCGACCTTAGACCTCGATGTCGAAGTGATAGACGTCTTCGCGCGTGCCCAGCGATTCGTAGAGTGCAACGGCCGGAGCGTCCGGCGGGTCCGCCTGAACGTAGATGACGTAGGCGCCGAGGACGCGAGCGACTTGGCGCAGTTCACCGATTAGGCGCGTTGCAATTCCGCGACGGCGGTGCGTCTGCGCCACCGCCAGATCGTAGATGTACACCTCGCTGCGTTCTTGTTCGAACTTCGCAAGCACGTACGCCACGAGTCCCCCCACGACCGCGCCCGTTTCATCGAATGTCGCAAGCACGATCGAATCGGCACGATCGAGAAATGCCCGCAGGTAGGCATCCGACGGCGGTTGCGAAGCGTAGGCGGCATCATCTTCGAACGCCTCCGCAAACATCGCCAAGAGCTTTCGCATCGCCGGTACGTCGCGCCCGGTCAGTCGTAGCGTATCGAAAGCCATCGCCGAACCGTTCTTGTTTGCAGCACCGTGAGCTCCTGCGAGCAGGAGCGAGCAACGCGCAACTGAAGACCGCGCCTATGGCAGGTGGCGACCGCCGTTCGGCGGTCCATTTATAGTGGCGCACAGTACGCCGGGGCTTAGGCGCCGCCTCGGCATCGCCGACTTCGTAC
>DATBTT010000027.1:0-15703 GCA_036559125.1 Vulcanimicrobiaceae bacterium
AAGGACTAGCCGGGACGCGTGGTACATCGAAAAGAGAGATATTCTCGCTCGTCACCGCTACGACGCTCGCGCGATCAGCCTGATTCGTCCGACTGACTTGCCAATGCGGCCGTGCATTGCGTCGTACATATCAACCGTCAACTGCATGCGAATCCATGACTCCGCGCTGAACCCAAGCGCTCGCTCGAAACGCAGAGCGGAATCCATGGTCACCGGGCGCTTCCCATGAATGATCTCCGACGGCCGTGCATTCGTAACGCCGATGTGCTTGGCGAATGCCGACTGCGTGATTCCCAACGGTTCGAGGAACTCCCGAAGGAGAATCTCTCCAGGCGGAGTCGGCCGTCGACGAGTAGGGATTGTAAGTGGGCGATTCATCGTCTTCTCCTCGCGTGATAATCGTCGATCTCGACGTCGATTGCGCCAGTGTCTACCCAAAGGAAGCAGACGCGGTATTGGTCGTTAATTCGGATTGAATATTGTCCGGCTCGGTCGCCGCTCAGGGCCTCCAAATGGTTTCCGGGGGGCACACGAAGTTGCGTTAAGCTTATCGCTGAGTCCAGCACCGTGAGTTTGTCGATGGCCCGCTGCCGGAGAGCGGCGGGGACCACTGCACGATAATATCGTCAAGCGATAACACGTGCCGGGGAAGTTATGCAGTAACGGCGGACGTGCCTCGGCCAACGGGGTCTTGGCCGCCAATATAAGCGCGAAGCTTGGTATATTGAGGAGTTCGGGTTGGTTGCCCGTAAATATAGGAATGCCATGGAACTTCGGATCGATCGGGGCACCGTCGAGGGGTGCCGCACCTTATCGCGCGCGATTGCCGCGCCAATCAATGACTTTATTGCGGCGCATTCGACCGTAGCAGTCGAGCGGTCGGTCCTTCGCCTACTGGGCGTCGACGGAGTCGGCCCCGACGAAGTCCCCATCCCAAACCTTATCGTAGACGCTCTCTCGCCGCAGGAGCGCGAAGGCGGCGTTGCGATCGCTTTCGGGCGAGCGCTGGCGGAGACGGGCCTCGAACCGTTCGTGCTCGGCCAAGCCATCGCGAGCGGCATGCACTGCCTCGACAAGTACGCCCACGTGCCCGAAGCCGCAGCTCGCGGCGCCCTGCGACCCTACATCGAGCGATCGCTCGCGCAAATTCGCAGCCGGCGCGACGAACGCGTCGAGCGTCTCGCGCGCTTTCCGCAGCTTCCGCCGCCGCTACTCTACGTTATCGTGGCGAGCGGAAACATTTATGAAGATCGCGCGGCCGCCGTCGCTGCCGCCGAAGCCGGCGCGCAGATCATCGCCGTGATTCGCTCGACCGGCCAATCGCTGCTGGACTTCGTCCCATACGGTCCAACTACCGAAGGCTTCGGCGGCACGTATGCGACGCAGGCGAACTTCAATATCATGCGCGCCGCGCTCGACGACGTTTCCGAACGGCTCGGCCGTTACGTGATGCTTACGAATTACGCGAGCGGCCTGTGCATGCCCGAGATCGCCACCATGGCGGCCATCGAGCGGCTCGACATGCTGCTCAACGATTCGATGTACGGCATACTTTTCCGCGATATCAACATGAAGCGCACGTTCATCGACCAGCACTTCAGCCGCATGCTCAACGGCTATTCCGGCATCATCATCAACACGGGCGAAGACAACTACTTGACGACGGCCGACGCGGTGGAGCAAGCGCCGGCGGTGCTCGCGTCGCAGTTCATCAACGAAGAGTTCGCGCAGCGCGCGGGTATGCCCGACGAACAAATCGGTCTGGGCGATGCGTACGAGATAAGCCCCGACCTGGAAGACGGTTTCCTGTTCCAAGTCGCTCAGGCGCAGCTCGCGCGTCAGCTCTTTCCGAAGGCGCCGCTGAAATATATGCCGCCGACCAAGCACATGACCGGCGACATTTTCAAAGGCCATTTGATCGACGCACTTTTCAATTTGACCTCCGTGATGACGAAGCAGACGATTCATCTCTGCGGCATGTTGACCGAAGCGATTCACACGCCGCTGCTTGGCGATCGCGCGCTGTCGATCGAAAACGCGCAATACGTCATGACGACGGCGCGTCATTTCGGCGACGAGATTACGTTCAAGCCCGGCGGTAAGATCGAGCGTCGCGCGCAGGACGTGCTCGCGGGCGCGCACGCGCTACTCGAACGCGTGGCCGAGCAAGGCCTGATGCAAGCTATCGAAGCCGCGGCGTTTGCCGACGTGTCGCGACCGCCCGACGGCGGGCGGGGTTTCGACGGCGTCTTCGAGCGCGGCTCCGGGTACTGGAACCCGTTCGAGGACGCCCTTCGACAAGCTCAGGGTGACGAGGGTGCGGCCCTTCGACAGGCTCAGGGTGACGGGGGTGCGGCCCTTCGACAAGCTCAGGGTGACGGGGGTGCAGCTCAGGGTGACGCTGTTGTGGCCGGTGGAGGCCGGGATGAGTAACGTTATTAAGCCGTACGGGGATACGCTTAACGACGGTAAGGTGCAGATGTCGTTTACGTTGCCTATTGCGTGGAGCGAGGCGGCCGACGAAGCGGCGCGGCAGCTCGTCAGTAAAATGGGTTTCGGCGAGGTGCAGATCGTCGACGGACGCCCGATCGCAACGGGGTTTTCGTTTTTCGTCGTCTACGCAAATACGCCGCAGAGCGTCGACTTCTCGACCATCTCCGCGCCGTCGGCAAAGACGCACGCGATGTCGATGGACGAAATCGACGAATTGATTCGCGAGCGCGTCGGGCGCAAGATTCGCATCGCCGGTGCGTGCATCGGCACCGACGCGCACACCGTGGGCATCGACGCGATCCTCAATATGAAGGGCTACAAAGGCGACTACGGGCTCGAGCGCTATCATATGTTCGAGACGTTCAATCTCGGCAGTCAGGTGTCGGTCGAAGAATTCGTGCGCTTTGCGAAAGACAAACAGATCGACGCGCTGCTCGCCTCGCAGGTCGTTACGCAAAAAGGCAGCGACATCACCAATTTTACGGCGCTCGTCGAGTTGCTCGAAGCCGAAGGGCTGCGCGATCGCATCGTGCTATGTTGCGGCGGTCCGCGCGTCACCAATCTAATGGCGACCGAACTCGGGTACGACGCAGGATTCGGACGCGGAACGCTACCGAGCGAAGTCGCGGCGTTCGTCGCTTCGCGGATGGCGCGCGTATCGTGACGCCGGACGTTCCGGCCGTCGTCGAGCGCGCCGCGCGGTTGGCCGCGCACGATCATCAAGGCGTCGTCGCGTACCGGCTGCACCGCACCTCCGACCTTCACGCCGGGCCGTATCACCGGTCCGACGACGTCGAACTCGCCGTCGCGTTCGACGCCGACCGCCTCGTCAAAATTCGCGTGTTACGCGACCGGACCAACGGTAAAGACGCCGGCGCCGCTGCCAAAGCCGACCTGGAGCGCACCCTCGCCCAGAGTACGCCGGCCGAAGGCTTCGCGGTTCCCTTCGATCTGCGCCATCTGACGGAGTATCGCTACATCGGCGGAAGCGAAGGCGAAGTGGGCTTCACGAGCCTGCGACGCGACGACCGGCATGGCGACGGTACGTTTTCCGTGAACGCGAGCGGTGCCGTCGTGCGCTTGACCTATACACCGAACGTCCTGCCGCGCTATGCGACGTCCGCGAACATCAGCGACGACCGCGCCCAAGTGCTGCCCGACTTTTGGGCGACCGTCCGCGAAGAGCAGCGTTACGATGGGCGCTACGGACCCTTTCACGGTAGCGGCACCGTCGTCTCCGTCGAGGACGACTTCGAGCGCTTCGCCGACGCCGGCGCCGCGATTGCGGCGGTTGAGGCCGGGCGCATTTAAGAGTAGATACCGCCGGACGCGTCGTACACCAGGGCATGCTCTCCGATCTCCTGGGCTGGTTCACCGGCAAGGAAGTCAACCGGCGAAAATACCCGCGCAAACGCAAGCCGTACCGCGCCACATTTTCGATTGACGGTGGAATCACGCAAAAGCCCGCGATCGGATTGGATATAAGCGGCGGCGGCCTGTGCGTGCTCACGCAAGAACCGGTCGGCAGAGACGAATTCGAAGTTCGCGCGACGATCGAAAGCCGCATCGTGCGGGTGCGCGCAAAATCGGTCTGGCAAGACACCGTAACCCACCAAGGCAAATCGGTCTGGCGTTATGGCATGCGGTTCACCGGTATCTCGGCCGACGACTGGGATGCGATCGTGCGCTATACGACCGACAAAGAAGTTGAAGAGAGCAACAAAGCGCAAGAAGAGTTGACGACGGTGCGCATGACGCCCGACGATGCGAATCGCTTGTTGCCGACGAAATTGCAATTTCGATTGCTGCAGATGCTGGTCGAGCGCCACCGCCTTGCACCGCTCAAAGAAAATGTGACGCCGCTCGTGCAGTATTTCTATTCGGGAATCGTCCGTCACGACGGCAAGCTGATGCATCGTCTGACGATTCAGTCGAAAGTCGCCGGCGGCGAAACCGGCGAACTGTTCGAAACGCGCTTCGTATTCGACGACAAAGGCGATACGATCCGAGTGCTCAACTAACCACCCTTCATCAAAGTAGTAAGGATATCGTGGGAAAAACCGCGCTGATCACCGGTGTCACGGGACAAGACGGCTCGTATTTGGCCGAGTTGCTGCTGCAGCACGGGTATCGCGTCGTAGGCATGACGCGCCGCACGTCGACCGACGTGCACGAACGCATAGCGCACATCATGGACGACATCGAATTCGTGTCGGGGGACTTGCTCGACCAAAGTTCGATGACGAGCATCGTCGCGAGCGTCAAGCCCGATGAAGTGTACAATCTCGCCGCGCAATCGTTCGTTCCGACGTCGTGGAATCAACCGGTGTTAACCGGCGAGTTTACCGCTCTTGGCGTGACGCGCGTGTTGGAAGCCGTGCGCACCGTAAACCCGAAGATTCGCTTCTACCAGGCTTCCAGCTCCGAGATGTTCGGCAAAGTCACCGAAGTGCCGCAGAAAGAAAGCACCCCGTTCTATCCGCGCAGTCCGTACGGCGTCGCAAAAGTGTATGGCCACTGGATCACCGTCAACTATCGCGAGTCGTACGACTTGTTTGCGGTGAGCGGGATTCTCTTCAACCACGAATCGCCGCGCCGGGGCAAGGAATTCGTCACGCGCAAGATCACCGACGGCGTCGCGCGCATCAAGCTCGGCCTCGAGAGCGAATTGCGCTTGGGCAATCTCGACGCGCAGCGCGACTGGGGATTCGCAGGAGACTACGTGCGCGCAATGTGGCGGATGCTGCAACAAGACGCGCCCGACGACTACGTAATTTCAACCGGGCGCACGCACAGCGTGCGCGAGTTTTGCCGCATCGCGTTCGAGGCCGGCGGTCTAGGTTCGTACGAGCAGTACGTCAAGATGGACCCGCGCTTCGTGCGACCGGCCGAAGTCGACTTGTTGATCGGCGATCCGTCCAAAGCGAAGACGCAACTCGGCTGGAACCCCGACGTTTCGTTCGAACAACTCGTGCAGATGATGGTCGAAGCAGACATCGAGCGTCTGCACTCATTGGCGAAGGTGTAACGTGCGGGCGCTCGTCACGGGCGCGAGCGGCTTCGTCGGGCAGTATTTGACGAGCGCGCTCGGCGAGGCAGGCTACGACGTGCATTCTGCCGGCGGTCCGCACGACGACGGCATGCCGGCTATCGATCTCGCCGACGTCGCCACGATGCATGCCGCGCTGGAGCTCGCCCGGCCCGACGTCGTGTTCCATTTAGCCGCGCAAACCTTCGTGCCGGACGCGATCGCGTCGCCGCTGGCAACCTACGATACGAACGTTCTCGGAACGGCGCGCCTGCTTGATGCACTCCGCGCGTATCGCAATCGAACGGGCGTCAATCCGCGACTGCTGTTTACGAGTTCTGCCGAAGTCTATGGCGCGCAAGAGCCCGAGGCATTCCCGCTTACCGAATCGCTCGCTTCGCATCCCGCGAATCCGTATGCGGCCAGTAAGGCGGCGGCAGAAGCGGTCGTGCTTGCCGAAGTGCGCAGCTACGGAATCGATGCCGTGGTGACGCGGGCGTTCAACCATATCGGTCCCGGGCAGAGCGAGCGGTTCGTCGTGCCCGCGTTTGCCAAGCAACTCGCTCGGATCGCCGCGGGCGGCGATCCAAAGCTCTTTGTCGGCAACCTCAACGCGCAGCGCGACTTCTTAGACGTGCGCGACGTCGTCGCGGCGTACGTTGCGCTCGCCAGCGACGGTACGGCCGGCGCAATCTACAACGTTTGCAGCGGCACGCCGGTCAGCATTCAAAGCGTGTTACGCGAGCTTATTTTTATCGCGCGCGTCCCGGTCGAAGTCCGCGAAGATCCCGAGCGCATGCGCCCGTCGGACGTCCCGGTCTTTTACGGAAACAACGCCGCCCTCCGAGCCGCCACCAACTGGTCCCCTCGCATCCCGCTGCGCCAATCCCTCCGCGACATATTTCAATCGCTCTAGCCGGGTGACGGGCTCACCCTTCGACAGGCTCAGGGTGACGGGGGGGGAAACGTAGATTTGTGACCGATCCACGTTCCGATGAATTTCAAGCGCTCGTTTTCAAGAACCGGGGAGCGCTCCTTAGTATTCCCGCCGCAATGCTTGCGGCGTTTGGGAAACCCAGCGCGTTTAGCATCGCCGTCGGGTTGCCGATGGCGCTCGCCGGTGAAGTGATGCGCTGTTGGGCCGTCGGGTATTCGGGGGTGACCACGCGCGGCGATCGGGTCGAGGCGCCCGAATTGGTTACGGCCGGCCCGTACGCGCACGTTCGCAATCCGCTCTACGTCGGCAACTTCGTTACCGCTGCGGGCTTCGCGATCGCTTTTACCGGCAAGAACTCGTTTGGGAAGCGGTTTGCGCTCGTTGCCGCGTCGCTCGGCGTGATGGCCGGCGTCTATGCCACCATCGTTCCGCACGAAGAGCAATTCTTGCGCTCGGAATTCGGCGACGCCTTCGATCGCTATTGCGACCGCGTGCCGCCGCTGGTTCCACTCGTAGAGCCCGAAACGCCCGGGAACGGCACCTGGAAACCCGACGTTATAAAGGATGCCGAAAGCAAGACGTTCCTCACCTTTGGTGCGATGCTCGCCGTCCTCGCGCTTAAGGCGATGAAGGCCTAACGCGCTCTTCGACAACCTCAGGGTGACGGAATGACGATGAAATCGCGGTTGGTTCTTGCGCTGGCGCTGACTGCGGCGGTTGCGGCATTCGAGTTTTGGGGCGGATTGCGCTCCGGAAGTCTTGCACTGCTGACCGATGCGGTGCACGTGTGCATGGACGTGTTCGCGCTCGGTCTCGCGTTCGCGACGCTCGTCGGCGCGCAACGGCCGGCGAACCGGCACAAAACCTTCGGATATGGGCGGCTCGAGGTGCTGGGCGCGCTCGCGAACGGCACGCTGCTCTTTGCCGCTACCATCGTCATCGTCTACGAGGCGGTGCACAGGCTGTTATTCGTTCCCTCCGTGCCGCACGGCACGTTGATGTCGGCGGTCGCATTGGTGGGATTGGTCGTAAACGCCGGCGTTGGAATGCTGTTGTTGCGCGACCGGGCGCACAACCTTAACGTACGCGCGGCGCTCTACCATATAGCGGGCGACGTGTTGGGCGGGTTCGCGGTACTGGTCGGCGGCATCGTGATTTTCGCGACGAACGTGCGCTGGGTCGATCCGTTGCTCTCGCTCTTCGTTGCGGCGATCATCGTCGTCGGCATCGTCCGCATCTTGCGCGACGCCACGGACGTGTTGCTCGAGGGTGCGCCGCGCGGCATCGATACGACCGAGGTTCGCGAACGGTTGAGCGAGCTCGCGGGCGTGGTCGAAGTGCACGACCTGCACGTCTGGACGATCGGAACGGCCGCACGCGCGCTTTCCGCGCACGTTTTGCTCGACGACCGGCGCATCAGCGAAGCTACGGCGGTCCTGCGCGAGATTGAAGACGCCGCCCGCCGGCGCTATGGTATAACGCACCTGACCGTGCAGTTCGAATGCGAGTCGTGCGAGCCCGACGGCCGCGTGATCTGCACGCAGCGCCTGGACTCTGCCGAGGCGCTGCCGCACAGACATTAATCGCAAGGCGGCTTTACGCACCGGCTCGAACTCGATTCAGGTTATGAGTACCATGAGTTCGAAAGCCGTCGTTCTCGCCACCGCCCGGACGCCGTTCGGAAAGCTGGGTGGCGCTCTCTCGCCTCTGGAAGCCACGACTCTCGGGGCGGCCGTTGCGGTCGCCGCGCTCCAGCGCTCGGGGATCGATCCGGCGGACGTCGAGCACGTGATCATGGGCCACGTGTTGCAGGCCGGGGCCGGCCAGAACCCGGCGCGCCAGGTCGGCTTCAAGGCCGGCCTCGCAAAGACGGTCACCGCCGAGACCGTCAACAAAGTGTGCGCCTCCGGACTTCTCGCGGCGGTCAATGCAGCGCGCCTCATTAACGACGGCAGCAACGCCGTCGTGCTTGCCGGCGGCATGGAGTCGATGTCCAACGCGCCGTACCTGTTAAAGGACGCGCGCTCGGGCTATCGCTTCGGCGACGGACGGCTCATCGACGCGATGATTCACGACGGCCTGTGGGACTACTACTTTCCGATGACGATGGCGACGCAAGGCAGCAAGGTCGCAAACGAACTTGGGTTGTCGCGCGAAGAACAGGATCGCTTTGCGTACGAAAGCCATCGCCGCGCGATGCAGGCGCAAGAGAGTGGGAAATTCGCCGCCGAAATCGTGCCGCTCAAAGTTGCGACGAAAGCCAAGGGCAAGCTCGTCGTCGACAAGCTTCCCGAACCGGCGCGCGCGCGCGTTCCAGTCGCCGCCGGCTCCTCCAATGGCAACGCCGACGATGTGTGGTCGCATCAGCCGTCGGCCGAGTTTACGCTCGACTACGGCGCGTGGGCACCGTTCGTCACCGGCGACGTCCCGCACACGACGGTCGATCGCGATGAATCCGTACGCGCCGACGCGAGTTACGAAGCGATGGCCAAACTTCGGCCGCTCGAAAAAGACGGCACGATTACCGCCGCAAATGCGCCGGGCGTCAACGACGGCGCGGCCGCGCTGGTGCTTGCGACGCAAGAGTACGCGCAATCGCATGGACTCCAACCGCTCGCAACGATTCTCGACCACGCAACGGTCGCGTGGGACTCGCCGTACATCGCGCTGACGCCGGCAATGGCCGCTCAAAAACTCTTAGCGAAGACCGGGCTTTCGAAAGACCAAATCGACGTGTGGGAGATCAACGAAGCGTTCTCGTCGGTCGCGATAACGTCGGCGAAAAAACTCGGCATCGACCCGGCCAAAGTCAACCTGCTCGGCGGCGCGGTCGCGATGGGTCATCCCATCGGGGCATCGGGCGCACGCCTCATCGGCACGGTCGTGCACCAACTGCGCGCTCGCGGCGGCGGTCTCGGCATTGCCGCGATCTGCAGCGGTGGCGGTCAGGGTGACGCCGTTCTCATTCGCGCATAGTCTTGCGCATAGCAGTAATCGGCGCCGGGCAAATGGGCTCGGGCATCGCGCAAATTGCCGCAGCGGCGCACAACGACGTCACGCTCATCGATCGCGACGAACCCAGCGTCGCTCGCGGCTATGCGAACATTGAAAAAAATCTCGCGCGCAGCGTTGAGAAGGACCGCCTGACGCAAGAATTGCGCGGTACGATTCTCGACCACATTACGACGACGCACGTCATCGGGAATATGGACGTGCAAATCGCGATCGAGGCGGCGACCGAGAAGCTCGACCTCAAACTCGAGCTGCTTCGCCGGCTCGACGAATCGACGCCGCCCGAAGCCGTGCTCGCGAGCAACACGTCATCGATCTCGATCACGACGCTCGGCGCGGCCACCCACCGTCCGCAGAACGTCATCGGCATGCATTTCATGAACCCCGTGCCGGTGATGCAGCTCGTCGAAATCATTCGCGGAATCGCAACCTCGCAGCAAACCTACGACTTCACGGAAACGCTCGCGCGCGACTTGGGCAAGACGCCGGTCGAAGTGCGCGATTTCCCCGGCTTCGTTTCCAATCGCGTCCTGATGCCGATGATCAACGAAGCGATCTACGCCGTATTCGAGGGCGTCGGTTCGCCCGAAGCGATCGATACGGTGATGCGGCTGGGCATGAATCATCCGATGGGACCGTTGCAACTCGCCGACTTCATCGGCCTGGACACGTGTCTTGCAATCATGGAAGTACTGCACGACGGTTTTAGCGATTCGAAGTACCGGCCGTGTCCGTTGCTCAAACAATACGTCGCGGCGGGATGGTTCGGGAAGAAGTCCGGCCGCGGATTCTACAGTTACACCTAGACGATGGAGACGCAGGACCGGGTCGCCTTCGACCTCACCGACGATCAACGACAGATCGGGGCACTCGCGGCGGAGATCGCGCAACGCGAGATCGCACCGCATATCGCGCAGTGGGATCGCGAGCACACCTTTCCGCGCGCGCTCTACGCCAAACTCAACGACGCCGGACTCATGGGACTGCTCGTACCCGAAGTGTACGGCGGCCCCGGCTCGGACTACGTTTCGTACGCGATAGCGATTGAAGAACTGGCGCGCGTTGACGCGGGCACGGCCGTAACCGTCTCGGTGCATTCGATGATCTGCGCCGCGATTACCAAGCTCGGCACCGAAACGCAGAAGCAGAAGTTTCTTCCGCGACTGGCAAGCGAGGATTACATCGCCGGCTTCGCACTGACCGAGTCGGATGCGGGGTCCGATGCGGGCGCGTTACGAAGCACCGCTAAACTCGCCGCCGACGGATACGTGCTCAACGGGCGCAAGCAATGGTGCACCAACGGCGGCTATTCGGGCGTATTTATGGGGATGTTTCGTACGGGCGGCGCGGGTCCTAAGGGCGTGAGCGCGTTTTTGATTGAGAACGGCACCGCCGGCGTCGAAATTGAGCGCGTCACCGAAAAGCTCGGCATTCATACAAGCAACACGGTCGATCTCGCATTTTCCGATGCGCGCGTCGCGCTCGATTCAGTGCTCGGCGGCGAAGGCGAAGGCTTCGGCAGCGCCATGACCGCGCTTTCGAGCGGGCGCATCGGCATCGCCGCGCAAGCGTGCGGGATACTGGGCGCGTGTTTGGATGCGTCGGTGAAATTCGCGAAAGAGCGCGTGGCATGGGGCAAGCCGATCGGCGCGTACGAAGGCATCGCTTTCAAGATCGCGCAGATGGCAACCGACCTGGAAGCGGCGCGCCTGATGACCTATCGCGCCGCCGCGCTTTGCGATGCCGGTAAGTCTTTTGCGATCGAAGCCAGTAAAGCCAAGCTCTTCGCGTCGACGGCCGCGCGCAAACACGCCGCGGAAGCGGTGCAAGTTCACGGCGGGTACGGCTATACCACGGAGTTCCCCGTCGAGCGCTACTACCGCGACGCCAAGATCACGGAGATCTACGAAGGCACCTCCGAAATACAACAAATCATCATCGCCCGATCGCTCCTAGGCAAACTCGAATGACCCGTCAACCTGAGCCCGTCAAAAGGCCGACCCTTCGACAAGCTCAGGGTGACAGATTCGTCACGCTGAACCTGTTGAAGCACGTCCCCGTGACAGAATCGTCACGCTGAACGTGTCGAAGCACGTCCCCGTGACAGAATCGTCACGCTGAACCTGATGAAGCACGTCCCCGTGACAGATCGTCACTCTGAACGTGTCGAAGCACCGTCCCCGTCACCCTGAGCCTGTCGAAGGGCCGCGCGCTTCGACAAGCTCAGCATGACAAACATCGACCACGAACTTGAAACGAACGAAGGAAAAACCTAACGCATGAATCTCATGGAGTACCAGGGGAAGGAACTGTTCCGGCGCGTCGGCATTCCGGTGCCCCGCAGCCAGCATTGCAACACGCCCGAAGAAGTCGAGAAGTTTATCGCGGCAAACCCGGGCGACTGGGTCATCAAAGCGCAAGTTTTGATGGGTGGCCGCGGCAAAGCGGGCAAAATCAAGATGGCGCACTCGGCGCAAGAAGGACGCAAGCTGGCCGAAGAAATCATGGCCACCCCGATGCCGCCGAACCGCCAGAACCCCGACGGCGAGCCGATCAAGTCGCTGCTGGTCGAAGAGACACTCTCGATCGCGAAAGAAGCGTATTGCGCGATCGCGGTCGATCGCACGACGAAGAAGCCGGTCGTCATGGTGAGCCGCCACGGCGGCATGGATATCGAAGACGTCTCCGAGCATCATCCCGAGTCGATCGCGAAGTTCTTCATTAATACGTCGATCGGGTATTCGCCCTTCGAAGGCCGCGAGTTGGCGTTTAGCGCCGACCTCGATCCGAAGTATCGCAAGGCTTTTCCGGCGATCGTCGCCGGTGTCTACGAACTGTTCTTCAAATTCGGCGCGAAGCTGGTCGAGATCAATCCGCTCGTGCTGACCGAGGACGGTCGCGTGATCGCCGCCGATTCTAAAGTGGAACTCGACGACGATGCACTCTACAAGCATCCCGAGTTCAAGCAGTGGCAGATGGTCCTCCCGCTCGACGAAGACGAAACGCTCGCCGTCGAGGCCGGTTTGGGGATTCGCAACTTCCGCCGCTTCGCCGGAACCGTCGGCACGATGGCAAACGGTGCGGGGCTCGCGATGGGGACCATGGACGCGGTCAAAAATGCGGGCGGCGAGATCGCGAACTTCCTCGATGTCGGCGGCGGCGCGAACGCCGAACGCGTGCGCAAATGCTACGAACTGGTCGTCAATCACACGAACGCGAAAGTGTTCTTCGTGAACATCTTCGGCGGTATCACTCGCGGCGACGAAGTGGCCAAGGGCATCGTCGAGGCGCTCGATACGACCATGTCGCGCAAGATTCCACTCGTGATTCGCTTGACCGGAACCAACGAGAAGGAAGGCCGAAAGATCCTGGCCGATGCGGGAATGACCCCGGTAGAAACAATGGACGAAGGCGCCGCCCAAGCAGTAGCCCTAGCCGCCAAGTAAAACGCCCTTCGACAAGCTCAGGGTGACGGGCGCCCTTCGACAAGCTCAGGGTGACAGATCGTCATGCCGAGCTTGTCGAAGCACCACCCTTCGTCATGCTGAGCCTGTCGAAGCACTACGATGTAATGAAAGAGCTATGAGCATTTACCTCGATAAAAACAGCAAGGTTATCGTTCAGGGTATCACCGGCGCCGAAGGGTCGTACCACACCGGGCGCATGTTGCAGTACGGAACGAACATCGTCGGCGGCGTGACGCCCGGCAAAGGCGGCCAAACGACCGATCACGGATTGCCGGTTTTCGATACGGTCAAGGCTGCGGTCGATGCGACGGGCGCGACGCACACGTGCATTTTCGTTCCGCCGCCGTTTGCGGCGGACGCGCTGTACGAAGCATACGATGCCGGGATCGGCTTTGCCGTGTGCATCACCGAAGGCGTGCCGGTCCACGACATGCTCAAGGTGGTGGGCGCGACCGCCGGGATGCAGATCATCGGGCCGAACTGCCCGGGGCTGATTTCGCCCGGCAAAGCGTCGGTTGGCATCATGCCCGGCCACATCTTTAAAGAAGGCAACGTCGGATTGATCTCGCGCTCGGGCACCCTTACGTATGAAGTAGTCGACTTGCTCACGCGAGCGGGACTCGGTCAGTCCACGTGCGTGGGCATCGGCGGCGACCCCATCATCGGCACGACGTTCGTCGATTGCCTGCGCGAATTTGCCAACGACGCGCAGACTGAAGCGGTCGTGGTCTGCGGCGAGATCGGCGGCTCCGACGAAGAAGACGCCGCTGCGTTTATCAAGCAGCACATGCCGGGAAAGCCCATTGTCGCATTCATTGGCGGCCGCAACGCCCCGGCGGGCAAGTCGCTCGGCCATGCCGGGGCAATCATTTCGGGCAAGTTCGGCACGCCGCAAAGCAAGATCGATGCCTTTAAGCAAGCAGGCGTCCCTGTCGCGGAACGGCCGTCGGAAATACCCTCACTTCTTGCGCAACGAATGCTTGCGCGAGTGTAATCTCAAAAAATCAACAGTACAGTTTCCTGAGTTTTTCCTGAGCGTATGACGTTCAGAGTGCCATTAATAAGCTTAAATGTTCCTTAAAGGAAACACAAAGGCCGTTTAGAACGGCCTTTGTCACGTCATTTAGGGAGCTAATAAACCCTCGCAAGCGCGATGGCTTAGAATTCCTTGAGTGGCTTGCACGCACACACTCTACGAGGGAACGAATTTGAATAAACGATTCACCCTCCGTCGCACGGCAGTTGCATTAATGCTGCTCGTAGCGTTTCTGTTCCAGGGAACATGGGCACTGGCGGGAACCACGGGCGGCCTCGGCGGCAACGTGACGGACGAGTCGGGCAAACCGATTGCGGACGTGAAGATCACGGCGTCTTCACCATCGCAAACGCTGTCCACTCAAACAGATGGTTCAGGACACTTTATCTTCCTATCTTTAGCACCCGACACGTACACCGTGTCGGCCGAAAAAGACGGATTCGCGGCCGCGTCAATTCCCGGCCAAACGATCTTCGCAGATAACGTCCAAAACATTCAGATCCAGATGCACCCGGCGCTCAAGACGATTGCGAAAGTAACGTCGCGCTCATCGGGCAGCCTGGTCAAATCCGGTACGACTAGCGACATCTACTCCGTCAACGCTGCGACCCAACAAGCGGTCTCGGCCCTCGGCGGCGGCGGCAACTTGAATAGTGCCTATTCGGGCATCTACTCGGTTCCGGGCGTCTCCAGCTACATCGGTAACTACGGCTTCGGCCAAGTGTTCTATATCCGCGGTTCGGAGTACAACCAAGTCGGCTACGAATTGGACGGCGTCCCCGTCAATCGTGCGTTCGACAATTACAACGGTTCGTCGCTCTCGGCCCTCGGCCAGCAAGAACTGCAGGTCTACACCGGCGCAGCCCCCGCGGGCGGCGCGACGGCAACGGTCGGCGGTTACATCAATCAAGTCATCAAGACGGGCACGTATCCGGGCTTCGGCACGGGCGAGCTCGGCATCGGCGCTCCTGCGTTCTATCACCACGCGCAAGTTGAAGCCGGCGGCGCATCGCCGAACCGGAACTTCAGCTACTACGCGGCACTCGCCGGATACAACCAAGAGTTCCGCGAGTTCAATCAACAAAACGGCGGCAACGTCGGTCTCGACAGCGGTATCGTTGGATCTTACAATACCTTCGCTGCAAACCCACAGCCGGGCGGGGTCTATCTCAACGGATTGCCCGCGTGTAACTCGCTTGGCACGTCGCCGAATACCGGCGTTCCCGGCACAATCGATTCGGGCTGTACCACTTTCGCAGCGGCCGGCGGCATCAACTACCAGGCCAGCAATGCCGACCGGGAAGCCGTCGTAAACTTCCATTTCGGACTGCCGCATAAGAACGATGGCGGCAAAGACGACATTCAGTTGCTCTATACGGGCTCGTCGTTTCACACCGCTTATGCCGAAAGCATCAACGACTTCGGCGGCACCCCTGGACTGAATCAGCAGTTTGGCGGCGATTTCTGTGGCAATACCGGCCTGTGCAACCAAAACGGCCAGCCGCAGCTGCCGTATGAAGACAGCTACATCTTCCAACAGGGCACCCACTTCGGACAACCCGCTAATACGGCGGTTACCGTTCCGTACTTGTTCCCCAATACGGGACTCAATCGCGCGCCGCACAGCACAATACCCAACGACCTGCGGAACACGATCTTCAATGACTCGCAAGTTTTGAAGGTGCAGTATCAAAAGAACTTCGGCAGCAAAGCATACGCCCGTGTCTATG
>DATBTT010000028.1:0-13611 GCA_036559125.1 Vulcanimicrobiaceae bacterium
TAACGACCAAACAAGCGGTGCCTATTACGAGGTCCGTCAATCGTTTGGTTGCTTCCCATGAGCGCGGAACCGGTCGCCCGCCCAGCCGCGATCCGCGGTCGTCTAGAAGAGCTTCGTGGGCCCTCTCACTTGCTAGTTGCATGACTCCGGTCAAAGGCTGCCGCCACCGTCGTGCCAACTAGATCGAGCCCTTCAACAATGCCCAATTCTTCGCCCTTTCCGCTACTCAAATGAATAAACGGTACGAATTCGCGCGTGTGGTCGCTGCCCGGCGCCGTGGGGTCGCAGCCGTGGTCGGCAGTAAATATAACCTCATCTTCGGGACGCAGTAACGACTCAAGACGCGGAAGGAGCGTGTCCAGCTCTTCCAATGCGTCTCCGTATCCGCGAACGTTGCGCCGATGGCCGTACTTCGAATCGAAGTCGTTGAGATTGACGAAGATAAAGCCGTTGTCCACCCGTTCCAATATGTCGATTGCCTTCCCCATTGCATCGCGATTATCCGTCACGCGCACCGACGAAGCGATGCCGTGCCCACAATATATATCGCAGATTTTACCGACGGCATGAGTCGCGACGCCGCGCTCGGCCAGCGCGTCCAAAATGCCGGGCGGCGGTTCGATCGCATAATCTCGCCGATTAGGGGTCCGAGAAAAGGCGCCGGGGACGCCCACGAACGGCCGTGCGATCACTCGGTTGACTGCATGGGGCGGGATCAGCATCTCGCGCGCCCGCTCGCACCAGTCGTACAGGCGATCCAGCGGAATGACGTCTTCGTGGGTCGCGACCTGGAACACCGAGTCCGCCGAGGTATACAGGATCGGCCGGCCGGTGGCTATATGCTCGGCGCCGAGCTCTTCGATAATTTCCGTACCCGAGGCCGTTTTGTTCCCGAGCGGTGGTTTGCCCACGATACGCGTGAACTCGTCGATGATGTCCTTCGGAAAACCGTCCGGATAGGTCGGAAACGGGACTTCGGTGATAATGCCCGTCATCTCCCAATGGCCGGTGATCGTGTCCTTCCCCTTGCTCTTCTCGCGTAAGCGGGCGACGCGCGCCTGAGGAATCGGGTTAGGAGCGACGCCCTCGATCGAAGTCAGGTTGCCAAGGCCGAGGCGCGCAAAATTTGGTAGGTGCAGGCCCCCGACGCGGCGCGCAACGTTGCCCAGCGTGTTGGCGCCGTCCGCGTCGCCATACTGGCGGGCGTCCGGTAATGCACCCACACCGCCGGAGTCTAAAACGATCGTCACAAACCGGGCCATTTCGGTCTTGCGTTTTCTGGATTTTCCACAGCGGCGCCTTCCCGGCACACGCGGCAAGGCCGCAATCCGTTTCTCCCGAAACGTGCGCTTTCACCCAATTAGGAGAATACTCGCTGCGACTTTTATCGAGGATGATTCCGCTTGCCGTGACGGCACTCGCGCTGCTCTGCGCGCCGGCGCGCGCGCAGACGATCGTCCATCTCGCCGCGCAACATCTTGCGTTCTATTACGACCGCTTTTTGATTGAAGGCGACGGCGGCGTGCGCGTGACGCTCGGCAACGGCGTTTCCATACGCGGCGATGCGTTCTCGATGGACTTGAAATTGAATCGTTTCTTGGTTGCAGGGCACGTGCACGTCGATTCGCCCAGCGGTTCGCAAGATGGGGCTGCGATCGCCGATTTTCTCGATTTCGACCGCGCGTATTTCGTTCCGATCCTTGGACAAGCCGCCCTTCGACAGGCTCAGGGTGACGGGGGCCTTCGACAGGCTCAGGGTGACGTGCCGGATCGGTGGACTTTTGTGGGGAGTGATTTCGCGCATCCGATTAAGGGGCGCGTCATGCCGGGGGATACGTTTTATTTTCCCGACGTTTCGGGGGAACGCGCGTTTCTTACGACGGGGATGGCGACGATCGGGGCGCGGTCGTTCGTGCGGTTCGGCGCTAGCCGCGTAGATATCGCCGGCGTGTACGCACCGCTGCCCTCGTACTATATCAACTTCTCAACCGATCCGCATTTAGGCGCGAACTCCCTAGCCGGCGCGAACTTCGACGGCACGTATCAATTTGCGGGGAACGCGAACGCGATTAGCGCGCTTCACCTTCGCTATGACACCGTCAACAAAGCGTACCTGGGGTTCGAGCAACACGTTAGCGGCAGTAAAGCCTATGCCGTGTTCTCCGTGAATCCGTTTACGCGACCGTCGAAGTTTTGGAACTTGCGACTCTCCGATCAACCGTCCGACACGTTCCAGATCCAGAGCTTCTCGCAGCTACATACGTTCCAATCGGGTCTCAGCCAGCCGCTCGAGGCCCAACACGTGACTAACGTTCTGGCCACGCAAGCGCTGCACCGGTCGTTCTTGCAGCTCGGGTATCAGTTCGTGAACGATAGTTTGCTCGCGCCGACGCCCAAGAACTATTACGGCGACCTCAACCACGTTTTCGTCCCGAACCACCCCTCGAACGCAACGCTCGGCATTACCGGCTTCGACACGAAAATCAAGGGCACGCCGCTGATTTTCCGGCCGCGCTTCGGGTTCGGCTTTGCGCACGACGCGTATGGTTTGCAAATCGTCGGGAAGACGCTCTACACGACGATCTGGAATCACTATGCGGGGCTCACCGTCTACACGCCGGCCGTTCGGCTCAATCACCCGGCGCGAGCCTTTCAAAGCGTGTTTCTCAACGCGATCGTCGACAAACAGCGCACCTGGAATTCGGCACCGCATTTCGTCGACTCGACCAACACGACGCTTAGTTTGAGCCGCCAACTCGATCCGTTCAGCCACCTGACGTCGTACCTGCAGTACAATATTCTCAACACGCGCGACGTCTATTCGAAGGATCAAGCCGCAGTCTATCCATCGATTCCAATCGGAACGAGTCCGGGGCTGCAGCAATTCGAACAGTTTGCCGGCGCGGCGACGTTGCGCACGTTGAGCCTCGGGGTTTTGTATACGAACCGCGCGGACTTTTCGGCCTCGCTGGTTGCCGAAAAGCACACGGATTTTCCGGCGCCGGTTCCCGGTCTCTTCCCCCTTCCGCCGACGAACGTGCTCGGGCAATATCAATATTCCGCGTATTTCGGGAAGCCGCCGTACGATCTGACGGCCGACGTTCGTTTCCGGCTCGATCCGCATACCGCGATCGACATTGCGCGAACGTATTACTTCAACTATCCGGGACTGCGATGGAGTCCGCAATTCATCATCCAGGTGACGCAATGAACGCAGCGCTAATGCGTGCAGTCGCGGCGGTGCTCGTTAGCTCGCTGCTCGTCGCGGGCGCCTCGTCGGCGCGCGCGCAGCAGCCGGCAACCGTCGTCGTGACCGGGCAGATTCTCGACTACGAGAAAGGGTATCTCTTCTTCACCACCGGCGACGGATTTCACGTAGCTGCGTCGGCGCCCATCGTCGATCTCAAAACGCAGGTCGCAAGTGCTGCGCCGCCCGCGGTGCGCGAGTATGCGCGCGTGACGTTCGATTCGACGGGAACCGTCACCAAGATCGAACTTTCCAATGCCAAACTTGCCTCGGAAGGCGATCTCTCGCAAATCCATCGCTTCGCCGTCGCGCTGACTCCCCCGGTGCCGAATCCGGATCTCGCGCCCGCGAACGTTCCGAAGGGACGATGCAGCGGCGTCGTGCCGGGCAAACGCGTCATCGTGCAGTTCACCGTTCAAGTGCCGCCCACGACGGGCCCCGGCGACAGCGTGTACATGACGACCGACCAGAGCGCGTGGAATCCGCAGGCCTATCGATTCGATCGCGTCGACGCGCTGCACTATCGCGCGACGCTCTCGTTGCTATCGGGAACGGTATTTCAGTTCTTGTTCGATCGAGGTTCGTCGCAATCGCTGGAGCGTGGGGAAAACGGCATCGAAGCCAAGCCGACGTCGTTCTGCGTCAGCGACGCCGACGCGCAAGCCGTTCCGCACACCGTCTATCACTGGGGCGACGAGTCCGCCGGCAGCGGTTCGCTACCGGTGCCGCAAGCGCTCCCAACACCCTACAATCCCGCTCCATTCCCGAATCTCCCAACCAACCCAACCGGTGTCCCAACGCCGCGACCGTAAAATGGCTGTGATACTAGTCAACTAGTCTTTTTCGCGCTATACTACAGGCATGAAAAAGGTCGGGATTTTCGAGGGCAAGACGCATTTTTCCGCATTAATAGACGAAGCCAAAAACGGCCAAACGATCATCGTCACTAAGAACGGCCAACCTGTCGCGCAAATTGGCCCAGTCAGTTCAGGTACGGCGAATAATAGGGCGGCGGCCGCGATGGACCGGATTCTTTCAAGCGAAGCAACACTCGGCAACCTTACGGCCCGAGACTTGATCGAGGAAGGCCGCCGTCATTAGACGCGCCGCCGTGTTGGATGTCTCCGTTGCCATATCGTGGTTGTTTGTCGACGAGCGCGACGAGGATTCCCAAACAATGGCCCATGCGGTAGCGAGATACGGAGCGTTGGTGCCGCCTTTATTTCGTTGGGAATTGCAAAACGCGCTATTGACTGCCGTCCGGCATGGGCGCATGGAACCAGACCAAGTCAAAAAACATTTGGAATCCGTCGAAGAAATCGGCGTCGAGACCGATGGTTCCATCATGGCGTTGCCCTTAACGACAGGACTCGGACTCGCCCAACGCTTCCAATTAACGGCGTACGACGCCGCCTACCTGGAACTTGCGATACGGCGCTCCGCACCACTCATGACGCGAGACCAGAAACTTGCACGTGCAGCCGAAGCTCTCGACCTCAGTTGGAAGCATCGGCCGGAACTCTAACGCAGCGCTATCGGGAGATCGCGTTCGGCGGTGGCGCCGTTGACGTTGCGGGCGATGATTTGGGCGGTGTAGTTTCCGTGTGCGAACCAGGGAATGCGCGGCGCCTGATAGCTCATTGCGAATCGCCCAAAATCGGTGCGCGGAACCGTAAAGGAATAGCCGGCCATGCGAACTTCGACGGTCGCCACGTTGGTCGAGGTCACGACCCAACCCGAAATCGTATCTCCCGAATGGATCACGTTTTGATTCAAGTGCACGTCGACGATTTGCGGCGGGGCCGTTGCCGGCAGAACGAGTGGCGTCGGCTCGGGCGTGGGCAATACGTTCGCAGCGGGCGGCTGTGCCGGAATCGCTGACGGCGTTGGGCTGGGGCTTGGCGCTGGTGTCGGCGTCGGCGTTGGTGCGGGCGCGGCTGCCGGCGTCGGGGTAGGTAGGCCGGCGGCCGTCGGAACTGCAACCGGTACGGCGCTCGGGGTCGTTTGCGGCGACGGGACGAGTTGCGATGCCAGCGACATCACCACGGTTACAACGAGCGGTAGACTGAACATCCGGGCTCCCTAATGAACGGTGATCGGCACCTGCGTCGACGTCGCATCGCCGCGCGTGTTGCGTGCGATCACGTCGATCGTAAACGTTCGGTGCAAGAAGAACGGCAGGTTCGGAACCGTATATGTCAGCGCGAAGTGGCCCGTGCCGACCTTGCGCATCGGCAGCGCGTAGCCTGCGACTCGCGCTACTACGCTGGCAACGTTACTGGATGTCGTAACCGTTCCAGAAACCCCTTGCCCGGCCGACACGATGGAAGAGCTTAAGGCCACCGCGTGGATGCGCGGCGCAGCATTGGGCGGCAACATCGCGACGGTCGGGGCGGCAACAGGCTGGTTGCGACCGTTCGATGGACCGAGGGTGACGGGCACGGGGCTCGGAGTGGCGGTCGCTGGGCTTGCGTTGGAGCGGCCCTTCGACGGGCTCAGGGTGACAGAGGGCCGCGCCCCACTTGCTTGGGGTCGCGCCCCGCCGGCTTGGGGCGGCGGCGTGCCTGCTTCGGGCGGCGGCGTGCCTGCTAGGGGCGGCGGCAGGTTGGTCGGGGACGGCGCCGGGCCGGTGGGGGGAATCGCTCCGAGCGGAGCCGCGCCTTGCGAAGCGGGACTGGAAGTTGGGCCGGGGATCAGTACGGAGCCGCTCGCGGGGGAGGCGGACGCTGCGGTTCTTACGCTTTCAACGCGATTATGACTCGAATTCGCCGAGATCCATTCGAGGGCCGCGATGAACGCGACCACGATGACCAGCAAGACGAGCGGCAGGGCGGAACGACGGTTGGAAGATCGCATGCAGACTACAACGGAGTGTTATCCCAGGCCGTTTCGCTCCTTTTCGCTCGCCAGCTTTACACGGCATCAATCCGCAGAACGTACGTTTTCGCAATGGGTGAAGGGATAGGGTCGCCGGTCTTACGCAGCATGTCGATGTGAAATGCGATTCCGCTCGCCATGCGTTTGCGCACGCTCGCTTCTGTTTTGCCAGTGGCGTACACGGCGATGTCTGGTGAATACGCGCTAAAACCGCGCTCGGCCGATCCCTCAAGAATAATCGTGTATTCCATTCTTACCAACCTCGCTTTTTCGGGATGCCGGCCCTTTTTAGGAGGCTGTAGAGCGTCCCTTTGCTCATTTCGTCGCCCGGCTCTCCGACTATGGTGATCTTCGTGCCGATTCCGGGATGCTCGTAATGCCGATGGCTGCCCACCTGATTCTTCAATAAATACCCGTATTCTCGCAGAGCTCGCTCAACCTCTCGGTTTTTTGCTGGCACAAAAAGCGCATTCACTCGAACTCCGAGGCTTAGCAAATTTGGCGCGCTCAGGGTGACGCTGCGCACGCGTCGAACGTGGGGCGGATGATTGTTGGGGCGGCCGAAGAGGCCGTGGCGCTTAGCGTGGTCGTTCCTCTTTACAATGAAGAGGGCAACGTGGCGCCGCTCCTGGAGCGCATCGTCGGCATTATGGAACGGCTTCCGGGACGGCCGAGCTACGAAATCGTGCTGGTCAACGACGGCAGCAAAGATGGCACGCTCGCGCAAATTCGCGCGGAAATGGCGCGCCGCCCGGGGATTGCATTGGTCAATCTTTCGCGCAATTTCGGTCACCAACTCGCCGCCACGGCCGGAATCGACGTTGCTTTAGGCCAGGCCGTCGTGCTGATGGACGGCGACCTGCAAGACCCGCCCGAACTTATCGAGCAGTTCTACGATCGTTGGCGCGCCGGTTACGACGTCGTCTATGCGGTGCGGCGCACGCGCAAGGGCGAGAGCGCGTTCAAGCTGTTCACGGCGCGAATGTTTTACCGCACGATCAAGCGGCTGACGAACGTTTCGATTCCAGTCGATACCGGAGACTTCCGATTGATGAGCCGCCGCGTCGTCGACGCGCTCAAGAGCTCGCGCGAGCGGCATCGCTTCTTGCGCGGCATGGTTAGCTGGGTGGGTTTCAATCAAACGGGCGTGCAGTACGATCGCGACGAGCGCCATTCAGGCACGACGAAGTATCCGCTTTCGAAGATGTTGAGTTTCGCAATCGACGGGATTACGTCGTTTTCGGATATTCCGCTACGCTTCGCAACGTATCTTGGATTTAGCGCGAGCACCGTTGCGTTTCTGTATGCGATTATCGTTATCGGGTTTAAGCTCTTCAGTTTGAATCCGCCGGCATACACGCGGGGATGGGCCTCGACGATCGTCGCGGTATTGTTTTTGGGCGGCGTGCAGTTGATCGGAATCGGTATTTTGGGCGAGTACATCGGGCGCATTTACGACGAGGTAAAAGCGCGCCCGCTCTACTTGATTTCGGACATGGAACGCTCGAACGTGGCCCTTCGACAGGCTCAGGGTGACGGGGCGGAGGCCCTTCGACAGGCTCAGGGTGACGGGGGACGACGCCCCTCGACCGGCTTAGGGTGACGGGTAGATTAGGGGGCGTGAGGGTGGGTGTTGGTTGGAGAGTTCGAAGGCGCCGGCGAGGTCGAGGGTGACGGAGTCGGGAGTATGGACGTAGGCTAACGCTGCGTTTTTTTCGATGCGATCGCCGATCCGGACGGCGACGCGCAGGCCGGCAAGTGAATTGCGGGCGGCGAGTTCGCGGCCGAGGTTACCCAGGCGTATCACGTCGATGCCGTGCAGATAACCGGATTGTTGCGCGCGAACGACCTGCGGATTTGGTAATGGTTCCATCGACTCGAGCGTCGCGCGGGTCGCGCCTTGCGCTTCGATCATCTCGACGAATTTCTCGTAAGCGGCTCCGCTTGCAAGCGCGCTGCGCGCGCGCGATTCGCCGTCGTCGATGCCGGCCGCCGCGAGCATCGCTGCGACGATAGGGAGCACGAGGTTGTACACGCGGCCCTTCGACAGGCTCAGGGTGACGGAGTCGGCGGCGTTTCGTGACAGGAAGTTGCGGGCCTCGACTATTTCTAGACCGGTTCCGATGGAGTGGCCCAGCGGTTCGTTCATGTCGGTCACGAATGCCGTTGCGCGCCGGCCGAAACGCGTGCTGATTTCGACGAGCCGGCGGGCGAGTTCGGCTGCGGCTTCGGGCTTTTGCATGAATGCTGCGCGGCCGGTTTTTACGTCGAAGACGAACGCGTGCGCGCCGCCGGCGATTTTCTTGGAGACGATCGAAGCGGCGATCAAGCCCATCGACGGAACCGTCGCGGTACGGTCGCGCAACGCGTACATACGTTTGTCCGCGGGTACGAGCGCGCTGGTTTGCGCGGCGATCGCACAGCCGATGCGCCGCACCTGAGCGATAAATGCGTCCGTCGACAGATTCGCGTTGAAACCAGGAATGCTTTCGAGCTTGTCGATCGTTCCGCCCGTGTGCCCGAGCGCGCGCCCGGAGAGCTTTGCGACGTGCGCGCCGCAAGCGGCCGCCAGCGGAACGGCCACCAACGAAACGATGTCGCTCACGCCGCCGCTGCTGTGTTTGTCGACGACGACGTCGCCGTCGAAATGCAGCACGTCGCCGCTTGCGACCATCGCCTGAGTAAGGGCGTGCGCTTCCTCTAGGCTCATGCCTCGCCACACGCATGCCATGCATAGCGCGGCCATTTGCGCTTCGTCGATGCGGTCGTCCATGAATGCCGCGACGATCCCCGACCAATCCTCCGGCGACAGCTCCGCGCCGTCCCTTTTCAGCTCGATCGCCCGGCGCATCGCCATTTCATCCATCGCGGCGTGGGTTTCGCTCCGATTGTAGCGAAGCCCGCCGCGTGCACCTGCATCCCGTCATCGATCAGACGATTCAAAACAATCCGGTCGGACCGCTCGCCGCGCTCATATACGTTGCGGTACTGCTGGCCGCGGCGACGATCACCATGCGGCGACCGATCGGCGGCGTCTGCATGCTCGTCTTCCTTCAGCCGTTCGCGTTCTATCGAGACGTGCTCGGGACGACCGTAACGTTGCCGAAGGTGGCGCTCGTGGGCGTGATTCTCGGTTGCCTCGCGTATCCGAACGCCCTGAACGTGCTACGCGAACGCGTGCCGATGCGAATCTTGCTGGCCGGCGCGCTGGTCCTGGCAGCAACGGCGCTTTCGATCGTTCATGCGACGCACATCCACGCATGGATTCGCGAGCTTTTGAAGACGCTCGAATATCTCGTGCTCTTTGCGACCGTCTACGTCGCCTACCGGTTGGAACCAAACCGCGACATGGTGCGGCTAACCGTCATCGTGGTTACGACGATGGTCGCGCTCGCAAGTCTATCGCAAGAAGTTTTCGGCGCGCCGTCGGGGTTGTGGATCAACGGCCACCCCACTCCGCGCATCGCCGGCCCGCTGGAAGGCCCCAACCAACTCGCGGGCTACCTCGAATTGTCGATTCCATTACTGTTCGCGTTTTGCATCGAACGATTCGATGCGACGATCGGCATCGCGCTCGTGCTGGCCGTATTTGCCGACGTGCTGACGTTTTCACGGACCGGTGCAATCGCCGCCGTCATCGCATTAGCGATCGTCGCGTACATCTTTCGGAATCGCAATCAACGCGCGGCGCTGCTATGCGTCGGCGGCGGCATCGTGGCGGGATCCATGGTCGCCGTGTTTTGGGGAATCGTCGCGCACACGCACGGAATAAACCGCTTTTGGACGTTTAAGGAATCCCCGAATGCCGGTGGAGTCGGCACGCGTTCGCAGTTGTGGCCGGCTGCGATACGGTTGTGGCGCAGCCATCCGCTGCTCGGCGTGGGAGCCGGCAATTACGAACTCGATTTACCGCTGGTGGGCCTTTACACGATTCGCACGCACGCCAATAGTTTGTATCTGCAAGCACTCGCCGAGGGTGGTATCGTGCAATTGGCGGCGACGCTATATCTGGCGTACGTTTCGATCTCGACGTTCGTGCGCGAGCGCGCGCAATCGCCAATCGTGGCGGGCGTGCTCGCCGGGTCGGTCGCACTCGCTCTGCATCAAATCGCCGACTACCTCGTCTACTACCCCAAAATCGGCGGCTGGTGGTGGGTTCTGCTGGCCTTGGGCGCGGCCGAAGTCGCTCGCGCGGCGGAGCCGGCGCGTCCGGAGCGAACCGTCCCGCAATGCGCGTAATCGCGGGCGTTCCGCTCGCCTTCGCCGGGGCGGCGCTCCTTTGCCGCCTGTGGCTTCACCGTCCGCCGGCCGTTATTGCCGCCGACTTGGCGCAGCCGATTCCGGTTGTTACGTATTGGCACGGACTCGGCGCGGTCATGTGGTTTGCGCTTTTTCTCGCCGTTGCAGTCGGAGGCACATGCTACATTCTGGCCTTGCGCGATACGCTCGCGGGCCAAGCGCTCGCTCCGCGACGGGCGATCGTGACCATCTGCCTGGCGAGCGCCGCAGCCCTCGTTGCGGCGCTCGCGTTTCCGGTTATCTTTTCGAGCGACGTCTACGCCTACGGCGCCTACGGAGCGATGGCGGCGCACGGCCTGGATCCTTACACGCACGACGCGTTGCATCTGCACGATCCGCTGGTGCGCGCGGCGATCTGGCAATGGGGGAATCCGCCGCCGGTCTGCGTGTACGGCCCGCTTTTCGTCGGCATCGCGCATTTGGCCGTGACGGCGCTGCGCGGTTTCGGCGTTGCGATACAATTGCTAGGTTTGCGCGTCGTCGCATCGCTCGCCCTCGTCGCCTGCGCGCCGCTGCTCTATGCCGCGCTGCGCGGATTTCCGACCCGGCAGCGCGTAGCCGCGGCGATCGGCATCGCACTCAATCCGGTCGCCGTCTGGGCATGCGCGGAAGGGCACAACGACGCGTTGATGCTAGCGGTGGTCCTGCTCGGCATCGTTCTCATGCGCGGGTCGCGCCCGGCGCTGGGTGCGTTCGTGATCGCGTGCTCGTCGCTCGTTAAAGCGCCCGGCATCGCAGCCGCAGCCGTTCTCGCCCTCTACGTTTGGCCGACGAAATGGCGTTTCGCGCGCGTGATCGCGGGCGCCGCGATCGGTACCGCGCTCACCGCGCTCATCGCGTTACCGTTCGAATGGGGCGTTCGCAACGTGCTGGTGCCGCACGGGCACTATACGCCGCAGTTTTCAGCGCAATACTTGGGTTCGCTGATCGGCGGGGACGCAGGCATCGCTCTCGTGCTCGTTGCAGTGGGCGCAATCGCGCTTGTCGGCGCCCGCATTACGCTCGCAGGCAAACGGGAAGGTTTCGCGTTGCTCGCTCTCGCGCTGTGGCTGGCGATTCCCAATCCGTATCCGTGGTACGCGTTGTGGATCTTGCCGGTCGCGTTTGCATGCATCGGCACGCGCGCATCGTGGGCGATTCTCGTCGCGTCGCTAACGATCGTTTTTCGCTACATTCCCGACGCGACCGTCGCTTCGGACGGTGCGACCAACACGTTCGTCACGCTGTGCGAACTGGGGATTCCGTTCGCCGTGTACGCGTTCCGTCAGCGCGCGCAGAACGCCGTAACGTCGGCGCCGCCGGGAAATCCGTAAATCGGGCCCTGATCTTGCGCCGTGCCGTCATCGGTAACGCGATCGTAGGTTTGCTCTTGGCGTAACAGCGATTGGTTCGTATCGCGCGCGAGCGAGGCGATGTCCGACGCGAGGGCGCTACGCGCGGCCGCGCGCGTTCGCCCGAAGCCCATCACGCTTCCGCCGGCGCCCGCGACGATCTGTTGGGCGATATACCGGTGCCCTGCGGCGTGCCCGCGCAGGGCGAGGTCGTTTGCCGGCACGACCGCGGGACGTACCACGCGAAGCACGAAAGCAACGTGCGCGCTCGCACTATAGCCGGACCCGGTGGACGCGATTGTGACCCGCGTGGTGTGTGGCTGCGCGCGATATTGCGGATGCGCGTTACAGTGAACCGAAGCGACCGCCGCGGCCGCCAGAAACAAACCGGCAAGCATCGTTCTCGCCTTCGTCGCAGAAAGCTCGCCGAACCTTCGCGCCGCGGCGCGTGTTTGGGATAGAGATACATGACCATCGCCCTTGAATCCATCGATACGACCGCGCGCGCCGGCCTGTCAACCGCGCTTTTGCGTGCCATGCCGCTCTCCAGCCGGGCCCTTGCCGCTCTTTTCGAGCGGCTGCGGGCCGGCCGCGGTGCCTTCGCCTTGCACGAAACGATTGCGGCCGCGCGACCGGCGGTCCTCGCCGCCCTGTATCGGGCGCTCGGGGGCCAGCTCGTGGTGGTGGTCCCGACTGCGGACGTAGCCGAGCGCACCTTTGCCGATCTGCTCTACTTTCTGGGTGAAGAGCATGCCGACACGCTCGCCCTGCTTCGTTCTCGCGACGAAACCATTGGGGCCATCGACAGCCCGTCCGAGCGCAGCGCGCGCATGACCTTTTTTGCGGACTTGCTCGACGGCAAGCCGCGCATCGCGATCGTCCCGCTTGCGGCGCTGCGACAGTACGTCATGCCGCGCGCGAATTTTCGTGACGAGCGCTTCACGTTGTGCGTCGGAGACGACGCCGGCTGGGATGCGACGCAACGGCGGCTATATCGTTTGGGGTATCGCCGGGCCGATGTGGTGAGCGCCGCCGGCGAATATGCGGTGCGCGGCGGGATTCTCGATCTTTTCGCCGCGTCCGCCGCGACGCCCATGCGCGTCGAATTTTTCGGCGACACCGTTGAGAGCATTCGCCCGTTCGATCTCGAGACGCAGCGCAGCGAAGGACAACGCGACGCGCTCGACGTGGTTCCGTGGAGCGAGATTCCGCGCGACGAGCGTTACCGCGAACTGTTGCTCGAGCGTTTTACGGGCCCGGCTAACGTTACTGCCGCTCTGCGCGCGTATCTGGACGGCGGCGCCGACGTGCCCGAACCGTGGCTCGCGCTCGCGTACGACCAACGCGAAACCGTGCTCGATTATGTTTCCGATCACGCAACGCTCGTGATCGAAGAGCCCGGCATGCTCGCGACGATCGAGCGCGCGTTGGACGACGAACGTTCGCGTGAAGAACAGGTGCTGCTGGCCGGCGTCGATTCGGGTGAACTTTCGATAAACGACGCCGAGGTCGGCGAAGCCCTGCTCGCCGAAGTTGCGGCGCCCTATCCGCGGCTGCGCGATTTGCAGGCAGGCTTCGCAGCCCACGCGGCGCTCGTGCTGCCCGGCGGAATCGAAAGCATCGATCCGCAGGCGTGGGTGCCGGCCATCAACGAGTCGTTCGTGCTCGAAACCGAACCGGCCGAGCACTTCAACCGCCAGATCGAATTGTTCACGCAGCGCTTGCGCGAATGGACCGGTGCGGGCGAAACCGTGATGCTCGTAACGACCGGCGTCGGACGCACCACCGACATCGTGCGCGCCGCGGGCTTGGATGTGACGCGAGAACCGCTGTCCTTCGACAAGCTCAGGATGACGG
>DATBTT010000029.1:0-50519 GCA_036559125.1 Vulcanimicrobiaceae bacterium
CGCGCGCCAAGTGCATGCTCGCCAATTCGCGTTTGGCCGCGTGCGCCCTATGGATTCACGCGAGGGGTTGACGCGCGTGCCATACTAAAGAAGGATACCTCGCTAGGTGAGGCGTCCACGCGATACACAAGCCGCTGCCCAGAAACGTCGAGAGACGCCAATCGGGTAGACCAGACTCCGCCGATACAAGGCGGCGTCCAAGGCGGCTAAGCCGGGATCGCCCGGCTTTACGGCGCGTGGTGCTGAAGCTTGCAGCGACTGAGGTACTACGAAGTGCGATTCACCTCGCCTGTATGCCGGTCGCTACCCTAGCGGTCGGCTCTTTATTTTTGAGAGGGGGTGATGACACATGACGTTCCAGGAAGGCTTCATTTCGGAGTTGGTCGGACGCAGGGCGACGGTCAACGAATTGCCGATCGGCAAAGTCTCCGATTTTCTGGTTAGCCGGCCGGACGAGACCTTTCCGCACATCGACGGGCTCATTATCAAGACGACGCAGGGGCTGCGCTTTGCGCCGATGGCAACGATCTCGGACATCGATTCGCATGGCACGGTCGCGCTCACGAGCGCGCCGAAGGCCTCGGCGCCACCCGACGAAGATTCGCTGTATCTGGTTTCCGACTTGCTCGACAAGCAGATCGTCGACGTCGACGGACGCAAGGTCGTGCGCATCAACGACATCGAGGTCGCGCGCACCGGCGGACACCTGCGCGTCGTCGCCGCCGACGTCGGCGTCGGCGGATTGCTGCGCCGGCTCGGACTCAAGCAATTCGGCAAACGGTTTACGCCTTGGATTTATGCGAACGTGCCCCGCTCGATGATCGCGTGGGACTCCGTGGCGCCGATTAAGGACGCCTCGCCGCGCGACGTCCGGCTGTCGGTCACGCAAAACAAGCTCTCTCGCCTGCATCCCTCGGAGCTGGCCGAAATCATCAGCGACCTCTCCAAGCGCGAGGCAGCCGCAGTCATAAAACAACTCGATGACGAGACGGCCGCCGATGCATTCGAACATCTCGATGCGGAAACGCAACGCTCGCTAATCGACGAACTCGGCGACGAGCGCGCCGCCGACATCATCGAGGAGATGGACTCGGACGATGCCGCCGACCTGCTCAACGAGCTCGACGAAGAGAAACAAGCAGACCTGCTGGCGGAGATGAACGAGTACACGGCCGGAGAGCTGCGCGAACTGGCAAAGTACGAGGACGACACGGCCGGCGGATTGATGACGACCGACTACGTCTGGATATATCCGCACCGTACGACCGAGGCGACGATTCAGAAGATTCGCGAGATCGCTCCGTCATCGGAGTTCATTTACTACTTGTACGTCGTCGACAAAGAGGACCGGCTGCTCGGCGTTCTAACGCTGCGCTCGCTCCTGCTCGCGTTGCCGACAGCCTTCATCGAGCGCATCATGGAGAGCGACATCGTGACGGTCAAGTTGGACACGACCGCTCGCGACGTCGTCGCGACGATTGCGCGATACGATCTGCTCGCGGTTCCCGTGGTGGACGACGAAGGGAAGATGCGCGGCATCGTGACGGTCGACGACGCGATCGATGCGGTCGTACCCGAGAAACTCGTGCGCAATCTTCCGCGCCTGACCTTCAACCGCCCGAAACCATCGAGGGAGCAGGCGTAGCGTGAGCGCGCCGGCGGCTGCAAAGAAGGTCGTGAGCCGAAACCTTTGGCGTTCGCTTGCGATGTTCTTCTCGATCATCGGTCCCGGCATCATTACGGCAAATGCGGATAACGACGTCGGCGGCATCACGACGTATTCGTTGGCCGGCGCGCAGTTCGGCTATACCTTATTGTGGATTTTGGTTCCGGTCACCATCGCCCTGATCGTCACCCAAGAGATGTGCGCGCGCATGGGCGCGATCACGGGCAAGGGGCTTGCCGATCTCATTCGCGAGAACTTCGGCGTCAAGGTGGCGTTTTGGGTGCTCGTCGTTTTCGTTCTCGGCGACCTCGCGAATACGGCCTCGGAGTTCGCAGGCATCGCTTCGGCGGCGCCGATCTTTCAGGCCTACATCCCATTGGTTCCGAGAACGCTGTTTACCGATCTGATGGTCGTCGTGGCCGCGCTGGGCATCTTCTTTGCGGTAACGCGCGGTAACTATAAAATCGTCGAACGCGTCTTCTTCGCTTTCTGTGTGGTGTATCTCGCGTACGTCGTTAGCGGAATCCTGGTGCATCCCGATTGGCACGAGGTGTTCAAGCAAACCTTGTTCCCGCATTTCACCGCAAGCAAAGCCTACATCCTTATGGCCGTGGCGGTCATCGGCACGACCATCGCTCCGTGGATGCAATTCTACATTCAGGCTGCCGTCGTAGATAAAGGCGTCGGGGAAGACGAGTACGGGTTTTCCCGCGTCGACGTCATCTCGGGGGCATTCGTCACCGACATCATCGCCTATTTCATCATCGTCTCAAGCGCCGCGACCATTTTCATCCACAACATGCACGCGGCGCATCCGCTACAGATCGCCAACGCCGCGGACGTCGGAGCGGCGCTCGTCCCGCTGGCGGGAAAATTCGCGTCCCTGCTCTTTGCGATCGGACTTCTCAACGCTGCGATCTTTACCGCTTCCATCTTGCCGCTCTCGACGGCCTACTACGTTTGCGAAGCCTTCGGTTTCGAACGAGGGATAGACAACCGGTTCGTAGACGCGCCCTTCTTCTACGGACTGTATGCGGCGCTGATCGTCATCGGTGCCGGGATCGTCATCATTCCGGGCTCGCCGTTGCTTGCGATCATATACTACTCGCAGGTTCTCAACGGTGCCCTGCTTCCGGTCGTGCTCGTGCTCATGCTGCTGTTGGTCAACAACAAGCGGTTAATGGGCAAATGGACCAACGGCATCGTCTTCAATACGATCGCTTGGGCCACCGTCATCATCGTCGGCCTATTAACCATCATCTCGACGCTCCAACAGATATTCCCATCCCTCAGCTCCTAACCGCCTTCCCCGTCATCCTGAGCCTGTCGAAGGACGGCCCTTCGACAAGCTCACCCTAACGGGGTTTTTAGCGCGTGCCGGTGGGCCAATCGGCGCGCGGGGTTTGTTCGTTATAAAAAAACCAGCGGTTGCGACCGGTGTTTTTCGCGCGATAGAGTGCGCGATCGGCGTTGTCCATGAGGTCTTCGGACGTGGTGCCGTCGTGCGGATACAGGGCGATGCCGATACTCACGTGGACTACGTGATCGACGCCTTCGAGCGTCACCGGTTTCTGCATCGTGGTTACGATTTTGCGGGCGAGATCGGCGGCGTCGGCTGCGCCGTTGACGACCGGTTGCAAGATGACGAACTCGTCGCCGCCGAACCGTGCCACCGTGTCGCTCTCGCGTAGCGACGATAGCAAGCGTTCCGCGACGGCCTTGAGGACCAGATCGCCGACGGGATGCCCGTACGTGTCGTTGATTTCCTTGAACTTGTCAAGGTCGAGGTACATCGCGGCGAAACCCCGGCCGTACCGTTTAGCAGCGGCCATCGTTTGACGCATCCGGTCGTTGAACAGAACGCGGTTGGGAACCCCCGTGAGCGAATCAAAGAATGCAAGTTGCTCGATTCGTTCGGCGTGCTGCGCGCGTTCCAAGGCCGAGGCGACGAAAAGAGCCATGAGCTGCAGCAGGTCGCGGTCCGGGTCGCCGAGTGCGTGAATGCGCGGCGTGCGTCCGGCAAAAACCAAGGCGCCGAATCGACGCCCGCCGACCGTCAATGCGGTTCCGAAAAATGACCGCCAGGCGGGCCGTTCGCGCGCCTGATCGCCACTCCACGGCGCCTGTTCGACGTCGGGTACGAAGAGCGGTTCACGGGCGGTTGCAATATGGCGCGCGAGCGACTGCGCTATCGGATAGCGATCGCCGCTGCCGACCGGATTGCCGCGGCCGAACGCGTTGCGGATCGCGAGCTGGTCGTCTTCAAAGCCCGCAAGATAGGCGTAATCGCAATCGAACAGGCGGCATCCAAGTGCCAATGCATTGTCGATTTGCGCTTCGATCGACTCGTTACGCGATGCGACGACGACGTAGAGTTCGCGTATGCGTTCGGATTGGCGGGCGATGGCGCGTTCGGCATCGCGCTGAGCGGCCACGTTTTTCGCGATCGCATAGGCGCCTTCGATGCGCTGCCCTACGTGCAGTGGAACGAGCTTCAGTTGAATGTCGATGCGATCGCCCAAACGGTCGAGGAGCAATGCATCGAACTCGCTGGCCTCGCCACGGTGCGCGGCCGCGAAGGCGGCATCGGCCTGGGCGCGATTCTCCGGCGCGATGAGATCGGTCCAAGTCTTTCCGATGACCTGCTCGCCGAAAAACCCGGTCACGCTTTCGAGTGCGACATTTATGCGCGAAATGACGCCGGTCGGCTTGAGGACCATGATCCCGTCGGGATGGTACTCGAAGAGCGATCGGAAGCGTTCCTGATTTTCGCCCAACGAGGCTTCCGCGCTGCGCAAAGCGACGATATCGCGTGCCTGCGCGAAGACGCCGACAATTTCGCCGTCGCGTTTCGCCGGAAAAATATGGCACTCGACGGGCACGAGCCGCCCGTCCTTACAACGGATCGTGGTTTCGACGTGCATGCTTTCGCCGCGCTTGGCGGCCTCGAAAGCAAAGTCGATGATCGCTTCTTCGCGATGCGCGATGTGCCGGTGATACTGGGCGCCGAGCATCTCCTCGACCGCGAATCCGGTGACGGCGCGCGTAGCGGCGTTAACGGCGACGAGCCGGCCCTCTCGATCGTAAAGCACGATCGCGTCGGGATTCCCCTCGTATAGAGACGCTAGCAAATCGCTCGGCGTGCAGCTACCCATGCGTCTCCGAGAGCGCGTCGAGCTCGCCCGGCGCGTTAGCGCGAAGCAACGACCACGCTTGGCGGACGTCGTCGCGCGTAGTTCGCAAGTTACCGATTGCCATACGTAGTGCGAACCTCCCATCGATTTTCGTGTGCGAGATGAACATTTCGCCGGTCGCATTCACTGCATCCATCACGCGTTCGTTGATCCGCTCCAACTGGTCTTCGCCGTCGCGTCCCGATGGATGGTACCGAAAACACACGACCGAGAACGGGTGGGGCGCCAGCACCTCCCAATCGGGTTCGCGCTCGATCCATTCCGAAAGTTCTTGCGCCAAAGCGATGTGCTCGCGCAGACGCTCCCGCAGCCCGTCGGCGCCGTAGTAGCGCAGCACGAACCACAACTTGAGCGCGCGGAAGCGGCGGCCGAGTTGCAGCCCGTAATCCATGTAATTGCGTACGCCGGTCTCGGTCGTCCGAAGATATTCCGGCACGAGACTAAACGCCCGGCGCAAGATTTCGGTATCCCGAATATAGAGCGCCGACAGATCCATCGGAACGAAGAGCCATTTATGCGGATTGACGACGAGCGAATCGGCGGCGGCAACGCCGTCGAGAATCCAACGCAACTCCGGCACGATTGCGGCCACGCCTGCGTACGCCGCGTCGACGTGCAGCCACGCGGCGTACTTACGAGCAACGGGTGCGATCGCTTCGACGGGATCGCGCGACGTGGTGGACGTCGTTCCGATGGTGGCCACGACGCACATCGGTTTGTGACCGGCGGCAAGGTCGGCGGCTAGTTGCGCCTCGAGTGCATCGGGACGCATTCGAAATTCGCCATCGCAGGGTATCCGGATCACGTTATCGCGCCCTAAGCCAAGGGCAATCGCGCCTTTTTCGATGTGCGAGTGCGTGTGCTCGGTAATATACACGCGTAGCGCCGGCAGGTCTCGCCCACTCATCCCACGCTCGCGTATCCCCAAATCGAGCGCCTCGCGGGCGGCCGCCAGCGCCGTGAATCCCGCAATAGAGGCCGTGTCGTAGATGATTCCGGTGAAATCGTCTGGGAGGCCGAGCAGCCGTCCGAGCCACTGCATGACGACCTCCTCGAGCTCGGTCGCGGCCGGCGACGTTCGCCATAGCATTGCCTTGACGTCCAGGGTTGCCGCCAGCGCTTCGGCGGCGATTGCAACCGGCGCTGCGCTGGTCGCGAAGTAGGCGAAGAATCGCGGGTGATTCCAGTGCGTGATACCCGGCAAGACGATCCGCTCGAAGTCCGCCATGATGGCGTCGAAACTCTCCGGGTCCTCGGGAGCGCTCCCGGGGAGCTGCCGGGCGATATCCCCCGGCAGCACCGGGGAAAGCACCGGGTAGACGCTCGCGTTCGACAAATATCGATCGATCCAAGCGGCCACTGTTGTAAACTCGGAAGCGAACGTTTCCACGTACTCTCTCTATTACTCATGGGGCCGGCCCGGCCCCGCGACGAAAGAACCGCACATGCGCTATCGTACCTATCCAAACACCGACGTGACCGTCAGCGAAATCGGCTTCGGTCTGTGGACCACCGCTACCGATTGGTGGGGCAAGATGAGCGACGACCAAGCCGTCGTCATGCTGCACGAGGCGGCCGACCTCGGCATCACGCTTTTCGATGCGGCCGACGTCTATACGAACGGCCGAAGCGAAGAGCAGCTCGCCGCCGCTTTCAAAGACCGTCGCGAAAAAGTCGTCTATGCAACGAAGTTCGGATACGATTTCTACACCACCGAAAGCACGACGCGCGGCGAACGCGAGCTCCCGCACGACACCTCGCCGAAATTCATTCGCTTCGCGTTGGAACAGTCGCTCAAACGCCTGCAAACCGATTGCATCGACATCTACCAGTTTCACAACGCCCGCATGGCGCACGTCGACGACAACGTGCTTTTCGACCTGCTCGAGTCCTTCAAGCGCGAAGGTAAAATCCGCATGTACGGCGTCGCCCTCGGTCCGGCGATCGGTTGGCTCTACGAGGGCATCGACGCCGTCAAGAAGCGCAACGTTGGAACGATGCAGATCATTTGGAACGTGCTCGAGCAGTTTCCCGGCAACGAACAGATCCAAGCCGCCTACGACTGCGGCGCGGACACGGGCTACATGATTCGCGTGCCGCATTCGAGCGGGATGCTCGAAGGACATTACACGAAGGACACGGTCTTCCCCGAAGGCGACCACCGGCGCCATCGGCCAAAATCGTGGCTCCTCAACGGCGTCGAAAAAGTAGAGCAATTGCGCTTTCTCGAGAGCCCCCAGCGCACGCTGGGTCAAGCCGCAATTCAATGGTTGCTGGCCGAACCGCGGGTCATGAGCGTTCTTCCGAACATCTACAATCGCGAACAACTTCTCGAATTCGCAAAAGCTCCCGACACTCCGCAACTCACCAAAGCCGAACTCGCAACCATCGCAACGCTTTACGCAACCAACTTCGGCATCGACGAAGGCCCGATGAACTTCAAAGGCACGATGACGCGCGAAGGAGCACCCGCATAATGGGTGAGGCAATTCGTTCGGATAAGGCTCCGGCACCGATCGGCCCGTACAGTCAGGCGATCCTAGCCGGCAACGATCTCTACTGCAGCGGCCAGGTGGCGCTCGATCCACTAACCGGCGCGCTGGTCGACGGCGACGTAGCCGGGCAAACCAAACGCGCGCTCGAAAATCTGGCCGCGGTGCTCGAGGCCGCCGGCATGCATTTCCGCGACGTCGTGAAGACGACGATTTTCCTGATCGACATGAACGATTTCGCAGCCGTAAACGACGTCTACGGAGCGTACTTCGACGAAGCCAAACCAGCGCGCTCCACGATTGCGGTTGCGGCGTTACCGAAGGGTGCCCGCGTGGAGATCGACGCCATCGCGCGAAAGAGTTCGGCCACTCCCGCTCCGTAGTTTACGCGGTCGGATTCGGGGTACACGGCGGGCATGAATATGTTGATCGTGCGCGCCGAGATGCCCATGCCGGATCCGCCGGGACCCGGCATGCCGCCGCAACCCGGCCCCGGCGAACCCGGCTTACCCGAAGGGCCCATCATCGACCCGCCCATCGATCCAACCCAACCGATGTAGCGGACAACTCATCACTGCGTCCTTCGACAAGCTCGTCCTTCGACAAGCTCGTCCTTCGACAGGCTCAGGATGACAGCGGCGAGCCCGTGCCGCATGACAGATGCGAGCCCGTGCTGCATGACGCGATGCGAGCCCGTGCTGCAGACGCGAGGCGGGCCAGTGCTGCAGACGCGATGCGGGCCCGTGCTGCATGACGCGAGGCGAGCCCGTGCTGCATGACGCGGCTGGGCTCGTGCTAGTAGGACGCCCCGGTGCGCGTGCTAGCGTGGTATCGCATTGCGGTACGCATCGCTTCCGTCACCCTGAGCTTGTCGAAGGGTCGCAGCGTTAGGGTTTTTTAGCGGCGCCGTCCTCGAGCGAGGCAAACTTTGCTTGCGCGATCCGCTTGACTTCGGGATCGTCCGTGTCGGTCGCCGCCTTGAACTGCGCGATCGCGAGATCGGTGCGGCCCTGATCGGTTAGCACCTGGCCGAGAATGTAGTGCATGCGCCCGTCTTTGGGCGCCACCGCCAGGCCTTTGGTCAGCACCGATTCGGCCAGCGTGTAGAGCTTGTGCTGCTCGTATTCGTAACCCAAATCGATGTATGCGTCGACCGAGTACGGGTAGACGGAAAGCGCCTGCACGTAATATGCGACGGCCTTCTTCCAGTCGCCGCGCAAGTCGGCGAGATACCCGAAGTTGACGATCGCCTCGGGCTGTTCGGGCTGCAAATTGTGCGCGTTCGTCAACAAACGTTCGGCGTTTTTGAGATCGCCCATTTCGAGATAGGTCGCGCCGAGGTTGACCGTGCAGGTGTAACCATAGATGTCGTGCTTGCGGCAGCGTTCGAAGTACTCTATCGCCATAGGATACTGACGCTCGTCTAAAAAGGCCAAACCCATGCCGTTAATGGCCATCTCCGAGTCGGGCGCGTTATCCAGCGCTTTGCTAAAGTAGATGACGGCGAGATCGGGACGATGCGTGGTTTCGTAGACTTTGCCGAGTTCGATGTTCGCTTCGGGATCGGTCGGAAATGATTCCGCGATCCGTTCCTTATCCCGAACGTACGCAGCAAGGTCGCCGCGAATCTCGTGCAGACGCACGAGTTCGGGGACCGCGTCGGTGCCGGGCAGACTATGATTGAATTCGGCTATCGCGTCGTCGATGCGATTCTCGGTTGCATACACCGAACCGAGCCGGTTGTGCGTTTCTTTGTCGCGCGGAAAGCGCGCGATAATCGCGTCGTAGGTGGATTCGGCGCGCTTGAGGTTACCCTGGCGATAGTAAAGATCGCCGAGCAATCTTGCAGGCGCGGTTTGTTCGGGATTCGCAGCCACGTATTTTTCGAGCGATTTCACAGCGGCCGCAAGATCGCCGCCGGCGACCTGTTCCCGCGCGCCCTGCATCGCCGCCTGCGGATCGGCTGCAATGCCTGTAGAAGCCTGCGGGTTGTCCGCCGGCGCCATGGCGCGGGCGCATAGCGGTGTTAGCGTAAGCGCCGCCAGAAGTAGCAAACCCAGAAAACGCGTCATTGTCGAAGCCCCACGTGCCCCGGAATTGGAATGTACCCATTTCGACGCCCCGGCGACGTTCACTGTGACGGAAGTGCCAAAAATTGCTCGGTAACCATGCCGCCCAGGCGAAGGGCGGCGGGACACGCCCGTGTTCCCAGGAACGTCAAGCCCGTAGATTCTTCGCGATGTGCCGCAGCAACTCGGTGATCGTCTCGCTTTGCTCGCGCGAAATCCCCGTCAGAGCCCGCTCGGTCTCGCGTTCCAATACGCCGGAAACTACCGATTCGATCTCGCGGCCGCGGACGGTAAGATGGATTCGCACCGAACGGGCGTCGTCGGGGTGCGCCGTCCGCCGCAGAAAGCCGCTGCGTTCCATCCTCTGGACGGCACGCGTGACGGTCGGCATCTCGACACCGACCCGTTCGGCGATCTCGCGGGGAGTGAGGCCGTCGCAATCCCAAAGTGCGCGCAGGATGTGATGCTGGCCGACATGGAGACCGTGGGCCTGTAACTCGCGATCGAGACGCGCGCGCAACGCACGAACCGCCGCACCCAGTGCTGAGAGAAACTCGCCTTTCTCCGGCGCAGCCACTATTTCACGAGCGGGAGAACGTTGCTGGGTGTGAGCGGATAGAACGTCATGACGAGCACGCCGATCACGCAAATTGCCAGACTCACCCACGCAAGCGGCGCCGCGGGGCGAACGTCGCGAACGCGCTGCGATTCGTCGCGATCGTACATCAGTCGAATGATCTTAAAGTACGCGTACAGCGAGATAGCCGTCCCGAGTATCAGCAGTCCGGCAAGCCACGCGTAGCCGGCGCCGACGTTGGTCGACAAAATCAAGATCTTTCCGAGAAACCCGGCCGTGGGTGGAAAGCCGGCCAGCGCCAACAAGAAGAACGTCATGGCTGCCGCCAAGACCGGGCGCCGCCGCCCGAGGCCATGGAACGACGCGATGCGCGACCCTTCTTCGTTGTCCGACGAGCCGAGGGCGACTACCGCGAATGCGCCGAGATTCATGAACATATACGCGGCCAAGTAATAGATTGCGTATCGCATCCCGAGCGACGTTCCGCCGGCGAGAGCCGCAACGATATAGCCGATCTGCGCGATGCCGGAATAGGCGAGCAGCCGCTTCATGTCGGTCTGCGCGAGCATGCCGAGATTTCCGGCGACCATCGAGATACCCGCAAGTATCCAAATAGGCAGGAGCAATGCGTGCGCCGTTCCGGCCGGAAGCGCACCGTAAGCAAAGCGCGCGAACACGGCGAGCGTACCCGCTTTGGTAACCACGCTCATGAACGCCGTTACCGGCAACGGCGCACCTTCGTACACGTCGGGAGCCCACAGATGAAACGGAACCAGACTTAGTTTGAACGCAATGCCGATCAGAAACAATCCCGAACCGAGCCAAAAAAGCGGATTGTGCGCCATCGCCGGCACCGTGAGGCTTGCGAGCGCGACGCTTCCCCCGGCTCCGAAAAGCAGAGCCATACCGTAGAGCATGAAGCCCGAAGCCGTCGACGAGAGAATCAAATATTTCAGCGCGGACTCGCGCGACGTCGGCCGGATTGCGAGTCCGCACAAACAGTAAAGCGCGAGCGAAAGCAATTCCAATCCGAGGAAAATCGTCATCAAATTCGCGGCGCCCGCCATTAGCATCGCGCCGGCGGTACTCCACAGCATCAGCGCGACCGCGCCGGACATTCGATCTTCGGAACCGATCGCGCTATAGAGCACGAGCGAGAAAATTGCCGAGACGACGATGATCTCTTCAAAAACGACGGCAAACCCGCCGAGCACGAAGCCGCCGCCGAACGCATCGTAATCGTGTCCGTATCCGCGCGCGCATAGCGCGCCCGCGACGACAAGGCCGGCGATGCCGATAATCAGCGATACGTACCGTTTCGCGCCATGCTTGGCGAGCAGATCGGCAAAGAGTACGACCAGCGCCGTGACGCCGACGACGAACAGCGGAATCACCGCGTTCCAGTCGGCCTGCGTATACACGTTCATACTCATTTGCTTATCACCGCCAAAGTCGAGAGCACCGCGTGGGGATTTGTGCCGAGAACGACGAGCGCCGCGAGCAGCGGCGCGAGCGCCAGCCCCTCGACCCATGTCAGATCGCGACGTTCGGGAAGATCCACGACTTCGGGACCGTTGATCGCTCCTTGCAACAAGCGCAGCATGTATGCAGCGGCGATGACGATCGGCACCAGCGCGACGAGCGCGGGCCAAACGTAACCGCCTTTGAAGACACCCGCCAGAATTACGATCTCTCCGACGAATCCGGCCAGGCCGGGTAACCCGAGCGCGGCAAGGGCGGCAATCGTAAAGGCGCCGGCCAGTCGCGGATTAGCCCGTCCCAAACCGCCGAGCCGCACGAGCGAACGCGTTTCTTCGCGCTGTTCGACGTATCCGAGAATCAGAAACAGCGCGGCGCTGAACAGGCCGTGCGCGACGATGTAGACCAGTGCGCCTTCGAGCGCGACTGCGTTGAAGCTGAAGATCGCGAGCAGGATCAAACCCAGGTGCGAGAGCGACGAATACGCAACGATGCGTTTCGCGTCGGTCTGGACCAGCGCGACGAACGCCCCGTACAGCAGTGAAATCAGGCCCAGCACGATGAAGAGCCACTGCGACGCGTGCATCGCGCCACGCAAGAACGGCAGGGCGATAACGATGAATCCATAGAGACCCGCCTTGGATTGGACCGCCGAAACGACGGCCGCCATCGGCGACGGCGAGTCGCCGTAGGTGGCGGGCATCCACGTATGCAGCGGAAAAACGGGCGTCTTTACGAGAAACGCAAAGGCGAAACCGGCAAATATCCACGGCATCCACGAGCCGGCCAGCTGGTGAGCGGGCTGGCCGATAACGTCGGTCGATCCGTAAATGACGCCGAACGCGGCCGTTGCAAGCAACAACGTCAGACCGCCGGCAAAGTTATAGATGATATACCGCCACGCGGTCTCGCGATGCTGCCCCCAGCCGACGAGCGTAAAGAAGACCGGGATCAGCATAAGATCCCAAAAGAGCGCGAACGCAAGCAAGTCGCGCGCGGTGAAAACCCCCAGCATCGTGCCTTCGAGGATCAGCACGAGCGCGATGAAGGTACGCAGTCGAGGCACGTTCGCTGCGAGAATCGCGCAAAACGTGCAAAGCGCAAGCAATAGTGCGATCCAGTACGAAATGCCGCCCGCATTGAAGTGAAATGCTGCGGTAAACGGGCGCGAAAGCCAGCGTGCGGTAAAATCGCCACCGCCCCGCGCGAAGATTGGAATAAAGAACGTAATCGCCGCGACGACGCATCCGGCGATCTTCCCTATCGTGCGATCGCCTTTGGGTAACGCGAAGAGCGCGAAACCGGCGGCGATCGGCAGCAGGATGAGAACGAGCGTCATTTCGCGACCCCTCCGATCAGCGCATAGTATACGATGAAGCAGGCTGCGCCGAATACGACGACGAGCGCGTACGCCCGCACGAGGCCTGTCTGGAAACTCCGCACGAGCGCGCCCAGCCAGCGGCTGGAGATCACCGTCTCGCGCACCGCACCATCGATGACGTGTGGATCCAGGACGCGTCCGAAAAGCATGCCGAAGAGTTGCGACGTGCGCACGAACACCCACTCGATCGCGTCGTCAAAATAATAGCGGTTGACGAGTACTGCCGGAAGCCTCACGCTCTCGCGCTGCAGACGTACGACCGCATCGCCCAGCGCCGCTTTGGTAGCATACCGGGAGTACGCGACGAGAATGCCCGCTACGACGCAGATCAGGACGACGGCGGTCGTCAGCCCTTCGCCGATCGCCGGCGTCACGACGAGCTCGGGCGCAAACGTGGTAGCAAAGAACTTCGCCCAAGGCGAGTTTTCACCGCCGATGAGCAGGTAGCCGCCGATGACGCTGAACACCGCGAGAATTCCGACCGGCACGTTCATGATCCAGACCGGCGGATGCTCCGCGTGCGCCGCATGAGGCTCGCGTTCGCCGGGCTGCATTCCCAGCAGGGACGGATCGACTTTGCCGCGGTACTCGCCCAAGAACGTCACGAAGAACAGGCGGAACATGTAATATGCAGTGATGCCGGCGGTCACGATCCCGACGGCATAGAGCCACGGATGGCCGTGTTGCAACGCGCCGTAGATCACGCGGTCCTTGCTGTAGAATCCGGCAAAGCCGGGGATACCACAGATCGCGAGGACCGCAGCAAGCATGCACCAAAACGCGAAGGGCATCCGCTTGCGCAATCCGCCCATGCGCCGTATGTCCTGTTCGTCCGAAAGTTCGTGAATAATCACGCCCGAACCCAAAAACAGGCACGCCTTAAAGAACGCGTGCGTGAAAAAATGCGCGACGCCGGCTTCGTACGCGCCCACGCCGACGCCCATGATCATGTAGCCGATCTGCGACATAGTCGAATACGCAAGGATCCGTTTTATGTCCCACTGCGCGATGCCCAGCAGCGCTCCGAGCAACGCAGTCAGGCCGCCTATCGTGCCGACGAGCAGCTGCGCGTCCGCCGATCCGTTCCATAGGGGCCAGCAACGGGCGATCAAATAGACGCCGGCCGTGACCATGGTCGCGGCGTGGATCAATGCGGAGACTGGAGTGGGGCCCTCCATCGCATCGGGCAGCCACGTGTGCAATGGAATCTGCGCAGATTTGGCCGCGGCGCCGATAAAGAGCGCGACGCACACGACGATCAGCCAGCCGCCCAAGTTTTGAACGTTTGCGAAGACGTCGCCGAATCCGACCGAGCCCACCTTCGCGAAGAGCACGAAGACGGCGAACATGATGCCGACGTCGCCGACCACGTTTATGACGAAGGCCTTGCGCGCGGCCGCCACCGCCGACGGTTTAAAAAACCAGAAGCCGATCAAGAAATAGGAAGCTAGACCCACGAGGCCCCAGCCGATCAGCAAACCGACGAAGTTGTCCGAGAGCACGAGCGTGAGCATCGCAAAGACGAAGAAATTCATGTATGCGAAGAAACGCGCGATCGCATTGTCGGTATACATGTATCCGATCGAATACAGGTGAATCAAGAACCCGACGCCCGTGATGATGAGCACCCAGATCAACGAAAGCGGGTCGAGCAACAAGCCGAAATCGAAGCCCGGCAGCCACGAGAACAGCGCCTGGTGCGCGCCGACGGTTTGGCCGCCGTTCTGCTGCGCGGCGCCCCACGAGAGCAGCGTCGCGACGAACGCAATCAAGATCGCCGCGCTCCCGAGCCAGCCCGCGTTCCGCTTGAGCTGCGGCCCAAATGTCCAGCAGGCAATCGCGCCCGCGAGCGGCAGCAGCCAGATGAGAAACAGCATCGGATACGAGCCGTCAACGCCCATGACGTGATGTGACAAGCTTACTTACCCCTTCATGAGCGCGACTTCGTCAACGTCGACGTTGCGCGCGGTCCTAAAGACGATGACGACGATGGCGAGGCCGATCGCGGCTTCGGCGGCCGCGACGGTGATCACCAAAAACGCGAAGATGTGGCCCGCGTTGTTCAGCCACATTTTGGCGAAGCTGAGGAAGAGCAAATTGGCCGCGTTCCACATCAGCTCGATGCTCATAAGCATGATCAGCGGATTGCGCCGCAGCAGCACGCCGCCAACGCCGATGAAAAAAATTACCGCCGAAAGGCCGATGTAATTGGTAATCGCGACGGGGAGCGATGCGTCCACTATTCTTCTCCGGCTCGCAATATTGCGTCGCGCATGTCGCGTTCGACGGCTCGAGCGCGCCTTTTCGTCGCGACGTAGGGCGTCGCATCGCCGGCCAGCAGAACGACGCCGATGACCGCGACCATCAAAATAAAAGCCGTGATCTCGAAAGGCAGCAGATTCGTCGTGAAAAGCGCCTTACCGAAGTCGTCGACCGAGCCGAACACGTTGGCGGTACCCACCGCTCCGGCGGCGGAGGTTGCGCTGACGGTTATCGCATGGGCCGTGAATGCGGTACGAGAAACGCCATAGACGAGAAACACGAGCGCGATCAGCACGACGAGGGCCGCCGGAATCGCCGCGCGCGGCATTTTGTTCGGTCCCGTGGCAAAGGCGGCGGTGCCGCTCGAAAGCAGCGCGATGACGAAGAGAAACAGAATCAAAATCGCGCCGCTATAGACGATGATCTGAATGACCGCCAAAAATTCGGCCGAGAGCGAAAAATAGAAGATCGCGAGCGCCGCGAAATGCGCGAGCAACCCGACGACACTGTAGATCGGCTTCTTCGCCGTCACGACCCACATGGCGCTCGCGACGAGAACTACGCCCAGGATCCAAAAGAGTATCATCCCGCGAGCCCCTTGCGCCGGGTCTTTTCGATCTCGCCCCGGTTCGTGGCGGAATATCCCGCTTGCACGTCCATGGTGGATTTGATGTCGGCGACGCGGCCCAGGTCGGACGGTATGCCGTTGGGGCGCTCGTCGGGCGACGTACCGACTCCGGCTTCGACCGGAACCAGCAGGCGTTCTTTCGAGTAAATGAACGAACTGCGGCGGAAGTCCGACATTTCGAAACGCGGCGTCAGCACGATCGCGTCGGTGGGGCACGCTTCTTCGCACAGCCCGCAAAAGATGCAGCGCAATTCGTCAATCTCGTACCGCGCGGCATACCGTTCGCCCGGCGAAACCCGGCCGTCGGGAGCATTTTCGGCTCCGACGACGGTGATCGCGTTGGCGGGACAGACGCTCGAGCAGAGCTCGCAACCGATGCAGCGCTCTTTCCCGTCGCCGTAGCGTCGCAGTTCGTGCAGACCGTGGAAGCGCGGAGCGTGCTGCTTTTTCACCGACGGGTACTCGATCGTCGGCCGTTTGGCGAACATGAACTTGAACGTGATCCCCATTCCTTGGAGAATCGCACCAACGTTCCAGAGATTTTTACGCATGCGTTATCCTACGAACGCGACGACGACGGCCGTCGCGACCAAATTGAGCGTCGCCACCGGCAACAGCACTTTCCACCCGAACGCCATAAGGCGATCGTAACGAAAGCGCGGCAGGGTCGCGCGCAGCCAGATGTATACGAACATGAAGAACGCAACCTTGATGAGAAACCAAACGATTCCCGGAATCACGGCCAAGCCGAAGAACGGATTCCATCCGCCCAGGAAGAGTAGCGTCGCAATGCACGAGACGGTCAGCATGTTGATGTACTCGGCGATGAAGAACAGCCCGAATCGCAGCCCCGAATACTCGGTGTTGAAACCGCCGACCAGCTCCGCATCGGCCTCGACCAAATCGAACGGCGCGCGATTTGTCTCGGCAACCGCCGTGATTATATAAATGACGAAGCCGACGATCTGCGGCACGATGAACCACAGCCGGTGCTGGGCGTTGACGATTCCAACCAGTGACGTCGTGCCGGCAAGAATGAGCACGCCGATGAGCGACATCGTCATCGAGAGTTCGTAGCTGATCATTTGCGCGGTCGAGCGGACGCTGCCGAGCAGCGGATACTTCGATCCCGAAGCCCAACCGCCCAGCGAAATGCCGTACACGCCGATGGACGTGATCGCCAAAATGAAGAGAATGCCGGCGTTGACGTCGCCGATGGCCCAGACGCTGCCGGGTTGTGGTTCCGAAAACGGGATGACGGCGTAAACCGAAAACGCCGTGATCAATGAAATGAACGGCGCCAGCCGATAGATCAGCGGATCGGCGGTATCCGGCGTGAGGTCTTCCTTAAAGATCATCTTCACGGCGTCGACCGCCGGCTGCAGCATACCCCACGGGCCCACGCGATTGGGTCCCGGACGAAGTTGCATCCAACCGAGAATCTTGCGCTCGAAGAGCATCGCATACGCGAAGATCGTGATGACCACGAACAGCAGCACGACCGACTTGATGAGTATCACGAGCCAAACGTTCATGCGTTACGCTCCCACCCCGGCCAAGTCGCCCGACGCCGCCGCGAGAGCATTGCGGACGTTGGTTATGGTGGCGACGGCGTCCGCGCCGAGCGCATTTGCGGGATCGTCCGGCAAACCGCCGATCAGTACGACGGTTCCGCGCGGTACGTTCGCCCGAACTTCGACGAGCAGATCGTGCATGACGCGGTCGCCACTGTGCAGATCGACGTAATCGCCCATTTCGACTCCCAGCGCTTTGGCATCGCCGACCGAGATCGCTGCTTCGGGAAGCGGTTCCAACTCCGCGAGCCGGTCGTCGTGCGCGATCGTCCCGCCGCCGGCAAAAATGCTCGACTGCACCAGGACTCGCAGTCCTGGCTCATCGCTCGCGGGTGCGCGCGGCGTACCGAACGCGGCATCGCCAAACGCGAACGACTCGGCAGCCCGTGCCAGATGCCCGATCACTGCCGCTTCGAGTTCGTCGCTCGAAGGAAGCGCGACGCCCAACGCCTGCGCGAGGCCGATCAACATTTCAAGGTCGCTCAGCGCGTTCTCGGCTCCCTCGAGCCCGGATGCGGCGTTGACCGGCAACACGTCGCCGGCGAGGTTCGTAGTGGTCCCGTCCTTTTCGTAAGCGCCCTTTGCGGGAAGCACCAGCGTCGCCGCCTTGGCCGTCTGCGTCATGAATAACTCGCTGACGACGACGAATGGCGTCTTCTCCAAGGCTTCGGCTATCGCCGGACCATCGGGATAGTGCAGCGCGGGATTCGCGCCGAAGATCGAAAGCACGCGCATCTTTCCTGATCGCGCGTCCGCGATCATCCCATCGATGTCGCGACCGCATTCAGGAACGGACGCGTACCCCGGTCCGAACGCGGGATGGACGCCCATCGCTTCGGCGCCGCGGGCGTTGCCCTGCTCGCCCGTAATGTACGCGAAGGTTTCCAAGCCCACCGGAATCGCGTCGAGAGCGCGCTTGCCGAGCGCGAGATCGACGCCGTCCCATACGAGCGCGACGCGTTTTGCGTGCGGCGGCAACGCTGCAATCGCATCGTCGATCGTTGCCACGTCGGTGCACGCAATCGCCGAGGGCGGCTTGCTTTCGTACGAATTAACGCGGATCAATTTGGCGCCGCGGCGGCTGACCGCCTTACGAATGCGCAAGTCCATGACCGGCGCGCGCTCGGCCGGCGATTCGCCGATCTCTACGATCGCGTCTACCTGCTCTAAGGCGAGTAAGGAGCCGCCGTTCTTGCCGGGGCTCGCTTGCCGCTGACGACCCGCTCGCCAGTCGAGATTGCGCACTCCGGCTTTGCGGAAGACGTCTTGTAACAGATAGGCTTCCTCATTGGTCAGCCGGCCGCCGCCGATTGCGCCGACGCTGCCGGGCTGCGCCTCTCGTATCGCCTTCGCCCATAACGCGAACGCGTCGTCCCAACCGATCTGCACGAATTCGCCGTCCTGTTTGTACAACGGCTGCACGATGCGCCGCTCGTCCTTGTAAAAGCCGACGTTGTAGCGGCCCCGGTCGCACAGCCAGCTATCCGAAATGGCGTCGTCATGCTCGAGCGACATGGTACGCTGCACGGCGCCGACGCGCGTGTCGACGAATTGCTGACAGCCGACCGCGCATTGCGTGCAACTCGTTTGGACGCGCTTTAAGTCCCACGGTCGCGACTTGAACCGGTACGTCTTCGACGTCAGGGCGCCAACCGGGCAGAGTTCGGTAACGTTACCGGTAAAATTGTGATGATACGGATCGCCGGTGGCGGTGGCGATGATGTCGCGCACGCCGCGATCTTTCAGCACGAGTTGGCGATCGCCCGTGATGATGTCGTCGAAGCGGACGCACCGCTGGCAGACCACGCACCGCTCTTCGTCGAGGACGATCGTCGGGCCCAGATCGACTGCTTTTGGTTTGCTCGCCTTGGGATCGGCAACGCGCGACGCGCCTTGCCCGTAGGCCATGGCGTAATCTTGCAGATCGCATTCGCCGCCCTTATCGCAAATCGGACAGTCTAAGGGATGATTGACCAGGTAGAGTTCGAGTACCGCGCGTCGTCCTTCTGCGGCCTTGCCGCTTTCGGTGTGCACGATCATGCCGTCGGTGGCCGGCGTATTACACGCAATCTGCAACTTCGGCATGCCTTCGATCTCGACCAAACAGATGCGGCACAACCCGGCGGGTCCCATTTTCGGGTGATAGCAATATACCGGGATCTCGCGCTGGATTTGTTTTGCCGCTTCCACGAGCAGCGTACCCTTCGGCACGCGCACGTGCACGCCATCGATAGTGACGGTGACCTGTTCGACTGTTGAGTTCTCCGGCATTTATGCGGGTACCGTATCCTTTGCCAACGCGTCCTGCGGCGCTCGAACGACGCGCGCCTGAAATTGCTCGGGGAAGCGGTCGAGCACCGACGCCAGAAACGGTTCGATCGAATCGCCTAGCGCGCAGAGATTCAACCCGGTAATCTGGTGGCTTACTTTATGCAGCATGTCGAGATCGTCTCGCAATCCGTTTCCATGCACGAAGCGTTCGAGCACCGTCTCAAGCCAATGACCGCCTTCGCGACACGGCGTGCACTGCCCGCACGACTCGTGCGCGAAGAAACGCACCAAGTTGTAGGCGGCTTTCACGAAATCGGTCGTGTCGTCCATTACCAGAAAGGCGCCCGAACCGAGCATCGATCCCGCTTTCGCAACCGACTCGTAGTCGTACGGCAGATCGAGATGCTCCTCGAATAGGCACGCGGACGAACCGCCGCCGGGCTGCACGGCCATCAGTTTGCGCCCGGCGCGCAAGCCGCCCGCAATCTCGATGATCTCGCGCACCGTCGTTCCTAAGGCCATTTCGTAGTTGCCCGGCTTTTGCACGTGCCCGCTAACCGAAACGATTTTGTATCCCTTGCTGCGCTCGGTGCCGACCGAGGCGAACCACTCCGCTCCTTTTTCGAGAATCGGCACGAGATAGGCCAACGTCTCGACGTTGTTCACGACGGTGGGCATGCCGTACAATCCGGCAACCGCGGGAAACGGCGGCTTTAGGCGCGGTTCGCCGCGTTTGCCTTCGAGCGAGTTGAGCAACGCCGTCTCTTCGCCGCAGATATACGCGCCGGCGCCGCGGTGCACGGTCACTTCGAGATCGAAACCGGTGCCGAAGAGATTCTTGCCTACCAAGCCGGCTTGCCGCGCTTGATTCAAGGCGTCCATGAATATCTGATAACCGCGCTTGAACTCGCCGCGGATATAGATGAACGCATGGTGCGATCCAATGCCGTACGCACCCAGCAGCATGCCTTCGAGCACGAGGTGAGGCGTTTCTTCGAGCAGCATGTGATCTTTGAACGTGCCGGGCTCGGCTTCGTCGCAATTGCAGACGAGGTACCGCGGACTGTCGTTCTTCGGTAAGAACGACCATTTCTTGCCGGTGGGGAAACCCGCTCCGCCGCGACCGCGCAAACCCGACGCATCGCACAATTGCGCGACATCGGCGGGTTTGAGTTCGCGCAGCGCGCGCTCGAACTGCTTGTAGCCGCCGCGTTGGCGGTAGACGGCGATGTCGCGCAAATCGGCCTCGCCGATACCTGCGGTAAGCACCTGTACGATCGGCATTATTCTTCAATCACCTGGCGGATGTCGGGATCGGCATTGGCAAGGCGCTCGCGCGTGCGACCGCGGAAACGCGGCTCTTGCAAGATGAGGCGGTCGAGCATGATGATGCCGCTCTTGTCGAGACCGCCGGCGTTGTTCGGATTGCTGACGTCTTGGCCGCCCGACGATTTGCCGCCGAGCGAGACCTGGCCGTCCTGCCCGACGCTCCATGTGGGTCCGGGTTGCACGGTTTGCGCCATCGGCGCGACCGCATACGTCCCGGCACGCATCGCCTCGATCATCTCGTCGATCATCTGCGGCGTAAGACTATAGACGAACTCGAGATTGACCTGCATGCACGTCGGCTTGTCGCAAGCCGCCAAACACTCGACCTCTTCGTAGGAAAAGAGACCGTCGCCGGTCGTTTGCAGATGGCCGATGCCGAGTTTCTCGCGAAAGTACGCCATGATGTCGTCGGCGCCGTCGATCGTGCAGGCCAATCCCCGGCAGACCTGCAGCACGTACTTGCCAACGGGTTTGCGGAAAAACAACGTGTAGAACGAGACGGTTGATTCGACGACTGCCGGCGTGAGATCGAGCAATTCGGCGGCGGCCCGCGTCGCGCCGTGACTGACGTACCCTTCGTGCTCTTGAAACAAATGCACGATGGGCAGAAGCGCCGATCGCGGATCCTCGTATTGCGCGACGATCGCGTCGCATTGCGGACGCAATTGGGCGTACAGATCCGCAAATTCGCCGGGCGGGTTGGGGGCGTTCACTTAGCGGTCTACCTCTCCGAAGACGGGATCGAGCGACCCGATCATCACCACGAGGTCGGCGATGAGATTTCCCGGCGCCATGCCTTTGAGCGATTGCAGGTTGTACAGTGACGGCGGTCGCGTGCGTATGCGATAGGGACGGTTTCCGCCGTCCGACACGATGTAATAGGCGAGTTCGCCGCGCGGGCTCTCGGTCGCCTGATACACGTCGCCCGGCGGAACGCGAAAGCCCTCGCTCATGATTTTGAAATGATGGATCAACGCTTCCATCGAGAGCGCGATCGTTTCTTTGGGAGGCGCCGCAATTTTCGCATTGTCGGTCATCGTGGGACCGGGTTTTTCCAGACGTTTGCGGACTTGGCGGACGATCCGCATCGCCTCGTCCATCTCGTCGAGCCGCACGAGGAACCGCGCGTACGAGTCGCCTTCCTCGCGCGTCGGCACGTCGAACTCGTACGTTTCGTATCCGCTGTACGGAAACGCCTTGCGTACGTCGTAGGCGATGCCGCTACCCCGCAAACTCGGTCCCGTCAGCGACCACGCCACCGCTTCTTGCGGCGTCACGATCCCGACGTCGACGGTGCGATCTTGGAGAATCGGGTTCTTCTGCAGCAGCCCGCGCAAGTCGCGCATGCGCACCGGATACTTCTCGATGAGCGCGTCGAGTTTCTCCAGAAACCCTGCAGGCAGGTCGCCGTTGACGCCGCCCACGCGCAGGTAATTGGGATGCATGCGCGCGCCGCCCGCAGCTTCTTGCAGGTCGAGGATGTTCTCGCGCAAGTCCAGACAGTAAAAAATCCCCGAAAGCGCGCCCAAATCGATCGCGTGCGTTCCCAGCCAAAAACAATGCGACGCGACGCGGGTCAACTCGGCGAAGAGCACGCGAATCTGCCGCGCGCGTTCCGGCACTTCATCGGTCACGCCGAGAAGTTTTTCGACGGCCATCACGTAGCAGAACGCATTGTTGCTCGGAGCGAGATAGTCCATGCGCTCGACGTTGGTTTGCGCCTGATTCCAGAAGAGATTCTCGCAATTTTTCTCGATGCCGGTATGCAGATAACCGATCTCGGGCTCGGCTTTGGTGACCGTCTCGCCTTCGATTTCGAGCATGATTTGCAGCACGCCGTGCGTCGACGGATGCTGTGGCCCCATCGAGAGGACCATCGAGTTTCCGTCTTGCGAAAGGACGTCCGGAGTCAGCGGCATCGCACTGAGGGTCATGACTTCGTATCCTGTCCGCGAACGCGCGCGATCTGCTGCTGCAACGCTTCGAGCGTACGGCCCGAGGGCGGCGTCCCGGCCTGAACGTTGCTCTTGAGCGCAAACGACGGACGCGGGGACTTTTCGCGGGCCGGTCCGCGCAACGGATAGTCTTTGCGCAACGGGTGGCCTTCCCAGTCGTTGGGCATTTGGATGCGGCGCATGTCCGGATGGCCGTCGAAGCTGATGCCGAACAGGTCGAAGATTTCGCGTTCGGCCCAATTGGCATTGAGCCAGAGGTCGGTCGCGGTCGGCAGCACCGCGGTTTCGGCGGGCAGTCCGCAGAGCAATCGCAGGCGCTTCGGCGTTCCCACTTCGGCAACGCTCGCTCGTTTGAGCGGCATTTGCAGCAAGTGATAGACCACGTCGAAGCGCGGGGCACGTTCGGGGTAATCGACCGCGCCGATGTCGAGCAGCATCGAATAGCCGCGCGCTTTGAGTTCGACCAATCGCGCGTGCAATTGCGCCGGCTCGATGCGCTCGATCTGCGCGTCGTCGATCGGCGGACGCAGGCTCGTCGGGTCTTTCGCCAGACCGGTGATCGGCGGAGTTTGGGTACTTGGCAAGATGTCCTCAGTCTTAGGAGCTACGCACGGGCCATCAACCCGCCGCGGCCGCCTTCGCGAATTTGTTGTTGGATCAGATTGACGGCGTATAACAAGCCGTCCGGGGTGGGCGGGCATCCCGGGACGTACACGTCGACCGGAATGATCGTGTCGACGCCCTGAACGACTGCGTAGTTATCGAAAACGCCGCCCGAGCTGGCGCACGCGCCCATCGAGATGACCCATTTCGGATCGGCCATCTGGTCGTAGAGCCGTTTGACGATCGGGCCCATTTTCTGCGCCACGCGCCCGGAGACGATCATCAGGTCGGCTTGCCGCGGGGACGGCCGGAAGACTTCGGACCCGAAGCGGGCGATGTCGTACTCGGCGGACGTCGCGGTGATCATTTCGATCGCGCAACAGGCCAGGCCCATGGTTAGCGGCCAAACGCTCGAGCTCTGCGCCCACCGCACGACGTCGTCCAGCTTGGCGAGCATGAAGTGACCCGGGCTCATCTCCACTGGAAGCCGCCCTTTTTCCATACGTACGCGTAGCCGATGCCGAGTACGATTACGAAAACGACCATCTCGAGCAGGCCGAACACGCGAAGGTGATGCATTTGCACCGCCCACGGATAAAAGGATGCGGCTTCAACGTCGAAGACAACGAACAGCATGGCGATCAAATAAAAACGTACGGGGAATCGCCCGGCCAGACCGCCGGTAGGCTCGACGCCGCATTCGTAGGCCTTCGATTTTTCCGCGTTGGGTTTACGTTGGGCGAGCAAGCCGGGCAACAGGCTGAAGAGCAGCGCGAAGGCCACGGCTACGGCCACAAAAATAGCTACAGGAGCATAGGGAGTCATCGCTCGTTAAAGTTTTCACAAGCGCGTGGCGTTACCCTCGAACGCTCGGCAGATTTGCGAGCCGATTACGGCGCTCGCCTCGATTGGATGGTTGCTCCATCCTGCCTGGCGGCAGGAAGAACCTACGGCAGCGCACAGGCGAGCGACCCGTGGAACGCTAAATCTACGGCATGAAGTGGCTGGCAGTAGCACTAGTCTTGTTTCTCGGTAACGCCAACGGCGGCGGGTGTAGCGGGAATCCGAACTACATCGGCGTGCAGGACTACGGTTCGGTAACCGGCCGCGTCCTCGACGCGACGAACAATCGCCCGATTCCCAACGCGTTGGTTTCGATCGGGGCCCTCTATACCGCATATGCCGACGTCGCAGGCGGTTTCACGCTGACGACCATTCCCATCGGCGTGCAAACCGTCACCGCCACCGCTCCGGGCTTCTCACGCAATAGTATGGACGTTCACGTGTTCAAGAATCGCACGAGTTCTGCCGGGTACGTGCGCCTGCTGCCGGTCGGCAACACGTCGCCGACTGCCCCGCCTCCGCCGACACCCGGACCGACCGCGGGGCCGCAAGAAGTTCCGGAGCAAACGCCGGCGCCGTTAGGCGCGACCAGTTCGCCGGGTCCTAAGATGTAGCGAGGCGCACGTCCGCAAGATCGAGATCGTACTCGATGTTGCGGAAGATCGCGTCGGGAATCTCTCCGGCTCCGCGCATTCGCATGATCGCGCGGCGCTCGGCGTCCAAGGCCTCGCGCTGCAATCGATGATCGACGGCGTTTCCCGCGGAGGCATCGGAATCGCCGTCGAGATGCCCCCGCAAATGGTCGATGCGATGCTCGTACTCGCCGAGCAGCCGTCCCGCAGCCTCCCAATCTTTCGTCGACTCGAAGGTCGATTCCAAATCGTGCAATTTCGCGAGACCGGCCTCCAGCGCGCGAATGCGCACCTTCGTTTCTTGGCGTTCGCGCGCGCTCGTCTCGGAGATTCCCAACCAGGCGATGATCGGGCCAAGCGAAAATCCTTGCAACACCAGCGTCGCAAAAATTACGCAGAACGTGATGAAGATGACTTCGGAGCGTGCGGGAAACGGCGCGCCGCCGGCGACGGTGAACGGCAGCGCGAGCGCTGCAGCAAGCGAGACGATGCCGCGCATGCCGCTCCACGCGATCACGGCCACACTACGCCAGGATGGGGACGGATCTCGATCTCGCACGCGTTTGAACAATATTCGCGGCAAATACGTCGCGGGAATAACCCAGAGAATGCGAACCAGGATGACGGAGACGCAGACGACGACGGCATCCAATCCGATTCGCCACGGATTTCCGGAGAGCGTCGCGATGAGTCCGCGCAACTGCAAACCGATCGAGATGAAGACCGCGCCGTTGAGCAGCAGAACGAGCATGTTCCATACCGCCGAGCCTACCAAACGCGTTTGTGAATCGGCAACGCGCGCGGAGCGCCGGCTCAAGTAGATTCCGGCCGTCACGACCGCCAGCACGCCCGAGACGTGCACTCCTTCGGCCGGTAAATAGGCGGCATATGGCGCGAGCAGCAACACGACGTTGCTGAGCAGCGAATCCGTGAGTTCGCCGCGAGCGAGCAGACGTTGCACTCCTTCGATCGCGAACGCGACGAGCAGGCCGATCGCGACGCCGCCGACCGAAACCAGCACGAAGGCGCCGAATGCGTGGACGAGCGAGAACGTTCCGGTTACGGCCGCCGCGACGGCGAAACGCAACACGACCAGCGCGCTCGCGTCGTTCACCAGGCCTTCGCCGCTCAGTATCGCGGCGATGCGCCGCGGCACCGCCAACCGTTCGAAGATCGCTTCGGCGGCCACCGCGTCGGGAGGTGCGACTATGGCACCGAGCGCGAATGCGGCCGGCCACGTCATGGCGGGTATCAGCGAATGCGCGACCGCACCGATGACCAGCGTCGATGCCACCACCAAGCCGATCGCGAGAAAGCCGATCGGCCGCACATTTCGCTTGAACTCATACCAATCGGTCGACCAGCCTCCACTAAAAAGCAGCGGGGGCAGGACGATCAGGAACACCAAGTCGGGCTGTAGCGTCACTTGGGGGAGATTGGGGACGAACGCGAGTAGCACGCCGCCGATCACGAACACGACCGGATACGGCGTGTCGAGCTGTTTCGCGATGACCGTCAATACGATGATCGCCACGAGCAACCCGAAAAGCAACAGCGGCACGCCCTGCATGCGCCCTAAAACGCCGCAGCGACCCGCATGGATGCAGAGCGAGGTTAGCCACCGCGCAACCCCGTCATCCTGAGCTTGTCGAAGGACAACCTCGCCGAAGCACGGCTATTCGACGGCCGGCCCTTCGACAGGCTCAGGGTGACGGGGGAAAAAATGGTTTGTGCTAAAGGCCGTGCGCGGCGTCGTGACGGTGTAGGAATTTCTTGACGTCGTCGATGGGTAGCGCGAAGCCGATCGAGTGCTCTTGATCGAAACGCGATTCGGCCATGCCGACGATTTCGCCGGTGTCGCCCAAAAAAATTGGACTGCCGCTCTCACCGGGGACGATGGGCAGCGTTACTTCGAGCGCGTCGTGGCGCAGCGCCGAGATGCGACCCGAATCGACCGAGGTCGCGAGGCCCAAGCTCTCTGCGTTGAATTGATCGGGAATCGGGTATCCCAACAGGCCGACCGTTCGTCCGGGCTGCGCGTCCCGCGACGCGCCCAGCGTCGCAACGGATAAATTCGCCCGTTTCGTTCGCACGAGAGCGATGTCGAGATCTGCATCCTTGGCAACGACCTTCGCCGCGACGCGTTCTTTATTCCCGATGGTGACGTGCAAGTCCCAAGCCCCTTCGATCGCGTGCTCGACGGTCAAGACGTCGCTTCCCCATTTTCCGCTCGCAACGACGACGCCGGTTGCGTATGCGTCGTCGACGCGGCTTTCTTTCGTGTCGCCCGGCACTTGCATCGTCAGCAGCACGACCGAGGGCGTGAGTTGGCGCACCGATGCGACGAACGTATCGTCGGCATTGCGCGGCGCGCACGCACACAGCATCGCGGTGACGGCCAGAATAGAACAAGCTCGAGCATTCATGGGGACGCCGCACTGTCTTCGCGGCGACCCTACAAGGTCCGCCTGATTGCAACCAGCCTTGCGCCTGTTAGCCGGCGACCGAAGAGGCTTGCTGCGAAGGCGGTTGCGGCGCCCACCGCACGCTTGGCATCACGCGTTCGAGAACGACCCGATCGCGGTGCGCGCGTGCGGTTGAAATAGCGTCGGCGATCGTGGCATCGTCCAACGGCGTAGGTTCGAGCCCGAGCTCGAGCAGATTGGTGTTGACGGTGTGGTAGTAGTGCGCGTCCTTCTCCGTTCGCGGGTTCTCCAGGTGACGTACCTGTGTCGCAATTCCCAGACCGCGCGCGACGTCGCGAACCCGCTGCGCGAGTTCGAGTACGCTGAATATCTGGGTGAATTGATTGAATACGCGATATGTTCCGGCTTGCGGAGCGCCGGCGATCGCCAGCTCGACGCAACGCACGGTATCGCGAATATCCAGAAACGCCCGCGTCTGACGACCGCTGCCATAGACGGTAAGCGGATGTCCGACCGCGGCTTCGACGCAAAAACGATTGAGGACGGTGCCGTACACGTCGTCGTAGTCGAAACGGTTCGCCAACGGCGGCGAAAGCCGCGTCTGCGCGGTGCCGGTCCCGTAGACGATGCCTTGATTGAGATCGGTGGCGCGCAGCTGCCAGGTGCGGCAGGCGAAATAGAGCTGGTCGGAGTCGCTGACCTTCGTCAAATGGTAGAACGATCCGGGTTGTTTGGGAAACGGTAGCGTGTCGGTACGCCCCTTGTGCTCGATGGTTATGAAGCCCTCTTCGATGTCGATGTTCGGCGTTCCGTACTCCCCCATCGTTCCCAGCTTCACTAAATGCGCGTCCGCAGCGCACTCTCGCATGGCCCACAACAAATTAAGATTCCCAACGGTGTTATTGAGATGCGTGCGCAGCGCGTGATCGTGATCGATCATCGAAAACGGGGCGCTCCGCTGTTGGCCGAAGTGCACGATCGCTTCGGGCGCAACCTCGTCCAAGGTTTTGCACAAGGCGGGGTAGTCGGTTACGTCGCGGTTGAGAAAGGCAATCCGTTTGCCCGAAACCGCGTGCCACTCGTGCAAGCGTCGCTGCGGCAGCGCAAGCGGCACGAGCGAATCGATTCCAAGTTCGGCGTCCCATGCGCGCCGCACGAGCGAATCCATGATCGTCACGTCGTGGCCGTTATGCGAGAGATGCAGTGCGGTCGCCCAGCCGCAATAGCCGTCGCCGCCGATTATAAGGATGCGCATGTGACCCTTTCCGCGTGTTGCGGAGCGCACAACGCAAGCATGCGCCGTACGTGACTATCCATATCGTACGTTTTGGCGTTGTCGAACGCCGCGCGCGCGAGGCGCCGCCACGTCCGGCCGTCGAGAACGGCTTCTATGGCGGCCGCGAGCGCGCGTTCGTCACCGGCGCGCGCAGTCAATCCGGCGCCGTCGATCCAATCGCGAATGCCGCCCGTATCGTACGCAACAGCCGGCCGCCCTCGCGCCTGCGCTTCGATACCGACCAAACCGAACGGCTCTGGCCACAACGACGGTATGACGACGGCCGCGCTCGCGTCGACGGCCGCGCGCATGGCGCGCTGGTCGAGCCACCCGCGCCATTCCACCTCAATTCCCAAGCGCCGCGCGAGCGCTCGCGACGGTTCCTCGTCGTCGCCGGAGCCGGCAACGATCAATCGCGGACGCGTTAGCGCATCGATTCGGGCGAGCGCGCGCAGGAGCGACGATAGTCCCTTTTGCGGGGTCAGACGTCCGGCAAACACAATGCTACGATCCGGCATGTTTTCGGGCGGTGATCCGTACGCGTCGCGAGGCAGCGGCGGCGGCGTAAGCGCCACGCGCGCGGCTTCGATGCCGTTGCGCTCGCATTGGAGCGCCATCGCCGCGCTCGATACGAGAACGCGATCGGCTCGAGCCAACTCGTCTCGTACCGCGCCGCGCCGCGCGATTCGTTCGAAAGACTCCGCTCGTGGGCCGCACACGCATCCGCGAACGAGCGCATTTATGGCACACGCGCCGCCCATCGGCGCCTTGCAGACCGCGGGAAACTGCGGAAAAACCCGGTCGCCGTTCGGACAGAACGGCCGTTGATCGTGAACGCGTGCAAGCCATCGCGGCGCATGCAGCCGAACCGCACGCAAAACGCCGGCGTCCAAGACGTTGGACGTAATGACGACCGCAGGCCGCATCCGCGCGAGCCGGCGTTCGACCTGCGCCGCGGCCAATGTCGAAGGCCGCTCGTGCTCTTGCGCCCACGGCGTCTCGATCGCGGGCACGCCGAAGGCGTCGGGACGATCGACGCGCCGGGCGAGGATCGTAAGATCGAGGCCGGCGTGGCACAACTCCGGCAGCACGCGTTCCAAATAGCGTTCCGTGCCGCCGCTCTCCCCGACAAGATCGCACAGGACCACCGCAGGCGTTGCGTGCATGTGCGCATCGTACCCTGCCAAGCCTGAGTTGGGGCTTAGAGTCGGTTAAAGCTCGCTTAGAAGCGCCTGAATGCCCGCCCCGGTGGTGGCGCTGACATAGTGAGCACCGTCGAGATGCGGCAAATCGCCGATGGCGGCGTCGATCTTGTTGAACGCCACGAGGCGTGGTTTCGAGTCTAACTTCAGCTCGGCCAGCGTGGCGTCCACAGCCTCCATCTGCCGCGGCCAATCGGGATTGCCGGCATCCACGACGTGCACCAAAACGTCCGCATCGTCGAGCTCTTCGAGCGTCGCGCGAAACGCATTGACGAGATCTTTCGGCAAGTCGGTGATAAAGCCGACGGTGTCGACGATTCGCACGTAACGGCCGGGACCCAGATAGGCGCGCCGCATCGTCGGGTCGAGCGTTGCAAATGGTTGATCGGCAACGAGCGCATCGGAGCGAGTCAACCGATTGAGCAGCGACGACTTTCCGACGTTGGTGTATCCGACGAGGGCAACGAGGCGTTCGTCGCGCGGCGCCGCCCGACGCGTGGCACGTTGGCGCCGAACGTCGTCGAGCTGTTTGCGAAGCACGCTGACGCGATCTTGAATGCGCCGTCGGTCCACTTCGAGTTTGGTTTCGCCGGGCCCGCGCGTGCCGATGCCGCCGCCCAGGCGCGAAAGGTCGGCGCCTACGCCGATCAAATTCGACTGCCGGTAGCGCAGCTGCGCGAGTTCGACTTGCAGCTTACCTTCGCGGCTGCGCGCGTGCTGCGCGAAGACGTCCAAAATCAGCATCGTCCGGTCGACGATCGGCAACGGCAACGATTTCTCCAGGTTCTTGCGCTGGCGCGGCCGCAAGTCGTTGAGCACGAGGACCAGCGTCGCGTCGAGTTCCTTCGCGCGCTCGGCGATTTCTTGCACTTTGCCGCTGCCTACGAGCGTTGCCGGATCGACGTGCGAACGCCGCTGCACGACGCGATCGAGCACGCGAGCACCGGCCGCAGCCGCTAAGGCTTCGAATTCGAGGAGCTCCGGTTCGATGGGGCGGCGCGGATCCTCGACGTCGACGGCGACCAGGATCGCGCGCGCTAACTCGCCAGCGGTCGCAAACGTTCGATGAGCCAATGAAGACCTTCATTATAGTACGGCCCCGGCCGTTCGAAATTATCGGGTGCGACGAACACGTGGTGGTCGCGAACCGCGCGCAACGAACGCCACGGCTCGCGGCCGAGCGCCGAGTCGAGGTGCGTGAAACGATCGGTAACGATCGCGTCGGGTTGCAGCGCGAGAAGCGCTTCCGCGCTGTATTGCGCGTAGGCCGACCCCAAGGACGTCACCGCGTTTCGTCCCCCCGCAAGCGCGACGATCTGCGAAAGATACGAGTCCGGCCCGACCGTCCAAATCGGTCCCGTACCCAGAGCTACAAAAATGCTCGGACGCCGCTTGAAGCGACGCGAGGCCTGCAGTGTTTTCGTTTGCAAATGAAGCCGCGCGATCAGAGCGTTGGCTTGACCCACGCGCCCCGTCGCCACACCCAACCCATAAATGTCCCGAAAGATATCCTCGTACGTGTCGTCGCTGAAGAACTTGGTGGCAATACCCGCGCGGCGCAACGATTCGGTAGTGCGTTGTTGCGACGGAATGCCGACCACGAGATCGGGATGCAGGCGCACGATGCGCTCCGCGTCGACGCTCGAAAATCCGGCCACGACCGGAACGCCTCTAACGCAGGGGATGCGATCGCTGTATGCGGAGACGCCGACGACGAGCTTTCCGGCCCCGATCTCGCAGAGATCCTGCGTCAGCGACGGTATCAGCGAAACGATGCGCTTGGCGGGCGCCGATCGGCCCGAGCCGCGTGTTGCGTGGCCGCCGGCGCCGCAGGCCGCTAGCGCGACCAATACGGCCAGCGCCGCCACGAGATTCTTAATCACGAGCCCAGAGGTTCAGGGAACCAGGAAGCCGCGCCTGCGGCTGCGTATCCAAGTCAATTCGCGTTTGCGCGCGGGAAGCCGGTGGGATGCCGGCACGGTCGCGCCACTGTATGCGGGGAGCCGCTCAACGTCACTGGAGACTCGCAACTACGAGTTACCGGGAAGGCGCTGGGCAGGACGGCTACGATCCGCAAGTCAGGATACCACTCGCAAGCGCTGCATTCACCACCTCGCGTAGTAAGGAAAGGTATGCAGTTGATTCCACGTGTTATTGCGCGTGCGCTTTGCGCCGCGTTCTTCGCTCTGTGCGCCACCGGGATCGCCCGCGCGCAAGTCCCTTCCTCGGTCATGCCCGGCCCAAGTCCGAGCCCGATTCCCGAAATCGCGCACGTCGTTACGAGCGACCGCTCCGAGGAAACTGCCGGCAACGCAGCCCGCACCACGTACGTCGTTTCTAAAGAGCAGATCGTGAGATACGGGTACCGCAGCATTGCCGATGCGATCCGCCCGCTTCCGGGGGTCAACATCACGCGCTACGGCGCGACCGGATCGTCGGCAAGCTTCGGCATCCGCGGAAGCTCCAGCGCCCAAGTGCTGGTGCTCGTCAACGGCATTGCGGCCGGCGGCGCGCAAATCAACAATCTGGATCTCGAGTCGATCCCGACGACCGGCGTGGAACGCATCGAAGTAGTCGAGGGAGGCGGCTCGACGCTATACGGCGCCGGTTCGATCGGCGGGATCGTCAACATCATCACCACGCCGCTCGATGGAAAGCCGATCCTCGAAGCCTTCGACGGCTCGTTCGCAACGCGCGGCGTGAGTCTGGAAAGCAAAAACATCTCGTTCTCGCGCACGCTGGCGCGCAACGATTTCGCAATCCCGGGCGGCACGCCGCGCGCGAACGCCGATAGCGAGCAAACCACGGGCCGCGCGGCATTCGACGGGCACCTGGGAAGCATCGTCGCACACGTTGAGGCTGGAATCAGCGATCACCATGTCGGCGCGCCCGGTCCCGACGGGTTCGCGTCGGCAACCAGCCGCCAAAACAGCGTGGATCGCGACGCGCATCTTTCGCTCGCGCACGCGAGCCGTCACGCGACGGCGACGCTCGAACTGGGCGGGACGCAGCAACAGGCGACGTTTACGTGCGATACGCCCGCGGACCCCGCGTGTCCGAACTACCCGTTCGACGCAAAGCCCGGCACGCCGATTCCGCCGTTTTACGCGCAACTGCTGAGCGAGGGCCGCCTGGATGCAAACGTGCGCAACGTCGTGACGACCGATCGGTCGCGCACGATCTACGGAGTCGATCTTTCGCGCGGCGTCGCGCGCGTCGACGACGGCGCGAACGATCCGCTGCAGGTTCACGGTTTCGCGCAGAGCGCCGCCTATCTGCAACAGAACTGGATCGCGCCGAATGGATCGCGCCTGTATGCCGGCGTTCGTGCCGAGCGCGACGGAGCGCAAGGCGGCGCGATTTCGCCGTCGATTGGCGGCATAGTTCGCCTTTCAAACGACCTTTCGCTCAAGGCCAATGCCGCAACGGCGTTTCGCGCGCCGAATGCCGACGATCTCTACTATCCGGGCTTCAGCAATCCGAATCTCCAAGACGAGCGCGCGCGCGTTGGCGACGTGACGCTGGTCGACGCATCGTTGCTCGGCGGCGCATCGCTGGGCTGGTTCGACACGAGCGGTCGCAACTTGATCGTGCTCGATTCCAATTTCGTCCCGCAAAACGTCGGACACGCATCGATTGCCGGTTTGACGCTCGCGGTTCGCACGCTGCCGTTGCACGGCTACTATGCGGCGATCGATTTCACCGATCTCTATCGCGCCCAAAACCTCGATACCGGTACGCGTATCGCCTATCGCGGACCCGTGTTGCAAAGCAACCTGGAATTGGGATACCTCGGAAGCCCGAGCGCGTTCTTCGAAAGTGTCGCAATCACCGTGCATAGCGCCGGAGCTCGCGCGTCGGTCGATACGGCGCGTCCGCTCTTCGATCAAGCCGCGGCCTATACCGATATCGGGGCGTTCGTTCGCATGCGCCTCGACCGCAACGCATTCCTGAGCTTGCGCGGCGACAACCTCGGCAACGAACGCTACGGCGAGTTCGCCGGATATCCGATGCCGGGGCGCAGTTTCGTCGTGGAGCTCTCGACTCGGTGAGATGGCGTTTCGACTAGCGGGTCTCGCAATGGTCGCGGTGCTCGCCGCGCTCGCGAGCCTGCTGGTCGGCGGCACGCCTTTGGCCCTGCACGACGTGTTGCACGCGCTCGCGCACCCGCGCGCGCGCGGCGACATTGCGACGATCGTGTGGCAACTGCGCGTTCCGCGCGTTTGCATAGCCCTAGTGGTCGGCGCGGCGCTAGCCGTTGCGGGCGCGTTGCTCCAAGGCATGTTGCGCAATCCGCTCGTCGATCCGTCTCTCATCGGCGTGAGCAGCGGTGCGGCGGCGGCGATCGTCTTTGCGCTCGTACTCGGGGTCGCGGCCCCGCTGGTTCCGGCGGTTGGCTTTGTCGCCGGAATAGCGACGGCGGTGCTCGTCGCGACGCTCGCGCGCCGCGGCGCCGGCATCGACGTAAACCGGCTCATTCTCGCGGGCGTCTCGCTTTCGTCGTTTTTCGCCGCAATCATCGCCACCGTGCTAACCCGATCGCGCGATGCCGATTACAGCACGGCCATCATCGCGTGGTTGGCCGGCTCGCTAGCAGGCCGCGGCTGGCACGACCTCGGGTTTGCCGCTCCCTATGCGATCGCGGGGCTGCTCCTAGCGCTATTGAGCGTACCTGCACTCAACGCGCTGCGTTTGGGCGACGTGCGCGCCGCCGCCGTCGGCGTAAACGTCGATCGTGCGCAATGGATGATTCTCGCCGGTTCGTCATTACTTGCTGCAAGCGCGGTCACACTCTCCGGAACCGTCGGATTCGTGGGACTCATCGTGCCGCACATCGCGCGCCGCATCGTCGGCTCGGACACGCGTAACGTCGTACTCGCGTCGATCGGCATCGGAGCCGCGCTCACGGCCTTGGCCGACGCAGCGAGCCGGACGCTCATCGCACCGGCCGAGCTGCCGATCGGCGTGCTCCTGGCATTCATCGGCGTGCCGACGTTCCTTTACCTGTATCTGCACGGTGGAGCGAGCACGCGATGATCGTCGCGCGCGAAGTCGATCTGCATGTCGGCGGCCGCGTCCTGTTACAGGGTATGACGTTCGACCTGCGCCCGGGCGAGCTCGTCGCGATTCTCGGGCCCAACGGCGTTGGGAAGACGACGCTCTTGCGGGCGATGGCGGGAACGCGCGACGTCGACGCCGGTACTCTGCGAATCGGCGACGACGACGTCGCGCGGGTCACACCCGGCGATCGCGCTCGCAGAATCGCTTTCATGGCTAGCGACGATCTCTTCGGCGAACATCTCACCGTACGCGACGTCGTCGCCATGGGACGCTATCCGTACCATCGCTGGTGGCAGTGGCACGAAGATCGCGACGACGATATCGCGATCGAACGCGCCCTCGATGCGGTGCGCATGCGGGAGTTCGAACGTCGTGCGTTCGCAACGCTTTCCAGCGGCGAGCGTCAACGCATTTGGCTCGCGCTCGGTCTCGCCCAAGAAGCCCCTCTGCTGTTGCTCGACGAGCCGACGAGCCATCTCGACGTGCGCGTCGCGCACGCCATTCTCGCGCTGCTCCGCGATCAGGTGACGGCCGGGAAAACCATCGTATCCGTCCTCCACGACCTCAACGAGGCGGCCGAGTTCGCCGACCGCATCATGCTCCTAGGTTGCGGGCGAGTGCTCGCGTTCGACACGCCGCACGATGTATTCGCATCGGGCTTGCTCGAGGACGCATACGGCGTTCCGATGGAAACGATGCGCTCGCCCAGCGGCGCATTGCGCGTATTTCCGCGGTTGCGCGGTTAGGCCTGAGGCGAAGCGTTCCCGGGCCGTGAGTCGCGATCGAGGATTCGATCGATTATGCCATAGTCCAACGCCTGGGCCGCCGTCATGTAATAGTCCCGCTCGATATCGGCCATGATCTTTTCGCGCGGCCGGCGCGTCGTGCGCTCGTAGATGTCCGCAATGATGTGTCGCGTTGCGATGAGTTCGCGCGCCGTGATTTCGATCTCTGTGGCTTGACCGCCAACCTGACCGACCGACGGCTGATGAATCAGGATCTTGCCGTACGGCAATGCCATGCGTTTGCCGGGGGCGCCGCCGGTGAGAAGCACGGACGCCGCCGATGCCACGAACCCGGCGCAAATCGTGGCGATGTCGGGCTTGATGAGTTGCATGGTGTCGAACATCGCGAGCGCCGCACTCACGCTTCCGCCGGGGCTGTTGATGTACAGATCGATGTCGCGGTCGGGGTCCTGGCGTTCGAGAAACAGCAATTGCGCGACCACGAGATTCGCCAGATTGTCGTCGATCGTGCCGGTTACGAAGATGATGCGTTCCTGCAGTAGGCGCGAATAGATGTCGTACGAACGCTCGCCGCGTGCGGTCTGCTCGACGACGATTGGAATGAGTTGGCTCATAGCGACAGTATAAAGGGGCGGTACGGGAGTACGGAACCCGCGAGCTTCGAAAAGCGGCCACCGGCCTGGAGGTTCGCGGGCGCCACGCTTGCGAAATAGCCTCCATGAATACGTTGACGGCGGCACAGGAGGCGCGCATCCTTGCGCTGTTGCGCGCGGGAAAATCGTTACGTCGCATCGAGCGCGAGACCGGGCACCGCCGCGAGACGATCGCCGCCTACGGCCGCCGTGCGGGAGTCCTCAAGAGCGGCACGGCAACTCCCCGCGCGCAGCGTCGAGAGTTCCCCGAGATGATGCGCGCAGCGTGAAACTGATCTAGGTGCTGATGGAGGTGTCGGTGACTACGAACTATGCGGCAATGCTTCGGGCGCTCTCGATGGACGCGCAACCGGTGCCGGTTCTCGCGGCCAAGGCCGGACTGGCGCACAGCGATGCGCTCGACGTTCTACAACAGTTACAACGCGACCATTTGGCGATCGCCGAAGACGATGGTTACGAGCTTACGGGCCCGCTGAGCTGGTTCGGCGATTTTGCGTCGGCGGTCAAATACTACGCAACCCGGAACTTCACCGTGCAAGCGCCGGGCGATTCCCAGTCGCATCTCTACATATGCGACATCCGCATCAAGGGCGCACGCCCGGCGGGTGATCCGCTCACCGAAACCGCAAGCGTATTCGCATGCGGACGAACTGCCCGCGACATCACACACGCCGGGAATCACGCGAGTCCGACGTGCGAGGATTGCCGGGCCGCAAAATGAGTGGACGTGTGCTCGCGATGGCACGTCACGCAAAGCGTCTCGAGATTTTCCAGGTGATGCGAGCAGCTTAAGGTGCCGTGAGCCCCAAGACACGGTTCGCGGTGATTGACTTCGAGCCGTTGCGTCTTACGAGTCGCACGCCACGCGCGCGTCGCAGCTCGATACGCTGCTTCGGATTTGCACGCGTTGCGCGAGGGTCTTTTCGGTAGCGCGTGCCCACAGCGCACGCAGCGGTACTTGTCGCGGCGCTTCGCCGCTCGACGCGCCAACGTCCACCAGTGATTGTTCCAGAATGCGGCCGCGCAGCGATCGCCGCACCAGGTTCGCCGGCGCGGCGGTAAGGCCGCGCCGCACCAGGCGCATCCGCCCGGAACCGGTTTCGCGAGGACGCACCCCCTCAGGAGCGACGCGCTTTTCGGCGCTACCATGGATCCCTACGCTCCGGGATGCCGGCTCCGCGCACGTCGTCCGCGGTAACCCAACCGTACTTGCCGCGGTATCGCCCGGTCATGATGAGCACGCCGATTGCGTCGTCGGTAATGAAACGGAACTTCGGATGTACGAGATTCGAAATGCATTCCTGAACGACCACTTTCGTGCCCGGTCGCGCCAGCAGCGCGTGCGGAATCAAGAACTTCCGCGTGTCCGACGATCCGCCGGCGTATTCGACCAACCGCGCCTTATTGTCCCACACCAAGACGTCAGGATCGTCCGCGCCACCGAAGAGTGAGACTTTTTGCCCTTTGTCGACCCGGCAATCGGCAAAGGCGAAGCTCGTCGTGCACAGCGCAGCGAGTAGGAATGCGGCTACCACGCGTCCGACCTGCTTACCCATTTTCGGATAACCTATCGTCTTGCGGTTCGTGGACGCGTATGGTGAGAATCGCGAGATCGTCGTGCATCGCGTTGCCGCCGCGTTTGCGGACCTGCGCGACGAGTTCGTCGGCTAACTGCTGCGGGTTCTCGCCGGCGCGTTCGATCAATTCCATCGCGCCGGCAGCTTCGAGCAGCACGCCCGAGGAGTTGCGCGCTTCGGTGAGACCGTCGGTGGTGAGAACGATCGTATCGCCCTCGTCCAAATACACGGTCTTGACTTCAAACGGCTCCTCCATCACCCCGAGGATGGGCCCCGTAACCGCCAGTTGCTGCACACCGTTGGAACGTCGGATAAAGGCCGAATCGTGCCCGCCGCTGGCATATTGCAGGCGAAGTGCCTGCGTATCCAAGATGCCGACGAACATCGACACGAACAGATACGGATTGGCTACCGTGCGGGGAAACGCCGTATTGAACTCCTGCAAGATGTAGCTGGGGTCCCGCCGACGCAGCGCGATGCCGCGAATGGTGAACTTGATGAACGCCGTCAAGACCGCGGCGTCGACGCCTTTTCCGCTTACGTCGGCGATCAAGAGCAGCGCGAGCCGGTCCGAGAGCTGATAGACGTCGAACACGTCGCCGCCGACCGCCAGGTGACTGCTCGCGGAAGCATACGCGCTGCCGATTTCGCAATTCGGAAGGGGCACGTGCTCGCTCTTGAAAGCGCGCTGTAGCGTCCGCGTGGTCAGGCGCTCTTCTTCCAACTCGCGGTCCAGACGAGAACGATAGGCATTGAATAGAACCGCGAGTAGGCCGAAGACGATGAGCCAGAACGCGCGCTGGTACAACGTGCGGTTGATCTGCTCTTGCGTATCCTTGGCAACGGCCGCGCTCTTGTCGTGCAACAAACGGCCGATAACGCTCGCATCGTCGCGTTCCTGATCGACGAAAAACTTTCCGTTCTTGTCGATTGGCCCGGAATTGCCGCCAGGATGGGAAAGCAGCGGTTGCGCTACCGTAACCTGCCAGTCGTGGTGCGATTTGATGTAGTCCCCGAGTGCGGCGATCCCAGGCGTTAAGTTCTGTTCTTCGAGAACGCGGCGCAACTCGTCACGGCTGGTATTGAAGAGAATAGAGGTCTCCCGATACGCGCCCAGATACCCCGGATCGTGCGTCAGGACGTATTCGTAGATGTAATTCTGTTCGTCAAGCTGCAGTTTCTGAAGCTCTTGAACCGTCAACTCGCCGTTTTGCAACCGTTGCTGTTCGCTGAAGGACGCGGCGATCTGCGCGCGCGTACTGAACGCGCCGCTTACGGCAAAGATCAGCGCCACGATGAGAATCGCGGTCGCGGTCAACGTACCCGCACCTCGAAGCAGCGGCGCGAGCCACCGTCGCGTCCGTCTCACGCGAACCCGGATGGGGTACATCCCTGACCACCGGCGCGCGGCGGCCCTATAGGTGACCTCAAGCGGCCCTCCGAAAGTTCAATGCCATGCAGACGCAACTCAATGCAGCGATTTTTAAGAGCTACGACGTTCGTGGGATTTATCCGGCAGAACTCAACGACGACGTGGCCTATCAGATCGGCCGTTGCTTCGCCTCGCTCCTGAGGGCCCGCACCATCGCCGTCGGCCGGGACATGCGCCCGTCGGGCGAAAAGTTGTTCGAAGCGTTTGCTCGCGGGGCGACGGAGGCCGGCGCCGACGTGGTCTACGTCGGGATGGTCTCGACCGATGCGCTCTACTTCGCCGTCGGAAAATACGGGTATGACGGCGGCGTTATGATAACCGCCTCGCATAATCCCGCGCAATACAACGGAATGAAGTTCACCCGGGACCGCGCACAGGCTATTTCGCTGGATACGGGACTTTCCACGATTCGCGACCAGATCGCATCGGGCAATTTGCCGCCCAAGGCGGCGGTCCCGGGGAAAATCACCGAAAAAGACATACTCGATGAATTCGCGCAGCACTGCCTATCGTTTATCGACGCAAGCAAGATCAAACCGTTCAAAATCGCGATCGACGCCGGTAACGGCATGGCCGGAGAGACCGTGCCCCACGTTTTCGCGAAACTCGCCTGCGACGTAATCCCGCTGTATTTCGAGCTGGACGGCAGCTTCCCGAACCATCCGGCCAGCCCCATCGAGCCCGAAAACATGGCCGACCTGCAGGCGGCCGTGCGCAAGCACAAGTGTGACGTAGGAGTCGCATTCGACGGAGACGCCGACCGTATGTTCATCGTCGACGAAACCGGCGGCCTGGTCGGCGGCGACATGGTGACCGCGATCGTCGCGATCAACACCCTCAAACATCACCCCGGCAGCCGCATTCTCTACAACCTAATCTGCAGCCGCAGCGTGCCCGAAGTGATCGAAGAGCACGGCGGCGTCCCGATCCGCTCGCAAGTCGGTCACTCGTTGATCAAAAAGACGATGCGCGATGAGGACGTTATTTTCGGCGGCGAACATAGCGGTCACTTTTACTTCAAGGACAACTGGTACGCCGATTCGGGCATGATAGCGCTCATGCAATGCCTCGAAGTGTTCAGCGAGACCGACAAAACCGTGAGCGAAGTGATCGCGCCCATCGACACGCGTTTCCGTTCGGGTGAAATAAATAGCGAAGTCAAAGATATTCCCGCGAAACTTGCCCAGATCGAAGCGCGTCACAAGGACGCACAGATCGATCACCTCGACGGGTTAACGGTCTCCTACCCCGATTGGTGGATGAACGTTCGCCCCTCCAACACCGAGCCGTTACTGCGCTTGAACGTCGAGGGCGACACGAAAGAATTAATGGAACTGCACCGCGACGAAGCCCTCGCGCTCATCCGCTCCTAGCCGCTCCGTATCGTAAGCCACACGTGAGCCGGATAGATGCCGATGCCATGGCTCGGTACGAGGAGGCGCGCGACGACATCGCCGCGCGATTGACCGCCCTAGAAGCGCTCCTCCCGGAGAAGCAAGGCGCGGCGCTGCGTACCGCGCGTTTGCGGTTGGAACGCGGAAAGTTCGTGCTCGCGGTCGTCGGTGAATTTTCCAGCGGCAAGTCGTTCCTGCTCAACACGTTGCTCGGTAAGTTCCGGTATGAAGAGATTGCCGGGCGTAAGCACATCGTCGGCCTGCTCGCTACCGACATCAATCCGTCAACTGCGACGATCACCGAGCTCGAATACGCACCTACGGACGAGGCATGGTCCTATTATGAAGGCGGGCGCTCCGAGCGTATCGCGCTCGATCGCCTTTCGAAGTTCGTGGCCGTCGCGGGAAGCACGGCGGATGCCGGAGCCATGCACGGTGCGACGAATGACGAAAAGGACGCACCCACGCGCGTGGTCGTGAAAGTCGACTCGCCGTTTCTGCAGCGCGGTTTCATGGTCGCCGATACGCCGGGACTCGCTTCAGTCAATCCCGCGCACCGACGCGCGACGTTGCAGTTCTTGCCGACGGCCGATGCCGTGCTGTATTTGATCGATACGCAACAGCCGTTTACCGAGGGCGACGCGTCGTTTTTGGGTATCGTCCGTCAACACATCGATTCGATTTTCATCGTGCAGACGAAGATCGATCTATGGGACCGGCGCCAGGCCGACGGTAAGCATGCGTGGGAGAGTGCGAACGAGCGCATCGCGCATTTGGCCGCCGTTCACGCGCCCGGCACGTATGTCTACGCACTCTCGGCCCGCCAATTTGCGGACGGCGTCTTACAAGACGACCCGCAGCTGATCGAGGCGAGTCGATTCGATCGTTTCCTCGGCGCCCTGGACGCGTCACTCATCAAGAATACGGGCCGCTCGCGGCTGCAGCGCGTCTACGAACGCGCGCACGACGTGGCCGCCGATGCGCTAGCACAGACCGACCGCGATCTGGCCATGCTTGCACTGGACGCGGCTGCGCTCAAAACGCGCCGAGCGAGCGTACTGCCGGATCTCGAGCGCTTGGACGCCACCGTCGCGGCACAGCGTGACTCGATAGAAGAGGCCAAAGCGACGCGAGCGCGCACGCTCGCGCGACAAGGTTCCGAACTCGCGGACGATCTCGAGCGAACGCTCGCGCAAGCCTTCGACACGGCCGACGTTGCGCGTCTGCGCGACCGCGCGCGACTGCACATTTTGGTCGACCGAACGTTCGCGCAAGCCGTCGGCGAATTCGCCGAGGGCGTCGCAGCCGGAATTACCGCCGAACTAGATGATTTTATCGCTCGTGGCGCCGCGCTCATGCCGCTGCGTTTTTCGCTCGACGAGGCCGGCGCGCGGGCCTTCGGCGCCGAGCCGGGAACCAGCAGATGGAGCGGTGATCCGGTCAATGCCATCGCCGCGACGATCGTGCTCGAAGCAATCGGTGGCCCGGCGATCGCGCTCGTGCACGATATTTCCGTGCGGTTCGCTACTGCGCCGCCCGGTAGCTATATGAAACGGGAATTGACGGCCGATCTGCGGGCGACGATCTTTCCACGCCTGCGCGAAGAGGTGGCGGCGTTCGCGGCTGCGATCGGCGCAAAAGTCGCACTGCTTCACGACGCTCTGCGAGGCGAGCTTGCCGAAGCCGCCATCGACCGCCGCGAGAGTGAGATCGGGGCGATCGATCGCGCGCTCGCCGCGCGCGACGGGGGCCACGACGTGACCGCGCTGGTCGCGCAGATTCAGCAACGACGCACGCGCGTCGAGCTACTCCTGGACGAATTGCGTTCGGCCGTCGATGCGTTTCTCGCGCACGACGACGAAATTGCGCCGGCCGATGCCGGTCCCGAAGCGATCCGTCGCGCGCACGTGCACCAACTCTTCGACCGGGTTGCGTACGGTCGCGGATTGCGTCCGCAGCGTTGGCGCATCACCGTCTTAGGCGCGCTCCGTCGCGGAAAGTCGAGTCTCATCAACACCATCGCGGGGCGGCGCGTTCTAGCCGACGAAGCGGCCGGCGCAATCGCCTATCCGGTGCACGTTCGTTATGGCGAGCAAGAGCAGACGTTCGCGCTGCAAGATGACGGACAGTGGCGCGAAGTCGAGATCGAATCGGCGCTCGAAGAAGCGACCCGCAATCCGGTGCTGGTTCTGGTTCCCTGGAAGTTGCCCCGCGAACTCGTTCTCGTACACGCTCCGGCGTTCGACAGTGGCGATCCAATGGCCGAAGACATCAGTATCGTTTCCGCGCGCGCCGCGAGCGAAGTGCTCTGCCTGTTTTCGCGCCAACTCTCCGACCGCGAACTCGCGCTTTACGAACGCATAGGCGAACTCGGCAAGCCCATGCTCTTCGTCCACACCATCGCCGATAACGAATCCGCTGCCGAGAGACGGCATGTCGTCGAACTGGCCGGCCGGTATTTACACGAGCACAATATCGAGACGCCGCGCATCTTTACGATCTCGACCCTCGAATACGCGCAAGCCAAGCGCGAAGGCCGCGCCGCCGCAGGCTGGAACGAACTCGATGCGCTCGTTTCGACGCTCGAAGGGCACGCCGAAGCCCATATGGCGCGGTTGGCTCGGCTGGAACGTGTCGCGAAAAGCAGCGACAATCCCTCGCCGCAATCCGAACGATCGACGAAAAAACAGGGTTTGCTTGCGAGGCTCTTCGGGAAATGATTGAATGGCGCGCTGCGGCGTTTGGGATGATGGGGAGAGCGCGCGTTCCCCGTCGAAGGAATCCCGTGTTCTGCGAAGGAGGCCATTCCCACGTCTGACCGCTTCACCTTGGGTCCAGCGACGCTCGCGCTTGGCGACGGATCGTCCATATTCGGACGGCTGGTCATCGCCAACGGACGCATCAGCGAGATACTCGCTGCCGACGGCTCAAGCGACGTACACCTTCCCGCCGGAACGACGATCGCTCCCGGCCTAATCGAACTCCATACGCACGGCGCGGGTGAATTTCTTTTCAATCGCGACCAAGGGTATGCCGTGCCCGTCGCGGCTGCCGAATACGCGCGCCAGGGTGCTACCGCATTCGTCGCATGTATCATGACCGCACCGTGGGAATCGATGCTACACGCCGCAGGCGAAATCGTCGAAGCCGCGCATCAGCTCGAAGAGGACGTACCACGCGGCGCGCGCTGCTTGGGCATTCACTTCGAGGGACCGTTCCTCAATCCGAAGTTTCGACGCGTGCATCGCGCAGATTGGATCATTCCGGCGTCGGCGGAACGGGCGCAGGCGCTCGTCGACGCGTGCAAGGGCGCGTGTCTCATGGTTACGCTCGCTCCGGAAATCGACGGCGCGGCGGACGCGGCCAGAGTCTTTCTAGAACACGGATGCATTTGCTCGGCCGGGCATACCGGCGCGCGGTATCGCGAAGGCATGCTCGCAATTGGTATGGGATACCGGTGCCTCACGCACGCATTTAACGCAATGCCGCCGCTCGACCACCGCGATCCGTCGATTCTCGCAGCGTTCATTCAAGACACGCGCACGATGGTGCAAGTCATTTGCGACGGGCACCACGTCGCGCCGGTCATGATCGACATCCTTCACCGCACGCTCGGCGAACGGCTCATTCTCGCCACTGACCTGATGCCGCCGGCCGGCCCCGGCTATCACGTCGAAGGCGGCGTGATGCGCTCGGAAGACGGCACCATTGCGGGAAGCGCCGTACGGATGGATCAATCCGTGCGCAACTACATGACCTACACGGAGCTACCGTTTGCGAAAGCGATCGTGGCGGCAACGCGCGCACCCGCGAGACTTCTCGGCTACGACAGCGACCTGGGTCGCATCGGTAAAGGTTTGCGCGCCGATCTGTCGTTCTGGGATCCGACGTATCAAGTAATCGGCACCATGGTGGGCGGCACCCTCGTCTACGGCGACGCCCTCTCACAAGTAGCCGCCGCTTCCTAACCGCATTACCCCGAGTCTGTCCCCTCCGTCACCCTGAGCCCGTCGAAGGGCCGCCTAGATACGCTTCTACTACAGCGGGGTTGTCGAGCAGGTCGGCGCCGCTGCCTTCGAAACGGATCGTGCCGGTTTCCAGGACGTATCCGCGGTGCGCGATGCGAAGCGCTTGACGCGCGTTTTGCTCGACGAGCAGAATAGTCGTCCCGCGCGCGTTGATCTCGCGGATCACGCCAAAAATCGTCTGCACGAGTAGCGGCGACAGGCCCAACGACGGTTCGTCCAGGAGCAGCATGCGCGGGCCGCTCATGAGGGCGCGTCCCATCGCAAGCATCTGCTGTTCGCCGCCGGAGAGCGTACCGGCCGGTTGATCCAATCGTTCTTTCAGACGAGGAAAGGTCGCGAGCACGTACTCGAGCCGCTCGGCGATTTTCGCGCGAGAACGCACGACGTACGCGCCGAGGTCTAAGTTTTCGCGCACGCTCATGCGCGAGAAGACGCGCCGGCCTTCCGGTGAGTGACCGATACCCAAGCGCACGATGTCGTCGGCACCGCGGCGGCGCAGGTCGTGGCCCTCGAAACGAACTTCTCCGCCCGATGCCGGCACCAAACCGCTGATTGCGCGCAGCGTCGTGGTTTTGCCGGCTCCGTTGGCGCCGAGCAACGTGACGATCTCGCCTTCGTCTACGCGCAGACGAACGCCGCGCAGAGCCGCAATGCCGCCGTAATGCACGTCGAGGTCGCGTACTTCGAGCATCAGGCGCTCTCCGCCGGCGCTCCGAGATAGGCTTCGATCACGCGCGGATCGGCCCGAACCTGCGCGGGCGTTCCAAACGCGATGCGCTCGCCGTGATCGAGGACCGTTATCTGCTCGCTTACCTCCATCACCAGACCCATGTCGTGCTCGATCAACAATACGGTGACACCTCGATCGCGAATGCCGCGAATCAAGTCGATGAGGCCGCGCTTCTCTTTCGGGTTCATCCCCGCGGCAGGTTCGTCGAGAAGTAGGAGCTTGGGACGGCTCGCGAGGGCCCGCGCGATCTCCAATCGGCGTTGCGAACCGTAGGGTAGATTCCGAGCGTAGCTCTCCGTCGCGTCGGTAAGACCGACGAACGCCAGCAGCTCGCGTGCTCGTTCGCGCGTCTCGCGCTCTTCGCGGCGCTGCTTGGGCGTGTGCAGCAACGAATCCCACAGCTTCGCGTGCAACCGCACGTGTTCGCCGACCATTATGTTGTCGAGTGCCGGCATGAACGAGAATAGTCGAATGTTCTGGAACGTTCGCGCGATGCCGAGCGCGGCGACAACGTGCGTCGGAAGGCCGTCGATGCGCGCGTCGTCGAACGTGATGCTGCCCGCGGTGGGGGCATAAATCCCCGTAATCGTATTGAAAACGGTGGACTTGCCGGCGCCGTTCGGGCCGATAATGGCGGCGATTGCGCCGCGCTCTACCGCGACGGAAACGTCGTTTGCCGCCAGCAGTTTGCCGAACGTCTTCGAAACGCCGTCGAGTTGCAACAACGCCACTACGGTACGGCGTTCTCCGGCACGGCAGCGTGACGTAACTCTGCGCGGCGCTGGCGGCTTGGCAACAACCCCTCGGGCTTGAAGAGCATGATCCCCACCAAAATTGCACCGTAGATGAAAAAGTGGTAGTTGCTGAAATCCACGTGAATCCCGATGTTCGACGCCAGCGTATTGGCCTGCGGCAATGCGACGTTGTTCACGAGCGTCAGCAGGAGCGCACCCACGACGACGCCGGGTATGTTGCCCATGCCGCCGAGCACGAGCATCGATACGATGAGTATACTGACTTGAAACTGGAATAGGTCGGGCGAGACTAAGCTAAGCTTTGCGGCGAAGACGACGCCGCCGAGTCCGCTAAACGAAGCACCTAGCGCAAAGGCGGCGAGTTTCACGAGCGTCGTATTGATGCCCATGTGGCGCGCGGCGAGCTCGTCTTCGCGAATCGCCATCCACGCGCGCCCGAGGCGGCTGTCCCGTAAATTCCGAGCCAGAAAAAGCCCCAGCGCGATGAGCCCCAAGATCACGTAGTAATATGGCAGCGCGCGCTGGCCGAACGAGCGGCCGAAAAACGATGGAAAGTCGAGCGCGCTGATACCGTTGGGGCCACCCGTGTATTTCGTAAGATTTTGGAATATCTGCGGGACGATCTCGCCGAAGCCCAACGTCACGATCGCCAGATAGTCGCCGTGCAACCGCAGCGTCGGCGCACCGAGAATGATTCCGAAGAGCGCCGCAAGCGCCGCCGCGATGAACAGCAACGCCCAAAACGGTAGGTGCAGTCCGAATTGCGGACTCGCGAGCATGCCGTACGTATATGCGCCGATCGCAAAGAACGCCGCGTACCCCAAGTCGAGCAAACCGGCGAAGCCGACCACGACGTTGAGACCGAGCGCCAGCAGCACGAAGACGCCCGCGTCGGCGAGCACGTTGTAATTCGAATCGTTACGATCCAGCAGCGGCGCCAGCAACAGCAGCGCGGCAAGCACGAGATAGACGATTCGCTTCGTTCGAACATCGCGCAGCCGTTCCGTTACGATAACGGTGCCGATGGTTACGAAAAAGTAGAGGTAGATCATACTTTTTCGGGAAGCGACTCGCCGAGCAATCCGGCCGGCCGAAAGACGAGAACCAGAATGAGGATCGCGAAGACGGTGACGTTGCTCCATTGGCCGCCGAGTTTCCACGTAGCGAACGACTCGATAATGCCGATCAAAAAACCCCCGAGCATCGCACCCGCGAGATTGCCGATACCACCGAGAACCGCGGCCGTGAACGCCTTGAGTCCCGCGCCGAATCCATTGAAGAACCACGTCGACTGGTAGTAGACGCCGGAGACCAATCCGGCGGCGCCGGCGAGCGCGCTGCCGATCAGGAACGTGACGGCAATCGTGCGATTGATATTAATGCCCATCAACTGGGCCGCGTCGCGATCTTGCGAAGTCGCACGCATGGCCTTACCCATGCGCGTCTTGTGCACGAACAGCTGCAACGCGACCATCATCACCACGGCTAGCGCGATAACCACGATCTGCTGCGTGGCAATTGCGACGCCGCCGACGACGACCGTCGGATTCGGGATAACGCCGGGGAAGGACACCGGCGATGGTCCGCGCCAGAGTTGCATGACGTTTTCCAGGATGAACGAGACGCCGATTGCGGTGATTAGCGGCGCCAGCCGGGGCGCGTTGCGTAACCGCCGGTAGGCCAACCGCTCGATCAGGACGCCGACTATTCCGCAGAGCAGGGCGGCTCCGAGCAATGCGACCCCCACGTCTACGACCAACGCAATCCCGTGCAGTTCGCCCGAGACGCCGAGTAAGCCGAAGATCGTCAACGAAAAGAACGAGCCGAGCGTGTACACGTCGCCGTGTGCGAAATTGATGAGCCCGATGATGCCGTACACCATGGTGTACCCGAGCGCAATCAGCGCATAGATCCCGCCGAGCGAAAGGCCGTTTACCAGCTGGGCGAGGAACTCGTGCACTATTTCGTTGTGAGGTGCAGTTCGTTGATGAAATACGAGGCGCCGTTCCTGAAGCCGTAGAGGCTCAACACGGGATTCTCGACGTCACCGTTCGCATCGAAGCTGATCGGCCCGATGGGGGTCGCAAGTGCGCTTGTCTTCACGACTTGCGCGAGCACTTGCGCGCGCGACGGCATCTTACCGCCGTTGGCCTTGGTAGCGCTTTCGATCGCGGCGATCGCCACCTGTGCCGCCGCATACGCATTTGCGCTGTAGGGACCGATCGGGGAATGGAAACGCGCTTGGTACGCTTTCACGAAGGTTTGAGCCGATGGAAGTTTCTCGGCATTGGGAGCTGCGAGCGTGTAGTACGATCCGTCGCTGAGTTTACCCGCGACCGTAGCCAGGTCCGCAATCCCGTCACCGCCCATAAACGGCACCTTGCCCAAACCGGTATCGAACATCTGCTTGCGGATCAGTCCGCCCCCGGTGCTGGTAACGCCGCCGTAAAAAATGACGTCGGGTTTCGTACCCGCTACTTTAATGAGCAACGCTTTGAAGTCTTGCGTATTCTTGGCGATGTGATCGTGACCGAGAACCGTGCCGCTCTGTTGTTTGAAGTCTTGCTCGAAGCGGTTGGCCAAGTCCAATCCGTACGTCTCGTTATCGTCGATGACGTAGACCTTCTTGTAGCCGAGTTTGCGCGCGAATTGCGCGAGCGCCGAGCCCTGTCGCGAGTCGGTCGTGCATACGCGAAAGAACGAATTCGTGTCGGGGTTCGCACGTCGCAACGACTTCGCGGCCGGCCCGATCGTCAAACCGTCGCTCACGACCGAGGGTCCGATTTGCACGAGCCCAGCGGCGTTGGTAACCGGAATCTCGGCCGCCGCGACGTTCGAATTGTAGGGACCGATCATCGCGAGAACGGCGTCGTCGCTGACGAAGTTGCGTACGTTGGCCGCGCCTTGTTGCGGGCTATGGACGCCTTGCACGGCATCGTCCAGCGAATACGCTTCGAGCTGCAATCCGCCCGGTAACGGTTTTTTGCGGGCCTCTTCGATGGCGAGAATCGCGCCCTGCTGCGTGCTGATGCCGACCGACGCATCGCCTCCCGAAGTCGGAAGGTCGATGCCGATTTTCACCGCATTGCCCGGCGAACCGCCGCCGTTTCCACCCGAGCAGGCCACAACAAAAGCGAGCAGCGCCGCGGCCGCAAGCCGGGTCATGACGGATCCATCTACGCGCATCGAGCCTCCAGTACGGTACGACAAAACGGCGGAAGCCGCCGTTCCCATCGTCACGTTAGAGTACCCGCCACACAGACCCTTCGACAAGCTCACCCTTCGACAAGCTCAGGGTGACAAGGTACACAGAGCGTGCGCGCAATTCCCTCCGTCATCCTGAGCCTGTCGAAGGATGAGCCTGTCGAAGGATGAGCCTGTCGAAGGACTCGCTTAAGCGGGTTCGAGTTCGCGGACTGCGGCGGCGTTGAAGTATGCGGCGCGCGGGTGATGAAGGATGATTGCGGCAGTAGATTGTTCGGGGATGATTTGAAACGCTTCGGTCAATACCGTACCGATCGCATTCTCCGCGTCGAGTAGATCGAAGGCGATCCGATGTTGCGAGAGATCCGGACAGGCCCCATAACCCCACGAATAACGCTTGCCGCGATCCTCGGGAAGTCGCAGTTCCGCGCGAATGTGCCGGTGCGTCCACTCCGCGAGCGCCTCGGCGCTCTGCACGGAAAAGCCGTGTAAGAAATAGGATTCGCTGTAGTCACCGGCCTTATGCAGCGCTTCGGTCTGTTCCGAAGCGTCGGTGCCGACCGTTACCACTTGCAACGCCACCAGGTCCACGCCGCGGCCGTTCTCGGGCTCGCGCAGATAGTCGGCCAGGCACAGATGCTCGCCGCCGCGCTGGCGCGCGAAGGGAAAGCGAGCGATCTCGCGCGCGGTATCGTTTGGGTCGTAGACGATGACGTCGTCGCCGACGCCCGCGGCCGGAAAATATCCGTACACGACGCGCGGCCGCAGCAAGCCGCCGTCTAACGCGCGGCGTTGATAACGTTGCAAGCGCGGTTCGAAATCCTCGCGTACGAGCCGTTCGAATGCGTCGCCTTTCGTGTTTGCGGCGCCCCATGAAAGCCGGTAGAGGCTGCGCAGATCGAAGCACGGCCACAACTGCGAGAGATCGACGTCGTGCAACGTGCGCGCGCCGAAGAACGGCGCGTGCGGCACGTCGGCACGCTCGCCCTTTATCGCCGAGACCGGAATCGGAGCGTTCGACGGCGCGACCGCGTTGCGTTGCGCCGCACTCTGCGCCAAAGCCTCACCCTTGAGCCGTCC
>DATBTT010000030.1:0-14311 GCA_036559125.1 Vulcanimicrobiaceae bacterium
TTGAACACAATTTCATCGCCCTGCTCGCGATGCCACGCGGTAAGTTTCATTAGGGCGAGGTTGGGCAGCTTTCCGTCGAGCTGCGTGAGTCTCACGCGCACTTTCGTCCTAACGCCGATATTGTCGAATCGCTCATGCTAGTGGCGTGTCTCGCCGCGTAAAAGCTCGCGATGACAGCCGCGGCATACGGCCTCGATTACTCCGAGAGAATTGCGCCGGATACGCCTATTGAAAATCGAGAAGCGGTTTCCGCATCCGTTGCAAAACCAATCGCGAGCGGCGTTACGCATCGCAAACCCGGCGCCCAAAAAGCTGGGCCGTGTATCAGCGCGTCTCAAATCTCCACCTCGCGGATCGGAACTACTTTGCTTGTTTTCTGGGATTTCGCTACCGGAGGTTTAGCATCGATACACTCGGCCTTTAGGCGCAGCGTACGCGCTTCGACGGCATCCAGGTGGGACAACCATCGTGGATCTCGTGCAGCCTCAGCCTGGAGCCGCGCGAGGCCGGCGCGGATACTCTCTATGTCGCTCATTTCGTACGCTCGACATTCGCAGTGATGTCCCACGGCTTGAACCAAGGTAACTTGCCTCCGTTTTCCCAGACCCGATCGCCGGCGGCGATGTATTCCTTGACAGTGAGGGAACCGTCGCGACTGTTAGCGATCGACGCGATTCCGGCGGCGACACTTCGCGCGCGCTGACGGTTCCGGGACTCTGAAATCGTACAATTCCCGAAGCGGTAACAGTGGTACATCGCCAGCACAAAACGCTGATCGACCGTGAGGCTCACAAGAGCTAGCGGCAACAGTTCCCGTGCCTGCGCCTTAAGTGGCGAAACCCAAGCTAGAGTGGGCTCTTTCGTCGTTTTTTTACTTTGCTTTGACGGTTCCGGTCGCGCACCGTTTTCGGTGCCGACCCCGAACGTAGTGAGGGAAAAGAGGGGGTTGGGTGTGGGGTATACGGGGGGTGTGGGGGGAGAAAGGGGCGAGGGAAGGGGGAGTCGCGACGGTTCCCGGACGGTTCCCACTACACCGCAACGAACGGTTCCCGACCCCTGTGGATAACCTGTGTCGGGAACCGTCGTTGCTGTTTTTTGTGTAGGCGTTATTGAGCGTGTTCGACCCGGTATCGCGCACGCGCGCAACGCGGAAATGACCGTTTCGCGCCGTATTGAAAGACCGGCTGCACGAGCCATGTCGAGGACGCGGTTTGCCGACCACGAGCCGCTGACCAAATAACAACATTCAGCGATCATGGTGAGACTCTGTTCGATCGTCATTCATGGTGTCCATAAGACGTTTAAGCAGTTAGAACAAAACGGAGGACGGCGATGCTTAGAAGCACTGCGACAAGAATGACTGCACCCCAGCCAACGCCACGCAGGTCGTCGGCGTCGCTCCATAGTGAATTGTCGATCTTTCTAAGAGTCGAGCTTCTCAAGGCTGGTTTTACGGGGTACGGAGCGTAAGTGTCGTGCGAGTCGCGTCGTCGCGATCGCGAAAGGGCCGTCTCTTTCATGCTGGCCTCGTTTGGGTGATACGGAGATCGAGCTTACGCTCGAAGTCCGCGAGCTGGTCGTCGGTCAGATCTAGGAATGAAGCAACGCCGTACATTTGCTGGAGCGTCTTGTGCCGATGGTCGTCGTTTTGCAACAGCTCACCATCCGGCGAGTGCTTCGCGTATTCGTTAATTTTAGCGAACAGGCGTTTGCGCGCGCGCTCGCGATCTTGCAGAACCTTCGGCTCGGTAGTTGACGGCGCTACAGGCCGCACATCACGCGATATTTCGTCCGCCGTGACCTCGCCGCCGCCGATCAAGTTCATGACCGCGCGATTCGTTGCGCGCGTTTCTGCCGTTGATAAAACGTCGTGATACGCCCGCGCGAGTGCTTTCTTTTGGCGATCGCTGAACCGCTGCTCCGATTCATCGCCGTAGGGGTTCAAATCGAAGCGCTCTTCGAGCGTGGAGCAAGCGCCCGTGGCGTCCACGCTTCGACCGTTGGGCGCGACAGCCCGTGCGACGACACGGAACGCAAAGTGGGCATCATTGAGGGGATCGCGATCGGCCGAAACGACTTGTACCGTGATTCCAAAATACGTCTGGATTTTTTTAACGAACGACTTTTTGGGAAAGCGGCGTAGCTTGTTGGTTTTTTTGTCGCGGAACTCTTGGTAGTCGTCCGGCGTCGCGATCGCGAGTTTCAGCGCCTGGTAGCTAGCCCATTGCTTACGGGCCTCTTCCGGGGATACCAACGCGCGGATCGGCTCATCAGAACGAAGCGCAAGAGGCGCCGCGGCATCTGCCACAAACTCGCCTTCGATAACATCCTCGCTCATGCGTTCGTGCGCTCCAGCTCGCACGCTACTGCGTGCCGGATGGCAGCCGACATACTCACGCGCAAGCGCCGCGCGAGCGCGACGATCTGCTCGTACTCCTCGTCGCTCGCCATGAAGTCCATTCGTTTCCAGCGGGTCATGCGGCACCGGAACCATAATGCGGATTTCGCGGGCACGTCGCATCGCGACAGCCGCGACAGCGCCACTCCTCGATTGCATCGCCTTCGGGAACAGCGACTTGCATCGCGGTCTGAAGGCGCGTCATCTCCTCGTCGACGTCTTGCGTGAAGTCTTCCGTGAGATAGTTATCCTGGCGCATCTTCGGAAGCTCAACGCGGCGCTTCTCGGTTTTGCTCCAGCGACCGGCGACGGCCGGCCCGACGGTTACGATGGAAAAGAGCGGGGCATGACGAGCTTTCGCGTACGTGGCGGCTTGTAGGACCTGATAGCGTGCGCGCTCGAGTGGGTCGCTAAGCTCACCGCTCCAATACGTGGACTTGAACTCGACCACCCAATAGCCGTTGCCCATGTCATCGCGCACGTCGAGATCGATATGCCCGGCGACGCCGCGGTAGAGTACCTGCGGTTCGAGCTCGACTTGCAAGTGCGGCGCGTACTTTTTCAAAGCGGCCGCGGCAAGACAGCCAATCCAGGCGCCGTAGAGGGTGCCAATATCGAAGCGCGTAAGTTGCACCACCGGGTCCTGCGGAAGCATCGGGGCGCTATGGATTTGCTGGTGCAGCTCGCGCACGCACTTTCCGCAGTCTGAAATGCGGACGCCGACACGCGTATCTTTCCCTGGGTCAAACAGGTCGAGAGCCGTGCCCTTCCAGAGGGCGATCGCGGCGGCGCGAAGCGTGTCGTTTGTAGCCGCCTCGCGCACGAGCGAAATGACGTCAAAAGGGACGGTCATCGAACCTCCTCGGGCGCTAAGGCGCCGATCATGTTGGCGTTGACGTCAAGGACGTGCTGAGCGGCGACGCGCTCTTGAGGCGTAAGCTGGGGTGATTGGCCGGCCAAGAGGCGCTGCAACGCCAGGACGCCTTGAGCCATCAGGCGGGGTCCATCGTCGGTTAGCATCGCGACGCTCGCGTACGACACGATCCGCAGGGGACGGTCCGCAGCAGAAGCCAGGCCAGGGGGCCCGGGCTATCAAGGAAACGGCGATGGCCGTCCGCGTTATTCTCAGTTCCGCACTCAGGGCAGACGTAGCAAACGACGATCATCGGCGCTCGCTTTCCTGGGGGAGTGGGCACCAGGCGACCACGCGATCGTTCTCGAGCCAGAAACCGGCATCGCCGTCGCGAGCGTAGCGCAGATCGTTATTTGACGGGGGCGGGTCCTTTATGGTAGAAAGAGGCCAAGGCATAGTAAAAAACACCTCATCGAGAGGCCGGCGCGACAACGTCGGCTTTTTGCTTTTGTGGCGCCGGCAACAAGCCGGCGGCTATCTGCCGGTCGTACTCAGCCATGGCGCGTTCCAGGAAGGCGCATGCGGCCGGCGTGTTTGGCAAACGGATCACGCCACGCCCGTCTTTTCGAGCCTGGCGCTGAGATCGGGCAGAACGATGAGTAATCGCTCGTAAAGGTCGGCTCGCGGCTGCGAGCCGTTAAGCCACGCAAAAACGGTGGGCTGGGACACCCGCAACTGCCGAGCAAGCTCGGCCTGGGTAAGCCCTGCCTTTTCCATTTCTCGCCGCAAACGATCTTTATCCATAGTGTTAAGTATAAGCAGGTCTATTGTTATAGTCAACAGGCTATGCTATAGACTATCCTATGGACAATCGCATATTTGCGAGAGAGTCTAGCCTGAGCCTATAGCGATGGCTATGATGATGCCCGTGGATATCGGGCAACGTATAGGGCAGAACCTCGCGCGCATTATGAAAGTGAGCAGCCTAACGCACGGGCAGGTAGCCGCGCGAGCCGGATTGTCTCAGCCTACGGTGTCGGCGCTCGTCGGCGGACAAACCAAGGACCCGCCGATCGGGACTCTTTTAAAAATCACTCAGGCGTTGAGCCTGCCCCTAGATGATCTGCTTGCGGATGTGACACCTGCCGACGTTGACGAAACGGAACGACTTTCGAATGATCGACTGACGGCTCTCGAGCGGGACCTGGCGGCTCTAAATGACCGGGTCGCGTTGGTGCTCGACCAGATGCCCGTGCTCGTAAGCGCGCCGCGTCGCACCGGCAAGCGATCGCAGCCAAAGTGAACGGATCGAAAAGCGGCAAAACGCTCCTGTCCCATTTGTCCATTCATCGATGCTCGCGCACTCCTGTGACAACGTGGTGGCACTAGTGAAACCGGCAACACTCCGCGCGCTCCTGATCGCTGTTACGGTGCTTGCGCTGGTCGTTGGATTCGGAACGCGCTTTACGTACGTCAAATCGTACGCGACAATTTACCGCGTAAACCGGTATAGCGGCAACGCCTGCGTCTTACCATGTACCGCGCCACCGGCGCCCACGCCGAAGCCCACGTGTCCTCCGAAGAATTCTCCCCTCTATGATATTGACAAGGGCTACGGGTGCGCGTAGTAACCTACGCCCGGGTTTCGACCGTAGGTCAGGAGAAACTCGGGCAGTCGCTTCCCAATCAGGAGCGGGCGTTCGCACAGGCTGCGGAACGCTACGGCTGGACCGTGGTGCGTCACTACCGCGAGGCAGCGAGCGCAAAGAGCGTCGAAGGCCGCGCCGAGTTCTCCCGAATGATCGCGGATCTGCAGCAGACGAAGCCGCAGTGCATCGTGGTCGACACGCTCGATCGCTTCACACGTAATCTGCGCGAGGGGCTCAATTTACTCGAGGAGCTACGCGGGCATTCCGTAGGTCTTCTGCCGTTGGATTGGCGCCGCGAGCGAGCGCTTAACGTCGATGACGACCGGGATTGGTCGGACGTCGTCGACGACTTCACCGGAGCGGAACGGGAGCGCCGGCGTATTTCCAACCGGATAAAGCGCTCGTACGAAGGCAAGCGCGAGCGCGGCGCCGTGCTTGCCACAAGAACGCCCTTCGGCCTCGAACGCCGCGGCGAGCACTTCATCCCTGGGGCAAAAGCTTGGGTCGTCCAGGAGGCTGAGAATCGAGTTCTCCAGGGCGATCCTCTCGTACACGTCCTGCAATGGTTGATGGAAATCGCGCCTGAGTCTTTCCGCCAAACAAGTAGTTTACGGCACGCCTTCGGGAATGAGCACTACCTGTTAGCTGGAGCGCGCACGCTTGAGCGACATCAACAACTCGCGGAATTCCTCGCGATTAGCAGCGAGCGCTTCAGCCAACGGCGCAAACACGAACACGAATTTACCGGCGTGTTCCTGTGCGGTCGATGTGACGTGCCGATGTTCGGGCGAGTTGTCCAACGTAAGGGTCTCGAATTCCGTAGCGTCTCTTGCTCCAATGGCGGGAAGGTTGATCTTCCCAAGCGGCATCAGTTCACGGTCGCGATATCACACGTTGAATCACGGTGGCGAGAATACATCAGCCGTCTTATCGCGGATCCAGGTCTTCTTGAACGATGGGATGCGAGGCAGGCTTCCACGCCCTCTAAAGAACGCGACCTGAATCGCCAGCTCGCACGGTTTGATCAGAGTCTTGCGTCGTTGAAGCAAAGGCGCGACGCGGCCTTCGATTTGCTCGCTGACAAGAACTCGCAGATGTCGAACCAGGCCCGGAAGGCGTTGGCGGAGGTTGACCGCGACGAGATGGAGATCGCGGTTCGCCGTGAAGCAGCACTCGGCGAGCTGGCGCGCTGCACGACGAGCGGGCGACGCGAGGTAAAGGTCGTTGCCGAGATGCTCGCCTCCTACCGCGCCGTATACGAAAACGCAACAACGCGAGGGCGCAATGAACTGAATCGACTACTAGTTCACGCGCTAGGCGATCGTCCAATGATACACAAGACGAAACAAGGCACCGTGTATGTGACGTGGGACATCATCGATCGACTACCGTCTCGAACGCCGGCCTAAGCGCCTCTTCGTCCGCCGTGACGCGGGGGTATCGCGGGCCATCTTGCGACAGCCCGCATCGCCCTTTCCCCGACGATGCGCCTCCGCGAAGCACGCGCGTATATTTTTCGCGGGGAACGGCACATTAGCCGACTTTTTGGATGGTAACCGACGCGGCCGGGATCGTTACCTTGAACGTGCCGAGCTGTCCCGCGCTGAACTGAAAGCTCTCTTCCGGGCTGGGGATGGTCTGCGCTTGGCCCGATTCGATCGATATAAGCAGCGGGAGATATTTCGCGGCTGCTTCGAGGTCCTGGATGACGCTAGCCATGGGGATTCTCCTTATTTGAAGTGATGATGGTTCCGCCGTTAGAGGCCGGAAGGGGCTGGACGATCGTGACGGTCGGCTGCGTCCCGGATGGGGATCCGAGAACTCGAAGGATCGTACTCGCGAGCAAGCCGACCATGCCGAGGCCCGCGAGAATCTGTTGAGCGTGCGCGCCGAGCAACAGTTGGAGGTATTGCCCGAACGCCGCGTCGGAGGCCAGCGCGCCGATGCCAACAAAGGCGGTGAGGACGGCGGCCATATCGTTCTTGTGCATAACGGCTCCTTTACTGCGATTGCAGATGAACGTGGTCGGTGCTGTTGTCTTGGAACACCACGACGCTATCCTGAGGTATGTTGCTGAGGTACTGAGCCGCCAAGCCGCCGAGTCCGATTTTTGTGACCCACGAGTTGCGCTCGGCCATGTCGATCAAGAACTGCTTGAGCGTCGCCTCATCGGCGGGCCAGAGATCGACGGCGTACCCGAACGAGTGACCGTGCGGCCCGAGCGCGCTGTCGTCGCCATGATCAGTCCGCACCGACGTGATGAGCAGCCGGTAGCCGAGGCCGCCCTCGCTACATGGAAACGCCGCCCGCTGGAGCAGGGCGATGAGATCCGTTTGCGTGCGCGCCGGGCTGAGGAGATCGGCCTGTTGGGTGCCGTCGCTAAACGATAGAAGGTTACAGACCCGCTGGCGCGTGGCGATGCTCATTTCAATAATGCCTTTACGATGAAGTCCCAGGCGTTGAATTGGTGCGCGATGCCTAGGAGCACAAACGCCGCGATGAGATAGAACCCGCGCCCGAAAATATCCTTAAGCTTTCGCATGTCCTTGGACGTATCGGCGGCGGTTTGGAGTAAGCCCGGAATGAAGACGTTGTTGTCATCCATCGCGCCAAAAAAAGCGCGCTCTATTCGACCCACACGTAGCCTCACATCGCTAACCTCCGCTTGAAGATCAAGTCCGTCACTCACGGGTGCACTCGCTCGAGGCGTATACCGGTCTGCGATCCGACCAGGTCGCTCATGCCTTGCGATGGGAACACCCCGGCCCCAACGGGCTGCGCGAACGGTCCGAGCGCGCCTTGCAGGAGCCATCTGAGCGGGTCCTTGCCGTAGGTCATGTAGTGGGGGTAGCCGTGCGGTTTGCCGGAGTGCACGTCAAGCAGAGACGATAGCGCCTGGTACGGGAACGAAAGCGTCGAGCGCCCGTATTTCCACGGGTCGTCGACGAGTTGAAACGTGTCGGAAAGCGGGTTATACATGCCGACGCCGAGCGGCTTGCCCTTCGCGTCGTGCATGTTGGATTGTACCTGGCCACCGGTGAGCATCGGTGAAGCGCGTTCCGCGGCTAGGACACGCTCAGGGTGTTCGGTGAGCGCGCGGGCAACCGATCCCGGAAGCTTTGAGCGCCACGTGGCGAAAGGGGCGATGTACGCGAGCGCCTTGGTGAGGTCGCTACGGTTTCCGTAGCCGACGAGACGGTCGAGCACGTCTTTGCCCGCGCGCGCGTAGGCCGTCTCGCGATCGAGCCCCTTCGCCATGTAGTCGGCGGCGGCCGAGTCTGTCGCCGCTTTTTTTGCCGCGTCGTCGAAGGCCCACAACGCCTTGCTCGACGCGCGGTACGGAGCCGCTAACGCCTTGCCGACAAGTGGGATCTTGTCGAGCACGTCCGCGAAGCCGGTGCTGCGGTCGATCGACGGCACGCCAACCGAGCCCGCTTTGATGGCCTCGCCGAGAATCTGATGCGCGGCGCCCGGGTTCTTCATTAATTGGGCAAACGTCGAAAACGTGCCCGGGAGCGCCTCGGGGTAGTGGGCGCCCTGGAGAAACGAGATATTGCCCATGTGCCGGAATGGCAGGTAGAAGAGGGCTTGTTTCGGGAGATCGACGGTCTTCTTGACCGCGCGCGCAACACCGCCCGGTTCGATCGTGGACTCGCGCTCGAGGAAGGACTGCATATCGGCGGGGACTTGCTTCCAGCTTTTAACGCCGAGCGCCGCGGCGATGCGCTGTTGGGCTGGCTTTGTGGCGAATGCTTTGGAGGCCGCGCGAAACCGGCGCCCGATCACGTCGCGCTGCATCTCGTTATCGGCCAACGCGAGCCCTTCGGCGCGCGGCTTGAGAAACGGGTCCTTGCCGGAAAGTACCGCCTGTGAGCCGCGCTGAATGCCGAACTTCCTGACGAGACTATCGGTAAACTGCTGCGCGGCCGCCTGGCTGGGCGTAAGGTCGTGCTGAAGCGGAAGGTAGTTTTTACGGTACTGCGCCGGCTTCATCAGTCCGCGCGCGCCGGTGTCGAACCGTTGCGCCCACTCCGGCACTCGAAACCCGTGCGAAGCGAGCTGCGCACGTAAATCGTTCGTTCCCATGAGGTGCGCGACGGTATCCGTGAGGTCGCCGAACGCCTGCGCCTTCTCGCGGAGGGCCTTGGGGAGCTTATAGAGCGCTCCGCTGTTTACGGCGCGGTAGAGCGCGTGTTCGTCGCTCGGCGAGAGCCCCTTAACGAGACCCTTGAATCGGGCGCCAAGCTCATTCTCGAGATCCTGCGCTTCCGAGAGCCCAGCGTTTTTGGCCGCGTTCATGCGCGCGAACGTCGTGGCTCCCTGGTCGGCCGGCATTTTTGTCGCGAGCTTCCTTTTAACACCTCCGCCGTAGGTGACAAAATCGTAGGCTTTCGCTAGGCCGCCACCAACGTCGCGAGCGACGTGCCCGGCTTCGGGGCTCGCTTTCTCCGCGACTTTGCCAACGCCCAGCGCCGCCTTGATGGCGAGCGGCAACGCGTTCTCTGTCACTTTCATGCCGACGTGTTTGAGCGCTCCGGTTCCGCCCATATAGGTCGTCGGGTCAGTCTCCATGCCGACGGCAAAGCGTTTCACGCCTTGGGGAATGACGTTTTTGAGCGGGTCGTTCGAGTCGTACTTGGAGATGATCGTATCGAGGTCGGATTGGTTCTGCTGTGGCGTCTCGCTATGCAAGAACGCCTGCAGCGCGGCATGACCGCCACGGCCAGCGATCGCCGCGGCGGTGGCCTCGCCAGGCCGACTCAGGAGATCGACGACCTTGGAGACGCCGCTTCCAAACGCTCGAGCCTGCGGGTTATGCTCGAGCGTCGAAAAGAGTTCACCCAAACGATTCGGCTTCGCGGCGCCCGGCGGGCTTTCGGGGGCCGGGCTATTTGCGCCGGCACCGTACGGGGACACGTAGCCCTTGCTGCGCCCCGGCTGCTTTGCGGCGGCACCGTATGGCGAAACGTAGGGCACGTTACGGCACCAGCGGCTGTAGGGCTTGCAGGTACGCCTTCGTACTCGCCGGCATCGACGGGTCGCTCAGCATCGCCGCGCGGTCCTTCGGGTTGTGCGAAAAATGCAAAAGGACATCGTTGAAGTGCGGGTCGTCCTGCGGAACGTCCAGCCCTTTAGCCTTCAAAGCGGCCATGCCAAGGCGCACATCGCTCGCGATCGCCTTCTCCTGCGCGCGCGTGCTGGAGCCGATGCGGTCCTGGTGTATGAGATCCTGACCGCGTTTGAGGAGATTTTGGCTACGCACCCGATCGCCGTGCGTGAGGTCCTGGCCGCGCTCCGTCGCAGACGCGTGAATCCCAGCGGCTTCGATCGTCGCGGCGGCGTGGATCTGCGCGGCGCCGAGTGTCGCCGATGCGTGGATCTCTGCCACGGTTTTCGCGCTCGCGATCTTTGCCACGCCGAGCTTAAACTGCTGATCGATTTGCCGGACTTTGAGGGCGTACTGCGCCCTATCGTTATCCGCTTGGAGTTGAAGTTTCGCGGACGCGAGAGCGTCCTGCTGGGCTTGGTGCAGTTCGACGGCGGCCTCGTGCTTGACCGCAAGAACGTCTGCAGCGCTTTCGCGCGCTTGCTCAAATTGCGTGTTCTGTTGTGTCAGGTCCGCCTGCTGCTTTTTAAGCGCGAAATCCCGGTTGGTGTTCTGCTGCGCCTGGGCGGCCTGCTGGAGTTGAAACTGCCGGGCCGCCTGCTCAAGTGCGTTTTGCTGCTTTTGCTGAGCATAGCCGGAGTACGCATCCGCGGCGGCCTGCGCCGGGTTCGCCATCTGAATAACCGGCACTACGGATTAAGCCCTCCAGCACCACTCTGCGAGAGGAATGAGCCGTACGGGGCGGGCGAACCGGCGCCGATGTTGGGCGTGGGCGCGAGCGCGGCCCCCAGGCCACCGAAGTTGACGGGCTGCGGCTGTTGAAAGACGGGGTTAAACGCGCCGGCTTGCGCCCCGGCTCCGCCTTGGGCGAGACTCGACTGCGCGCCGAGTTGGGCGAGCCAATCCTGGTTTTGGATGCCAGCCAGGTACTGCGCCATCTGATTGTAGTTCCCGGTGTCGTACATGGCGGACTTGATGAGGTTGCCGATGTCGAACTGCTGAGCGGCGTTCTGCTGGTTCGCGTTAAACTCGCCACCCTGCAAGGCGGCGCCTTGATTCGATCCTTGCGCGGAGAGGTTCGCCCCTTGGTTGGCGACGCTGATGTCGTTCTGGGCGCTGGTGTTGAATTGGTTGTTTTGCTGGCCGAGCGACTGATTTTGCTCGGCGGCCTGCAACGCGTTCGAGGAGTTGAATTGGTTGCCTTGATTCGTCGCGCCTTGGTTGGCCAGGTCGCGCGTCTGCTGCATCTGCAAGCCTTGCATAATGTACGGCGCCATCTGGGCCATAGCTTGCTGCTGCTGCTGATTGCCAAGCGCCGCAACCGCGCCGCCTGTCGAGCCGCCGACGATACCCGCGTTGGCGAGCGATTCGGTCAGCGCTTGATTCTGCTGCGAAAACTGCGGCGACAGCGCCGCCATAATCTGGCTCGTAATGTCGCCGGTTGACGGCGCGGCGCCGACCAAGGCTGGATTGACCGATTGCGCGGAAACCGGCGCGACGCCTTGCGACTGCGCGGCCTGCGCCATGAGAGCCTGGATCTGCGGAAGGCCGCCGATCTGCGACGGGTTCGACATGGGGATGGCGCCCAGAAGCTGGCTGAGATACTCCGGCGTCAGCGGGGATTGGGCCGGCGCCTGAGGGGGGTTCTCAGCCTGCCGCGGCTCGACGGGCAACGAGACGCGCCCGGATGGCTGCGCCGGCGCCTGTAGTGGGGAGCCGCCATTCGTGATGTCCGGCGGGTGCTGGCGCGCGAAAGCGCTCGTGAAACTCACGCTACATCATCCGTACGTTGATTGGCGCGCGGAATTGGTGCGGCTCACTCACGAGCCGCGGCAATGCCGTCGGGAGGGGCGCGGGCATTGGCTGCGCGGCCTGTGGCGGCACCCCGGCGGCGGGCGGGTGCCCCTGGCTCATTAAGTGCATGATGAGCCCCGCGATCGGATTCGCCGCGGGTTGCGGAGTAGCGCCTGGATGCTCGAGTTGCCCTGCGCCGGGTTGCGAGAACAGCGACGACGCGTTGACGTTTGAAGGCTGATAAGGCACGCCGAAGGCGCCTGTCGGGCGGCCAATCGTTGCCGACGCGAACGGCGACGGGTTGTTCTTCGTCCAATCGGCCAGGTTCGTGCGCGCGGTGTTAAAAGCGTTCTGCGCGTTCCCGACTGCAGCCGCGTTTTGGTTATCGTTATTTTTGATCGCCGCTTTGTTTTGCACGTTCGAGGCGACCATCGAGGCACCGGCGAGAACAAGCGGGATTGCGACGGCTGCGGGCATCAGGCAGAGTCCTCCATGACCAGGATAATGCCAACAGGGCGCCCCCCCCGGGCCATCATCGCTTGAAGCTGCGGCTCATTGTCCGGCGCGATGGTTGCCGCTAGAACCAAATTCTCGGCGCGAGCTGAATCTTTAAGGTGCCGCCACATGGCCGCGCACGCGATGGTCCCGCTATGACCAGGGGCACGGTAGAAGTCGAGCGCCCACCGCTGGCCGTAGCCGATCGCGTCGGTGAAACTATAGCAGCCCACGACCCGATCACGATCGTCCAGCGCCACGAGCCACTTCACGTCGTCGCCGCGGCGTTGGATCGGTTGCGCGCGCGGTTCAAAGTAGCCCCGCCGCAGGGCCTCGATCTGCGGCCATTCGGTAACGGCCGCGGGCACGACGCGCACGCTCACGCGATTAGGACCGTGAGACTTTGGCCCGCGGCGACGGCCGGGACCGACACGTAAATGCTCGAAAACGACCATGCCGTCGTGCCGCGTGGCATCGGATTGCTGGATACCACCGTCGTGCCGGCGTCGATGATAAGCGCGAACCGCGGTAGGCATTTGAGGCCGTGCGCGATCGCGTAGTCCGCATTCGCGGCGATTGGGCCAGGCAGAACGCGAATCCACGCGCCAAGGTAGTTCGTGTTGTCGGAGAACGCCTTGCCCTGACCAAACGCGAACGGGAACATGCGTTACGGCCCCTTGCCGCGCGACTCGCCGCCCGGTGGCGGCGTCGGGGCTGGCATAGCGCCGCCGGGCGCGCTTGGCGTCGGCTGGGACATGGCCGAATTAGTTTGCATTATGCCAAGGAGGTTGGTCAGGGCCTGCGCGCCGTCAGCCGTATTTCGTGTTCCCTGCGAGGCGTGTTTGAGCAGATGGTTGCGGAGGAGATCACCGAGGGCGAACCCGAGCGCCATCGTTGGGGCACCGCCGTGCGAGAAGGGCGCGAGCAGCGGGTTCGTCTCCTTCCCTCCGCGGGCGACGTCCTTTGCCGTGTTCGTCGAATCGTAGGCTTGGAGCGCGTACATGAGCGCCTGCAGAACGCCGGGCGACATGCCGCCGCCGCTTGGTTGAGCTGGGGTGCTGACCGCGGCCTTCATCTGCGAGAAGTCGGGCTTAAACGGCGCTTGCGTCGGATTGGGTTGCGGCGCGCGCGCAAGCTGCGCGGCGAGTTGTTGCAGCAGTTCTTGATTTGGCATCAGATCGGGTTATGCGTGTTGACGTAAGTGGCTTCTGATGAGGTTGTCGCGGCTGCACCGACATGATGCGTGCAAACCATTGTTCCCGAATTGTACGTTTCGTAGTCGATCGTCGGGCCCGCGTTATAGTTCACCGTCACGCCAAAATAATACGTTCCGCTCGACGTGGTAGTGAACGAAGCGTGGGGGCGCTTCCAGGTGTTGTCATAGTCGCTATTGGTCACGGACGCTAAGACGGTCCCGCCAGAGCTGTAAATACTCATCGTGACGGACGCGTTTGCCGTCGAGGTTCCACCGCTATAGGTCGAACAGTTTGGATCTTCAAGGTACGTCCTCGACACGCTCGTACTCTTGGTGTCCACCCAGACTTGTAGCACGTTCCCGCTCGGGATGGTCGTCGGAGAATACTGCTGCCAGATCGTGCTCGACGATGAGCTGGTGATATACTGCGCTCCGGCTGGCCCCGTTTCGGTTCCCTCGGGCAACGCCGTAAAGATCGCCGTTCCGGCGTGGTTAGGCCACGACGTATTGCCGTTAATCAGCCACGGGTCGGTACTGGCGGCGATGACTGTCGCGGTATTCTTGCAGGCGCTGATTTCCGAGAATGTAAGCGCACGCGTTGCCGAACCGGCGCAGGACCCATTGTTCGCTAGCGCGGAAACAATGTCGGCTCGCGTGACGATTTGGTTCGAGCCAGCCCAGCCCGCTGGTTGCCCAGACGACCAGGTAAACACCGACGCGTTCACGTTGTCGATAACGTCTTGCTTCGAGAGCAGCTGGTTCGCGCTTTGTCCCGTTGCACCCAGGAGGAAGAGTAGTAAACCTACTGCGAGAGCGCGGC
>DATBTT010000031.1:0-175315 GCA_036559125.1 Vulcanimicrobiaceae bacterium
AATAAGAAGCTTTGCACGAGAAGATAGGCGAGCATTTCACGTGGCAGTGGCCGGTACTCGGATCGGTGCACGCCGATACGATCATGACGACGTGGCTGGTCATGCTTATTTCGCTTGGCTTCTTCGCATGGGTCGGCGCGAGTTACCGGTCGGCGCGGATCAACAAACGCCAAGCGGTTTTCGAGGGCGTCATCAACTACATCGCCGACCTCACGACCGGGGTCCTGGGCGAGCGGGGCGAGCCGTTCGTGCCGTTTTTCATCGCGCTCTTCATCTTCATTTTTCTGCTGAACCAATTCGGCATCGTTCCCTTCAAAGCGTTCGGCCTACCCTTCGGCGGATCGCCGACTGCCGACCTCAACACGGTCGTGCCGTACGCGCTGGTCGTGTTCTTCATGATCCAGACCGTGGCGTTTCGCAAAAAGGGCGTGGGGTACCTCAAGCACCTGCTCCAGCCGTTTCCGGTGCTCTTGCCGCTGAACATCATCGATGAAGTCCTGCGCCCCATCACGCTTGCCGCGCGACTGTTCTTCAATATCTTCGTCGGCGAGCTGCTCTTCATCATCGTTGCCTCCATCATCGAAGCACGGATTCGCATCGGCTTCTTCGACCTCTCGATCGCAGTCTCGATCGTTCCGTTCTTCATCCAGTTCTTCAACTTTTTCGTCGGTACGATCCAAGCGTTTGTTTTCACCCTGTTGGCAATCGTCTATCTTTCGCTAGCGATCGCCGAAGAACACTAGTCTTAGAAAGGTACGTCCTTGAATCCTGAAGCGTTAATCGCAGCGGCGGCCCTCCTCGCCTTCGGCATCATCATTTCCGGCGTCGCCTTCGGTTCTGCCGTCGGCGACGGTAACGTCGCATCCAAGGCGGTCGAAGCGATCGCCCGTCAACCGGAAGCCCGCTCGAATATTTTCACGTTCATGTTCTTGGGCGTCGGCGTTTTGGAAGCGGTGCCGTTCATCGCGATCGCATTGGCTTTCTACGTCCTCCTCGTGGTTGCCAAGGTTCCGCAGATCATCACGGCGCTGGTCAAGTAAGGAACGCTTCGCAGCAGATGTTTCTCTCGGTTGATGGGACGCTCGTAATCCAGCTGATCAATTTTGCGATTTTTTTCGCAATTTTGAACGTGATTTTTTTGCGTCCGGTCGGCAAGGCGATTCGCGAGCGGCGAGCCTACATCAATAGCCTTACCAACGATTACGATCGCTATCAGGCCGAGGCCGCCTCGCTTCGCGCGCAAGCCGAAAGCGTGCGCGGCGCGGCTCGTAGGGAAGCCGAAGCTCTGCTTACCAAGACGCGCGCGGAGACGTCGAACGAAACCGCCGGGCTCTCCACAAAGTACGCGCAACAAGTCGCGCATATCGTCGAGTCGGCCCACCAAACGGTCGCGGCCGAACTCCAGGCGGCGCGCGCCGGCGAGCAAAAAACGGTTCGCGAACTCGCCGACCTGATGCTCGATCGCGCGGTCTCGGAGGCCGTGAAGTGAACTACGAAAAGATCGCGCTTTTAAGCCAAGTGATCTCGGCGGTGCTCTTCATCGCCGCGATGGTGTTCATTTGGGTCAAGTACATCCAACCTGCGGTGCTCGTCGCCGAGGACGCACATAACCTCCAGATCGCGCAGGCCGAACGCCACCGCGACGAGGCGAAAGCCACTCTCGATTCGCTGCAAGGCGAAATCAGCAGCGCCCAGAGCGATGCCTCCGCCATCAAGCAACGTGCCGCGGCGCAGGCGCAGCGCGAGCACGAAGCCGTCATAGCCGAAACTCGGGCGATGGGAGAACGCGCGGTGCGCAACGCGCAAAGCGAACTGGATCGCAGCCGGGTCGCGGCGCGCACGCAGCTGCGAGCGGAACTGCTGGAGAAAGCCTTGGGTGTCGCGCGCACCGATGCCGCGGTGCGCGTCGATGAGGGCGTCAACGCACGCCTCGTCGACGCGTTCGTCAACCACCTGGAGCGCGTTCCGCCGGCGCAACTCGGAGCGGCGAAGTAATGGCCAACGAAACCGTCGCGCGCCGCTACGCCGTCGCGATCTTTCAGCTAGCGCAGGAATGCGGCGACGTCGACCGCGTGGGCCATGATTTGCTCGCGATTTCAAGTGGAATTTACGACGACCCCGTGACTAAAGAATTCTTCCTATCGCCGGTCGTCGACCGCAAAGAGAAGGAACGCATCCTCGGCGCGGCTTTTTCAGGTAAGGCTCACGAGGTCGCGCTCCATAGCCTCCTGTTGCTCGTGCGCAAGCGCCGCGAGGCACTCCTGCGAGAGATATCGCGCCAATACGCGATGCTCGAGACGCAGGCGCGCGGATCCGAACCGTTGACGGTCATGTCGGCAAAGCAACTCTCTCCCGAGCAACTGCGCGATTTGGTATCGCGTCTTGAAAAGGTCTACGACAAGCAGTTCGACGTCACGCAGCGCGTCGATCCCAAGTTGATCGGCGGCGTGCGCATCGTGATGGGCGACCGACGCGTCGACGGCTCCGTAGCGGGCCGCTTGGAAGAACTCACGCGAACGCTCTTCGCAAAGAACTAGAACGCAAGGACACATCCATGATTAATGCAGACGAAATCGCCGGAATCCTCAAACAGCAAATTGCCGGTTTCAAATCCGACGTCCAGGAAGATCAAGTCGGAACCGTGATCGAGGTCGGGGCGAATCTCGCGCGGGTCTATGGCTTGCAAGGCGTTCGCGCCTCGGAACTCGTCGAGTTTCCCAACGGCCTCCAGGGCGTCGCGCTGAACCTCGAAGAGGACAACGTCGGCATCGTCATCATGGGACCCGACAACGAAATCAAGGAAGGCGACAAGGTTCGCCGCACCGGACGCATCGCGTCGGTTCCGGTCGGCGAAGCGCTGCTGGGACGCGTGGTCGACCCGCTCGGCGCTCCGATCGACGGTAAGGGCCCCATCGAAACCAATCGCTACCGCACGATCGAAAACGTCGCGCCGTCGGTGGTCGAGCGCCAGCCCGTCAAACAGTCGCTGCCCACCGGCATTCGCGCGATCGACGCGCTCATCCCAATCGGTAAGGGCCAGCGCGAACTGATCATCGGAGATCGCAGCACGGGCAAGACGGCGATCGCGATCGATACGATCATCAACCAAAAGGGCCGCAACGTCTTCTGCATTTACGTCGCCATCGGTCAGAAGAATTCGACCGTCGCCGCACTCGCGCAAACGCTCGAGAAAAAGGGCGCGATGGAGTACACGACCATCGTTTCTGTCGGTCCTTCGGACGCTGCGGCACTGCGCTGGATCGCTCCGTTCGCCGGCGTGTCGATGGGCGAAGAGCTAATGGTCGCGGGCAAAGACGTCCTCATCATTTTCGACGACCTGACCAAGCACGCGCAGTCCTATCGCGAGATGGCGCTCTTGCTGCGCCGCCCGCCCGGCCGCGAAGCCTATCCGGGCGACGTATTCTTTTTGCACTCGCGCCTGCTCGAGCGCGCGGCGAAGCTGTCCGACGAATTGGGCGGCGGCTCCATGACGGCGTTGCCGATCATCGAAACGCAGGCCGGCGACTTCTCGGCATACATTCCGACCAACGTGATCTCGATCACGGACGGGCAGATTTATCTGACGCCGAGCCTGTTCTTCCAGGGTATCCGTCCGGCGGTCGACGTCGGCCTGTCGGTTTCGCGCGTCGGTGGTTCGGCGCAAACCAAGGCAATGAAATCGGTTGCCGGCCAGCTAAAGCTGGAACTCGCGCAATACCGCGATCTCGCTGCATTCGCGAAACTTTCGAGCGATCTCGACAAATCCACGCAGATGCAGTTGATGCGCGGCGAGAAGCTGACCGAACTGCTCAAGCAGCCGCAATACCAGCCGATGGCCGTCGAAGACCAGGTCGCGATCCTGTACGGCGCGACCAAAGGCTTCGTCAACGACATCCCGACGGCGCGCCTGCAAGATTGGGCCGCATCGTTCATTTCGTGTCTGCACGATCAGCACGCGGAGATCACCAAGGCGATCGCCGACAGCGGCCAACTCGCCGACGACGTCAAGCAGAAATTAGAAGCGGCGCTCACGGAGTTCAACAAGAGCTTCTAATGGCATCGGTAAAGGATCTTCGCGAGCGAATCCGCTCGTTGAAGAATACGCAGCAGATCACCAAGGCGATGAAGCAAGTCGCCGCGGCCAAAATCCGGCGAGCCGAGATCGCGCAAAAACAAGCGCGTCCCTACGCGGACACCCTCGGCGAGATGCTGCGCGACCTGATGGCATCGGTGGGCAGCGTGGACCATCCCTTCATGAAATCGGGGCGCGCGGGCGCGCCTTCGGGCATCGTCCTCATGACCGCCGACAAGGGCCTCGCGGGCGCGTTCAACTCGAACGCGATCCGCCAAGCGGAAATCTACCGCCGCGATCATCAGGACGCGATCTTCTACACCGTCGGCGTCAAGGCGCGCAACGCCGTTCGCCGTTTCGGCCAACCCGAGCACGCCACGTGGCCGCTCAACGCGCCGTCGAAAATCGATGCGGCCAGGGAAGTCGCCCAACGCGTTACCGACGACTTCGTCGCCGGTACGATCGGCGACATCACGCTCGTGTCGCAAAAACTCGTCTCGATGATTTCGCAGAAGCCCGAAGTTCGCCGCCTCGTTCCAATCGAAGCCGACGCCCTTCGACAAGCTCAGGGTGACAGGGCAGGCACGGCTCAGGGTGACGGGGCAGGCTCGGCTCAGGGTGACAGGGCAGGCTCGGCTCAGGGTGACGGGGCCAAACTGCCTGCGCAGAGCGCGCGGCCGCGAGGCGCGGTGGAGTTCGCGCCGTCGCCGGAATTCGTGCTTTCGCGCCTGCTGCCCAAGTATCTCGAATTTACGATCTTCTCGGCGATGCTCGAAACCGACGCGGCATTTTTCGCCGCGCAATTGCTGGCGATGAACAACGCGACCGACAACGCCGGCAAACTCATCGACGAACTCACCATCGCTATGAACAACGCCCGTCAAGCCGCCATCACCAAAGAACTTCTCGAAATCGTCGGCGGCGCCGAAGCACTCGCCTAATAACCAAGAAACAAAGGAAGCACACCATGGCCGCCACCGGCAAAGTAGTCCAAGTCCTGGGAAACGTCGTCGACGTCGAGTTCACCGCCGAAACGCTGCCGAACATCAACGACGCGTTGACCGTTCGCGTGAACGAAGATCGCGCCGCAACCAATGGCGTTGCCGCTTCCCCAGGCGGAATCGACTTGGGCGGCACCGCGATGCAAGCGCGCGATCTCGTCCTGGAAGTTCAAGACGAGCTTGGAAACAATCAGGTACGGTGTTTGGCGATGGGCTCGACCGACGGGTTGGTTCGGGGAGCCGCCGTTACGTCGACCGGCAAGCCGATTACGGTTCCGGTCGGCGAAGGCACGCTCGGGCGAATCTTTAACGTGCTGGGTAAAGCGATCGATTCGAACGACGAAGTGAAGGCGGCCGCCATGTGGCCGATTCACCGCGCGGCCCCGACGTTTGCGGCTCAGGATCCGACGCCGAAACTATTCGAAACGGGCATCAAAGTCATCGATTTGATGGCTCCGTACACGCGCGGCGGCAAGGTCGGCCTCTTCGGAGGAGCGGGCGTCGGCAAGACCGTGCTCATTCAAGAGTTGATTCGCAACATCGCAAACGTGCACAAAGGCTTCTCGGTGTTTACCGGCGTCGGCGAACGCACGCGCGAGGGCAATGACCTCTGGCTAGAAATGAAAGAGTCCGGCGTGCTCGCGCAGACGACGCTGGTCTTCGGGCAGATGGACGAGCCGCCGGGAGTACGCTTTCGCATCGCGCAGACCGGCGTAACGATGGCGGAATATTTCCGCGACGAACTCGGCGCCGACGTGCTGTTGTTCATGGACAACATCTTCCGCTATCTGCAAGCGGGATCGGAAGTTTCGGCGCTGATGGGGCGCATGCCGTCGGCGGTCGGGTATCAGCCGACGCTCGCGACCGATATGGGGTCGCTCGAAGAGCGGATCACCTCGACGACCAAAGGTTCGATCACCTCCGTGCAGGCCGTCTACGTGCCGGCCGACGACTACACCGATCCGGCAGTCGCCGTAACGTTCGCGCATTTGGATGCAACGACGGCTCTCTCACGGCCGATTTCGGAATTGGGCATTTATCCAGCCGTCGATCCGCTTGCGTCGAACTCGCGCATTCTCGACCCGCAGATCCTCGGACAGGAGCACTACGACGTTGCGCGCGGCGTGCAAGAGACGCTGCAGCGCTACAAAGATCTGCAAGACATCATCGCGATTCTCGGCGTCGAAGAACTCTCCGAAGAAGATAAAGTCGTGGTCGGCCGCGCGCGCCGCATGCAGCGCATGTTCTCGCAGCCGTTCTTCGTCGCTGAGCAGTTCACGGGTACGCCCGGCAAGTACGTCAAGCTTTCCGATACGGTCGCCTCGTTCAAAGAGATCCTCGACGGCAAGGTGGACAATTTGCCGGAGCAGGCATTCTTCTACAAGGGCGGCATCGACGAGGTCAAGGAAGCCGCCGAGAAGCTCGGCGCGACCGTCTAATGGCGACGACGGTTCCGTTCAAGCTCATCACGCCGACGAAGGTGATCTTCGAAGGCGACGCGGAGCTCGTGATCGCGGTAACGACCGAGGGCGAGGAGGGCATCCTCGCTCATCACGCACCGTTTTTGAGCGCGCTGAAACCGGGCGTCTTGCGCGCGAACATCGTCGAGAACGGCGCGCCCCGGCGTTTGGAACTCGCGACCGCCGAAGGGTTCATGCAGGCCCTCCCGGATCGGGTCACCGTCCTGGTTGACGCGGCGCTAGCCTTCGACGAAGTGGACGTCGCGCAGACGCGCGCCGATCTCACCGAAGCAACCGAACGGCAAAAGGCCGCAACGCAACCGCAAATTGTCGAGCGCGAGCAGGCCTCCATCGACTTCGCAAGCGCGAAACTGCGACTAACCGGACACCATTAACGCTCCGGCGAAACAACCGCATCGTGCGACGCGCGCCTGGTTGGATGACCTTGGCCGGAATTACGCTGGAACTTGCGGTGCTGGCTTTCGTTTCGCGCGCGATGGAGTTCGCCGTCGACCGGCAGCCGTACCGGCCGCCGGCGTTCGGCACCGCTTCCGCGCAGCCGGCGCCTCTTCCGGAGGCGTTGCCGGAGTTTATCGCGGAAGTTGCCGATACACATGCTAGGTATTATCGCGGCGGCGGCGAGGCTTCGTGGCTGGTCGTCGGACGATATGGCGACGGGCGGATTCGAATCGTCGACGGAACGGGACGGCGTTTTGCCGGCTCGCTCGACGGCGACCGTGCCGAAATGACCGATTTGACGAGCGGACGCGGTTGCGTCGCGATGCTGCGATACCATAACGACGGGGCTTTGGAGTTGAAGATGCACGGCGAACCGTACGACGGACGCACGCTCGTTTGCGAGACTTTCGGCCGGTGAACACGCTCGATCGTTTGGAAACGACGCTTCGGGTGCGCGGCGGCGCGCAACTCGAAGGCTCCGTCGCAACGCACGGCGCGAAGAATGCGGCCTTGCCGATCATGGCTGCCTCGTTGTTGGCCAAGAATAAGGTAACGCTGCATCGCGTTCCGCGCATTACGGACGTTTCGGTGATGTGGTCGCTGCTCGAATCGCTCGGCGCGCGCTTGCGTTACGAGGGCGACGGCACGGTGACCATCGATCCAAGCAACGTCGCCTCGCATCGCGCGCCGTACACGCTGGTGCGAAAGCTCGCGGCGTCCTTCGATTTAGTCGGACCGCTGCTCGGACGATTCGGCCGCGCCGAAGTGCCGCTTCCGGGCGGCTGCGTTTTGGGTACGCGCGCGACGGATATGCACGAACAGGCGTTTCGGGCGCTCGGATGCGAGGTTAAAAACGCACACGGCTATCTTGTGGCGACGGCAAAAAATCGGCGCTTGCACGGAGGCGACATCGAGTTTCGCATGCCGTCTGTCGGCGCGACGAAGAACGCCATGCTCGCCGCGGTAGTTTCCGACGGTACCACGACGATTCGTAACGCCGCGATGGAACCCGAAGTGGTCGACCTCGCAAACTTTTTAGTCGTCATGGGTGCGAAGGTCGGCGGTGCCGGCTCGGATACGATCGTCATCGAAGGCGTGCGAGAGTTGCTCGGCGGCGAGTACACGATCATTCCCGATCGCATCGTTACCGGAACGCTCCTGCTCTCGGGCGCCATCACGCGCGGCGACGTAACCGTAACCAACTGCGACCCCGACCACCTAGGCGCCGTCACGCTCAAGCTTCAGGAGTGCGGCGCGATCCTCACGCAGGGTGCGGACTGGATTCGCATTCAAGCCAAGGGCATCAAAGGCGGCACGGACATCTTGACCGCGCCCTATCCGGGTTTCCCGACCGACCTGCAACCGCAGATGGTGTCGTTGCTGTGCACGTGTCCGGGGACCAGCGTCGTCGAAGAATCGATCTTCAACGCGCGTTTCTCCTACGTCAACGAACTCGCGCGCATGGGCGCGGACGCGCGCGTCTCGATGGAGAGCAACACGGCGATCATCAAGGGAACCGATTCACTCTCCGGCGCTCCGGTCGAGGCGCCGGACATCCGGGCCGGCGCGGCCTTGGTCGTGGCCGGGCTCGCCGCCGCCGGCGAAACGGAGATTATCGGCCTGGAGTACATCGATCGCGGTTACGAGCGCCTCGAAGAGATGCTGTCGACCCTCGGCGGTCAAGTCCAGCGCGCGAGCGGCATCACGCCGTTAGCCGAGCCGACCGGACTTTTCGAAACAAGCGCGTATCCTACGACCCGGGCCCGCACAGCCGAACAATAACCGCATCAACGGGAGAACTTCTTGGATATCGGGATCGATCTTGGCACGGCCAACGTGCTCGTGCACGTCAAGGGCAAGGGCATCGTTCTGCGCGAGCCTTCGGTTGTCGCCAAGGACATGAACAACGGCCGAACGATTGCCGTCGGCGAGGAGGCGCGACAAATGCTCGGCAAGACGCCCGCGCACATTCAAGCGATTCGCCCGTTGCGCGACGGCGTGATCGCCGACTTCGAAGTGACCGAAGCGATGCTTAGCTACTTTATCAAAAAGGTAATGAAGGATCGTTCGTGGTTCTCCACGGTCTTTAAGCCCAAACCGAACGTCGTCATCTGCGTGCCCGCCGAGATCACGAGCGTCGAAGAACGCGCCGTGAAAGACGCGGCGAAACTCGCCGGGGCGAAACACGTCGAAATCATCGAAGAACCGATGGCGGCCGCGATCGGCGCCGGACTTCCGATCGACGGTCCGAGCGGCAGCATGGTCGTCGACATCGGCGGCGGCACGACCGACGTCGCCGTCATCTCGCTCGGCGGCATCGTCGTCTCGCAGTCCTTGCGTGTTGCGGGTAACAAACTCGACGAGGCGATCATACGGTACATTCGCCGCGTCTACAATTTGATGATCGGCGAGCGTACGGCCGAAGAAATCAAAATCAAGATCGGGTCGGCCTATCGGCTGGAATCGGAACTCGCGATGGAGATTCGCGGACGCGATCTCATCAACGGACTGCCGAAGACCGTAAAGATCACGAGCGAAGAGATTCGCGAAGCGCTTTCCGAGCCGGTCGGTGCGATCGTCGAAGCGGTAAAAGCGGTCCTCGAAAAGACGCCGCCGGAGCTGGCGGCGGACATCATCGATCGCGGCGTCATTCTCACCGGCGGCGGCGCATTGCTGCGCGGACTCGACAAATTGCTCGCCGAGGTTTGCGGCATTCCCGTCATAATCGCCGACGATCCGCTTTCCTGCGTCGCGCTCGGTACGGGGATGCGCGTGCGAATTTGATGCATGTCCGTGCTCCTGCGGGTAGAAGAGCAAGATATGAACGTCGCCAACATCATCGATGCGCGCAACGAGACGGTCGCACGCGTGGTCGAGGAGGTCGCGCAGGTCACTTTTAGCGGCGGCACCGTTATTTTTCCAACCGATACGGTGTACGGCATCGGCTGCGATCCCTACGACAGCCGTGCGATTGCGCGCATCTACGGCGCGAAGCGGCGCCCGGATTCCAAGCCGCTTACGTTACATCTCGCAACCGTCGCCGAGTTTTTGGAGTATGCCAAAGACAACGCGCTCGCGATAACCGCGGCCAAGCGCTTGCTTCCCGGCGCGGTGACGCTGATCGTGCGTCGTCCTGCGTTTATCAGTGAGGACGTAACCTCCGGACTTGGCACGATCGGCTTTCGCGTACCGGACGATCCGCTCTGCAGCGCGATTCTCGAACGGTGCGGGCCGCTTGCGGCGACCAGCGCCAACACCAGCGGCGAAACGCCGTACCGCGGCGGCGGTGACGCAACGGGTCTCCCGCCTGCGGATTTGCTGATCGAAAACGGACCGACGCGCAACGGAGCGGAGTCCAGCGTCATCGACCTCACGGGGCCAACCCCGCGGTTACTGCGTGAGGGGGTTGTCGACTACCAACGGCTAACGGAGTTGCTCGGTCCCGTCCTCCGCGCGGCCATACCGATTCGGAATGCCTTGAACGCAGAATGAACGTACTCAAACCCCTAGCCTTTGCCGCCGCGCTCGCGTTTGCAACGCCGGCGTCTTTTGCTGCGGCAAAAGCGCCCTCGCCGGCTCCGGTCGCGGCGCCCATCGGCTCTAAAGCCGCCGGATTTACCTTTGGCGACTGGCAGGTCCATACCGATGAGTTCGATTACAATTGGCAAAATGGCGATTTTTCGACGCCGGGGCACCTGACCTTGACGCGGCCGGGCAGCGATATCAGCGCCGAAAAAGCGAGCGGCAACCAGAAAAGCAAGCAAGCCACGCTCGTCGGCGGCGTCGTGCTGCACGACCGTGCCGGCATGTTGACCGGAGCCACAGGCGGCCCCGCCGCCGGACCGCACGAACCGGCGACCCTTACCTGCGACCGTCTTCAAGTCGACGGGGTTAGCAAGGTCTATACGGCCATCGGCAACGTCCATTTCGTTCAAGGTGCCCGTCGCATGAATGCGGACCGCGCGACGATGAACGGTCTGACCCACCAGCTGCGCCTCTTCGGGCGCGTCGTTCTCGCCCAATGAAACGCCTCGTCCCCGGCCTGCTACTGGCCGGGCTACTCGCTTTGGTCGCCGCCTCGCCGTCGCCGCCGCACCGCGCGCAAATCGGCGAGTGGACGATGGCGACTTCCGAGCTGGACACGAACCTTCAGAGCGGCGACTTCTCCGCGCCGCACCACGTCACGCTCTCGCGCGCCGACGGTTCGACCGTCGACGCCGATCGCGGCACGGGCAACTATAAAAAGCGCTACTTTCAATTGTTTGGAAGCGTGAGCGTTCACGACCAGTCGGGAACGTTCGGCGGCCTCAACAGCATGCGCCAAAACACGCGCGGCCCCGCGACCTTGACGTGCGACCGCTTGACGATCGACAGCGCTTCGAAGCTCTACCACGCGACGGGCGACGTGCGCTACAAGCAAGATACGACCACGGCCGACGCGAACGACGCGCGCCTGAACGATCTCTCGCATCGTCTCGATCTGCAGGGCCAGGTGCATATCGTGCAAGGCGATCGGACTTTGGATGCAAAGAGCGCGACCTATAACACGCTGTCTGACGACGGCGAAGCGAGCGGCGACGTAAAGATGCTTTTCCCAGGCATGATCAATGCCTCGATCGCGACCCCAAGGCCCATCAAAATCAAAACGCCCAAGATTCCGCACTGAGCCGTGCCGCGATAGCGATGGAGCCGACGCTCTTCGGAACCGTGGAATCGCAGCAGGCGCCATTGGCGGCGCGCATGCGCCCGCGGTCGCTCGACGAGTTCGTCGGACAGGAGCACGTCGTAGGCCAAGGGCGAGCGTTGCGCCGCGCGATCGAAAGCGATCGCGTTCCGTCGCTCATTCTGTGGGGTCCGCCGGGTACCGGTAAGACGACGCTCGCGCAAATCATCGCACGCATGACCGGCGCGCATTTCTCTTCAATCTCCGCAGTGAGCGCGGGCGTCGCCGATCTTCGCAAAATCGTAGCCGAAGCCAAACACCGGCGCGCGCTCGGCAAACGCACCGTGCTCTTCATCGACGAGATTCATCGCTTCAACAAAGGACAGCAAGACGCGGTGCTCCCCTACGTCGAAGACGGAACGTTGACGTTGATCGGCGCCACTACCGAAAACCCGTCGTTCGAAGTGAATTCGGCACTGCTTTCGCGCTCGCGTGTATTCGTGCTCAAACCGTTGACCGACGACGACGTGGGCGTCGTCGTCGACCGCGCGTTGGAAGACTGCGATCGTGGCCTCGGATCGGCGAACGTGCGACTGGAATCCGAGGCGCGTGGCGCGCTGATCGCGCTCTCCAACGGGGACGCGCGCAGCGCCCTTGGAACGCTGGAGTTTGCCGTCGACGCCGCCGCGCAAGAAAATGGCTCGCGCGTCATTACCGCACAGCTGATAGCCGATGCGATGCAACGCCGCGCGGTGACCTACGACAAGGCGGGCGACGCGCATTACGACGTCATCAGCGCGTTCATCAAGTCGATGCGCGGGAGCGATCCCGACGCGGCAATATACTATTTGGCTCGCATGATCGACGCCGGCGAGGATGCGCTCTTCATCGCGCGACGACTGGTGATACTGGCCTCCGAAGACGTTGGGCTTGCCGACTCGCAGGCTATCCAAGTTGCGATAGCCGCGCAGCAGGCGGTACATTTTCTCGGCATGCCCGAAGGATTCTATCCGCTGGCCCACGCGACGCTCTATCTGGCGACGGCACCGAAGAGCAATAGCGTCGGCCGAGCGTACGGCGCCGCTATGCGTGACGTCGAAGCGACGCGCAACGAGCCGGTGCCGCTGCATCTGCGCAATGCGCCGACGGGCCTAATGAAACAACTCGGGTACGGTAAGGACTATGCCTACGCGCACGAGCAGGATGACTATCGCCGACATTCCGGCGATTTGCCGCCGGCGGCGCGCTTACAGGCCTATCTCCCGCAAAATCTACTCGACCGCGCGTATTACGAGCCTGGCTCCCAGGGCGCGGAGGCCAAGCTCGACGCGTGGATCGCCGAACGTCGCAAGAAATAAAAAAAGGCGGCCGGTTATTGTTGTTCCCGACCGCCGTTTTCCCGTTGCTACTTCTCGGAGTGTGCAATGGAGCTTCGCACACGCATAGGTTACCGCCGCTTTCTTGGAATGTGCTGAGGACCGAGCATGACGCAACGAATCTATTTGGATAACGCGGCGACGACCCCGGCGCGACCTGAGGTCGTCGAAGCGATGCTGCCGCACTTTACGCGCAACGGGTACAATCCAAGCTCGCTGCATGCTGAAGGACGCGCCGCGCGGGCGGCGCTCGACGACGCGCGCGATCGCGTCGCTCGCGCGCTCGGAGCCGATCGCAAAGAAGTGATCTTCACCGGTAGCGGATCCGAGGCCGACAATCTCGCGGTCCTGGGCGTAGCGCGAGCGCTGCGCGCGCGCGGGCGCCACGCGATCTCGACCGTCATCGAACATCACGCGATCCTGCACCCGCTCGATGCCCTGCGCGCGGAGGGCTGGGACGTCACGCTACTCCCGGTGTCGCCTGACGGTCTGCTCGATCCGCAGGCATTCGCCGCGGCCTTGCGGCCCGACACGGTACTCGCCTCGATCGCATACGCCAACAACGAAATCGGGACCGTTCAACCGATCCGGGAGCTCGCGACCATCGCGCGCGGCGCCGGCGTGCTTCTGCACACCGACGCGGTGCAAGCCGCAGCCTATTTGCCGCTCGACGTGGCCGATCTCGGAGTGGACCTGCTCTCGATCTCGGCCCATAAGTTCTACGGACCAAAAGGGGTGGGGGCGCTTTACGTGCGAGCCGGCACCGAGCTCGAGCCGCTCGTCGTGGGAGGCAGTCAGGAGTTCGCCAAGCGAGCAGGCACCGAAAATGTTGCGGGCATCGTCGGCATGGCGGTCGCCCTCGAATACGTCGCCGCGGGGCGACCCTCGATCGGTCCGCGGGTTGCCGCGCTGCGCGATGCGTTCGAAGCCGCCGTGTTGGAACGCGTTCCCGGCACCCGCGTTAACGGGCGAGGGGCTCCACGGCTGCCGAACAACGCGAACCTCAGCTTCACCGGGGTACGCTCCGAGCACGTCCTGATCCGCCTCGACATCGAGGGCATCGCCGTATCCGCGGGGTCGGCGTGCACCTCGGGCGCGCTCGAACCCAGCCATGTGATCGCGGCCCTGGGATTGCCCCCGGAATGGATGTCGGGTGTCATACGGTTTTCGCTCGGAGAGAGTACGACGGCCGGGGAGATCGACCGGGTTTTAGAGGTCTTACCGCGTGCCATCGAGGAGCTACGCGAGTTTTCTCCGATTCCTGCGTAAGAAATACCGCAAGTCGGGGAAAGATTGCCTCACGTCCGGAAAGCGCTACGGAGGTTTTGCTTGAGCACGGGCTTTGATTGGGCTATCGTCTTGGACGTTGGCGTTGGAGTCGGCGTCCTGTTAATTGGTATTGGCGTTCTGTTCGCCATGCTCGGTCTTGCAAAGACGCTCGCGCGCGTGAATCGCACGCTCGACGGGATCGACGAGCAGATCGGGAACCTCGGCCTACCCATAACGCAGACCCTCTCTCATGTCGGCGGCATCGCGGATACTGCGGACCGCACGATCGCGCGGCTTTCCGGCGTCGTGCAGGCGCTCGAAGACGTTTCGGGTTCGGTCGCGCACACCGCGAAGCTCACGCAGAACGCGCTCGCTCCGGCCATCGTCAACGTCGGCGCGACGCTGGGCGGCATCAGCGCCGGCCTGCGTCGCTTGGTGCGGGGCAGTTCGGAGAACGGTCGCACCGACGGCGTCGAATCTATTGACTGAAGAACTGGAGTTGCCACGATCATGAGTAATGGAAACGAACGTCCGCAGGAGCGCGGCGGCGGCGGCGGATTTCTCGCCGGCTTCGTACTTGGCGCGCTCGCCGGAGGCGTGATCGCCGTGTTGATCTCTCAAGAAGAGACGCGCGATCTACTGGTCGGCAAGGCGCGCGAGGCCTCAAACTTCGCCATGGACGCGAGCGGCGATTTGCGCGGGAAAGTTTCCGACGTCGCGAGCACATGGCAATCGAGCGCATCGGATTTATACGACCGAGGCAAACAGGTCGTAGACGATGCGCGTTCCAATGTCAACGCCGCAGTCGACGAAGGAAAGTCGCAAGCGGACTCAGTGCGGGAAGATCTTTCGCACGAGACCTCGGATTCGTAGGGAGTACACGTGGATATCAAAGTAAACGTTCGCGAAGCCCAAGGCGACAGCTACGTCGTCGATCTCAACGGCGAGATCGACGTGTATACCTCGCCGAAAGTCAAGGACGCCATCGGCGATCTGATCGACAAAGGGCACTACAACCTCATCATCAATTTGGAAAAGGTGCGCTACATCGATTCCACCGGTCTGGGCGTTTTGATCGGCGGCCTCAAACGCGTGCGCGAACACGGAGGTACGGTCAATTTGGTTTGCACGAACCCGCAGATCAAGAAAATCTTCGACATCACGGGACTCGTGAAAATCTTCGGCATCTACGATGACGAAGACGCCGCAATGAAGGCCTTGGTGTGAATCAACCCGTTTCTCGCGAAAACAGCTCGCTCGGAACGGTAGAACTGCGCATTCCGAGCAAGGCGGAGTGGGTTGCCGTCGCCCGCCTCGCGGTTGCGGCGGTAGCCAACCGGCTGAACTTTTCGATTGAAGATATCGAAGACATAAAACTGGCCGTCGCCGAGGCATGCACGAATTGCATTCAGCACGCGTCGGGTAGCGACCAGATCGAAATCACGTGCGCGACCGAAGTCGAGGGACTGACGGTTCGGGTGCAGGACCACGGGCGCGGCACGCGCCCCGAACATATTGCGTCGCGGCGCGTGGACGAACCGCGCGTAGGGGGATTGGGAGTCTTCTTGATTCGCTCGCTGATGGATACGGTCGAGTACGACGTCTCCCCGGACAGCGGTACGAATCTCGTCATGACGAAAAAAGTCCAGAGTTAAACCGCGCGTGCAGCAACACCCCGAAGAAGAGCGCTGGGATCGCCAGAAGACGCGTGAGGCGTTCGCGCGTTTTGCGGAGACCAAAAGCCGGCCCGAAGATCCCGCCTACGAGCGTTTGCGCAGCGAATTGGTGGTCGCGCACCTCAATCTCGTGCGGTATCTCGCGGTCAAGTTCGCCAATCGCGGCGAGGCGCTCGACGATCTCATTCAAGTAGGTACGGTCGGACTGCTCAAGGCGATCGATCGCTTCGATTTGGAACGCGGCGTCGAATTCACGACGTACGCGACCCCGACGATCGTGGGCGAGATAAAACGATACTTTCGCGATAAGGGCTGGGCGGTCAAGGTGCCGCGGCGTCTGCAAGAGTTGAACCTTGCGGTAAATCGATCGATCGAAAAGCTCTCCGTGAAGTTCGGACGCAGTCCCACGGTCGCCGAACTTGCTACCCAACTCAACGCCAGCGAAGAGGACATTCTCGAAGCGCAGGAGCTCGGGCAAGCGTACAATCTGCTCTCGTTGGACACCGAACTCTCCGGCGAGGGCGACAAGAAATCGCAGACGCTCGCCGACTACATCGGCACAACCGATGCGGGGCTCGCGCTGCTGGAGGACAAGGCCAACCTGGAGCGCGCTTTCGAAGTGCTCACGGGCAGGGAGCGGGTCATTCTTTACCTGCGGTTCTACGAGAGCGTTTCGCAAACCGAGATTGCCAAGCGCCTCAACGTCTCGCAGATGCACGTCTCGCGGTTGCAGCAAAAGGCGCTCGAAAAGCTCCGCCACGTGCTCCAAGAGTAACGCCCTGCCGGTCCTCAAGAAGGCCCCAAAGGGGGCCTTCTCTTATACTATGCTATTCCAATGAGAAGCGAAGAACTGCGCTCGGCCTTCGTCGAGTTTTTCACCTCGCGAGGACACAAACACGTGCCCTCGGCCAGCCTCATCCCCGACGCGATGTCGACGACGCTTTTCACGATCGCCGGCATGGAACAGTTCGTCCCCGCGTTCCTGGGCGACGAGCCGCCGCCCGCGCCCAGCGTCGTGACGGTGCAACGTTGCCTGCGCGTTGCCGGAGCGAAGAGCGACATCGAAAACGTCGGACGCACCGGGCGCCACGGTACGTTCCTCGAGATGCTCGGTAACTTCAGCTTCGGCGGTTATTACAAAGCAGAGGCCATCGCCTTCGCGTGGGAATTCGTTACCGGCGTGCTCGGTCTGAATCCGCGCAAACTCGCCGTCACCGTGCACACGAGCGACGACGAGGCCGAGCGTATCTGGCGCGAAGAAATCGGGCTTTCGCCCGATCGCATTTCGCGCTGCGACGAAGACAATTTTTGGACGATGGGTGCGACGGGCCCCTGCGGGCCATGCACCGAGATCTTTTATGATAGCGGCGAAGCCAACGCCGTCGACGCGAACGACGATGCTCCGAACAAGGGCAATCGCTTCGTCGAGATTTGGAACGTCGTCTTCCAACAGTACAATCGCGACGCCGCCGGAAAACTCGAAGAACTTCCGCGCAAGCAGATCGACACCGGTGCGGGTCTGGAGCGCATGCTCGCCGCCGTCAACGGCAAGACTTCGATGTACGAGACCGATCTGTTCGCCGATCTGATTGCCGCGCAACCGGACGTTGGCCGCACCGCGCTCGATGCCCGCGGGCAATTGGAACGGCGCAACATCATTGCGGACCACGCGCGCGCCGTAACGTTTTTGATCAACGACGGCATCTATCCGAGCAATACCGATCGCGGTTACGTGCTGCGATTCTTGATTCGCCGCGCGATCCGTAACGGCAGGTTGTTGGGGTATCCCGACGGGTTCCTGACCGAATTGGTTCCGGCCGTCGTGACGTCGCTCGAGTCGGGCTATCCGGAATTGCGCGGCAATGCGACACGCATTCGACAAGCGTTGCAAGTCGAGGAAGCGACCTTCGACCGGACGCTCGAACGCGGCATGGCGCGTTTAGACGCGTTATTGCTCGAGACCGGCGACGGAGGAACGCTTGCGGGTGCGGAAGCTTTTGCGTTGCACGACACGTACGGTTTTCCGATCGAATTAACGCGCGAAATCGCGTCCGAACGCAACGTCACCGTCGACGGCGCCGGCTTCGATGCCGCCATGGACGAGCAACGCCGGCGCGCGCGTCTGGATGCCAAATCTAAACGCGCCGTGGTGACCCTTGCCGAGCTCCCGGCCGTCAAGAGCGAATTCCACGGTTACGACGGTTTGGAGGGCGACGGCGCCATCGTAGCAATTCTCAAGCACGGTCAATCATTCGATGTCTTGCAGGCTGGCGAAGAAGCGCAGGTTTTACTGGACCGCACGGCGTTCTACGCAGAAAAAGGCGGACAAATCGGCGATCGCGGCACGATCTCCGTGGGCGAGGCGATCTTCGAGGTCACCGACACGCAGTACGTCGGTGAGGCGGTGGCGCATCACGGAACGTTGCGCGCGGGTGCGATGCACGTCGGCGACGCCGTTCACACGAGCGTTGCGCCGGAGTGGCGCCGGGAGATTCGCCGGCACCACACCTCGGCGCATCTGTTGCAACGCGCGCTCAAGGACGTCTTGGGCGAAGACGTCGCGCAAGCCGGCTCGTGGGTCGGCATCGATCGCATGCGCTTTGATTTTCGCACGCCCGCGGGCGCGCTCACGCCCGCCCAGCGGCACGACGTTGCGCGCCGCGTCAACGAAATGATTCGCGACGACACGCCGCTGGAAACGCAGGTCATGACGCTGGAGCAGGCGCGCGCGTCGGGTGCGATCATGATGTTCGGTGAAAAGTACGGCGAACGCGTGCGCGTCGTCAAGGCCGGCCCGTCGGTCGAGTTTTGCGGCGGAACGCACGCGCATTCGACCGGAGAACTTGGCCTGTTCGTGATTCTCTCCGAATCGTCGATCGGCACGGGCATCCGGCGCATCGAGTCGTGCGTTTCGCGCGCCGCCGAACGCTACACCGAGCGCCAACAGGAATTGGTGAGCGAGATCGCCGGGTCGCTCGCGACGACGCCCGAGGACGTCGTCGATCGCGTCAACAAGCTGCAGCGCGACGTCAAAGATCTGCAGTCCGCATTGGGCGAACTCAAAGCGCGCCTTGCCGCGTCCGATGCGCAGACGTACGTCGATCGCGCGGAACGCGCCGCCGGTCGAACCTTCATCGGCGCGGTCGTGCGCGAAGCCAATGCCGAGGCGCTCAAACATTTGAGCGGGGCGATCCGGCAGCGTTTGCCCAGCGGCGTGGTCGCGTTGGCCGGCGTCGACAACGGATCGGTACATTTGTTAGTGAGCGCGAGCGACGATATGGTCAAGGCGGGCGTGCACGCCGGCAGCTTGATTAAGGTGGCGGCCGAACATGTCGACGGGCGCGGCGGCGGTCAGGCCGCGCAAGCGCAGGGCGGCGGCAAGAACCCCGAGGGCGCGAGCGCGGCGGTGCGCGCGATTCGGGACGCGGTTCTTTCGTAGGCGGTGCGTACCATAGCGTCCGGAGCCGGAGCACTCGTTGTGACGGCATTGGCATCGGCATTGCTGGGCGCCGCTCCCGCGCAAATGGATTCGCAGGTCGTGCTCGCGCGCTATGCGGCCGCGCTCGCGCGGTTCGCTCCTCCCGCCAACGTCGTTTTCACCTACAGCGTCTCGCAAGCCGGCCCGCATAACATCGAGCAGTTGCATCGCATCTACCGCAGCGGCCAACGCGTTCGCGACGAAACGCTAGCGATTGATGGACAGAGTCTCAAGCATAAAGCGACGCGCTTCGCGCAGTACCGCGACCGGTACTCCGTCGATCGCCTCGCGCCGCGCGAGGCCGAGTATACGCTGCTGTTTCTGTCGGCCAAACGCGAGGGAAAACACTACCAGTACACGTACGAAGCGATTCCGCTGATCCGTTCGTCGGCGTTCGTCGTGCAAAGACTCACGATCGACGGTGCGAGCTTCTTGCCGTCGTCGTTGCAGTTTCGAACCGCACGTGAGGTGGTCCAAGGGAACGGTCAAATCAGCTACGGGCGGATCGGAACGCATTGGGTTCCGACGGTCGTGCAAGTGACCGCGACGGTACGGGGAAAGCCCGCGCGAGAGCGCATCGCGTTTTCGGCCTACGCCTTTCCGCGACGCTTGCCGCTCTCCACGTTTGCCGGGCCCAAACCGCTGCCTGCCCGGGCCCTCCCGCACTAATCCGTGACGGCGCGCGTCGCGGCCCGTTGCGCCGGGTGGTTGGCGTGGATCGTGCCCTTTGCGATCTACGCCGCTTCGCTGGACCGTTCGGTCGGATATTGGGACACGGGCGAAATGCAAGTCGTGCCGTGGATTCTCGGGATCGCGCATCCGACTGGATTTCCGCTCTTCACGCTGCTCGGCTGGGTCTTCGCGCACGTCGTTGCGATCGGCCCCGTTTCCGCGCGCATCGCGCTGTTTTCGGCTCTCGCGATGACGCTCGCGGCGTGGCTGGTCGCGCGCGTCGTAACGATGCTGGCCGACGATCCGTGGATGGGCATGGCTTCGGCGTGGCTCTTCGCGTTCGGGGCCGTCGCGTGGACGCGCGGCACGCGTGCGGAAGTACACGCGCTCGCGACGCTTCTCGCCGCGCTGACGCTGTTGTTCGCGGTGCGGTGGTATCGCACGGGTGAGACACGCAGTCTCGCGCTTGGAGCGCTTGCGTGGGGGCTCGGCATCGCGACGCACCCGATCGTCGCCATGCTACTGCCCGCGCTGTGCGTGCTGTTCGCGGCGCGCGTACGAACCGTCTCATTTCGCGCGGTCGGCTTCGCGCTCGCACTGCTGGTTGCCGGCGTGGCGGTGTATGCATATCTTCCGCTACGCAGCGCATACGTGACGCACGCGCGCCTCGATCCCACGCTGCAACTCGGCTTGCCGCCGGGGAAACCGTTTTGGGACAACGACCACCCGGCAACGCTCGCCGGCTTTCTCACGCTCGTGAGCGGCTCTGATTTCGATGCGGGCGGGACGCTCGGGCGCATGTTCGCGCCGCAACTCTATCGCGACGTGGGGCCCAAGTATCTGCGCGCGCTGCTCTCGGAGTTTACTCCGTTGGGCGTTTTTCTGGTAATCGTGGGGTTCATCGTTCTGGTGTGCCGCGATCGCTGGCTCGGTAGCGCGCTCTTCTTGGCCGGTTTCGTGCCCAGCGCGTTTGCATTGAGTTTTTCGGTGGAGGCGGATCCGTTACGGTACTATTTGATCTCCTATGTTGTTGCGGCAATTTTTGCGGGGTACGGCGCCGCGTGGCTGGGCCGCCTCCTATCGCGCGTACCCATCGCGGGGATCGTCGTGGTCGCAGCAACGAGCGTGGCGTTACTGATCGTCAATCGCAACGTGTTCCAGCAACGCAATTCGACCGGCGCGCAATCGGTGATCGCGACGGTGCGTACGCAAACGCCCGGTAACGCGATTCTGATCGCGCCATGGCTCTATGCGACGCCGCTGGCCTACGCTGCGTACGTCGATCGCGACCTCGGCGACCGAATCGTCGAGACCGCATGGTTGCAGGACGATGCGGCGCGCGTGCCGCAGTGGCTGCGCGGGCGCCCGGTCTACGTCGTCGGCATCGTCTTCGGATCGGTTCCCGGATATCATTTGCAGTACGTCGCCGGCTCGCCGGCGCTCTATCGTGTGGTAAAGAATTGAGGCTTCGCCGATCGTTTGTCGCGGCGGCTGCCGCATTCGTCATCACGCTTGTTTTTTCGCACCTGCGCTCGACGCCCTATAACAATTACACGCTCTTTGCGTACGCGCTCCTGCACGGACGGCTCTGGATCGACTGGCCGGGCGCGTACATCGACGCGGTCCTATGGCACGGTCATCGGTACATCGTCAACGATCCGCTACCGGGCTTTTTTATGCTGCCGTTGGTCGCGATATTCGGCATGGCGGCAAATCAGACGTTCTTGGCGGTCGTCCTGTGCGCGATTGCCGTGGGCGCGGCGTGGGAATTGTGCGAACGGCTTGGATGCAGCGAGCGCACGAGCCTTTGGTTGTGCGCATTTTTTCTAGCCGGGACGTCGCTGGCATGGTGCTCGATGCTGGGCGACGTGTGGTTCGTCGCGCAGAGTAGCGCCGTCTGTTTGATGACGCTGGCGCTCGCGGAACTCGCGGGCAAGAACCGCACGTGGCTGGTCATGCTGCTGTATGCCGCAGCGATCGCATCGCGTTTTACCGTGGTGATGGCGCTGCCCGTCATCGCATATCTCACCGCGAGCGGTGGATTGCGCGCGTCGTTGCCGGCACGTGCGACAGTGCACGAATTGGGGCGGCGCGGCGCGGCCATGGCGGTCGTTCTCGTTCCGGCGGCGCTGCTATGGGTGACGTACAATCTGGTGCGATGGGGCGTCCCGTGGGACAGCGGGCACACGATATTCTTTCACGAGGATTCGGTGGGCTCGGCGACCGGGTCGCCGTTTTCGCTCGCGAACGTGCCCTATCAACTCTGGTCGTTGTTCGTGCAATATCCCGATTTCTCCGGGACGTTTCCCTGGATTCGCCCGTCCTTCTCCGGCGTCGCGTTGACATGGACGAGTCCGGCGCTGATACTCGCATTCTTCACGCGCCGCCCGCTGCACGTCGTCACCGCGCTGTGGGTCGCGACGCTGCTGGCGGCGGGACCGAACCTGTTGTACTATGTGAACGGGTACGCCCAATACGGCATGCGGCACGCGCTTGATTTCATGCCGTTTCTTTTTGTGCTGATGATCTTCGCCGCACGCCAACGGCTCGCACGTTGGGCGGAGATCCTGATTGCATACTCCTGCATCGCAAGCACGTACGGAGTATGGTACTGGAACGCAATCGTCCGCAACGGCGGCAACTAATTTCGCCGACAGCGATTGTGGAAATCGAATTGTCACCCTGACGTGGAGAGCTAGGTGGTCATGGGGAGGCCGCCGATGGAGCGGCGGGGCGCGGCGCCCGGCGGTTGTTGGCCGTAAACCATTGAGTACGCCAGCGCATATTCGAGCTCGTCGTTGGCCTCGTCGCATTCGCCCCATACGGTAAACCAGTTGATGATTTTCCACGGGAAGCTTACGACGAGTCCGACCACGCTCAGCGTGCAGGCGAGCATGATGATCCCCGCCTGCGTGCGGCCGAGATAGAAATGGTGCGCGCCGAAGAGTCCCAGAAAAAAGGCGAGTAGGAACGCGAGGATCGGTTCCCTACGGTAGCGCCGCATCTCGCTTTCGAAGAGCATCAGCTGCGGCGGGGTCAACTGGGCTTTGAGTTGCGCGACGTACGGATTCATGCGTCCTCCACAAGCAGTGGTTCTACTCGGGATTACCGGCCGGACGTGGCAAGTGTTTCGAAGGCAGCCGCGATTTGCGTCGCTTCGCGTACGGCCGGCCCGCACGCGGTACCCGAACAGACGTACGCGACCGGGTGGACTACCGCCGCGTATCCGCGGCGTCCCAATTCGTCCGCGTCGTCTGGCGCAATCGTTCGCACCGCTACGAGTGGGTTGGGGACGCAACGTGCGGCTTCGCGCAATTCGGCTCCGCCCGCGGTCGAAGCGACGATGGTCACGGTGGACGCCGGTTCGAAAAAGCGCTGTACCGCCCGCGCGTATGGGGCGGCGAAACTGCCCGCGCGTGAGTAGGTCCGGGCAAAGAGGCGAAGAGTACGCTCCGCCGTTTGGTGATGTCGCGGCTCGTCTTCGAGCGCCGCCAAGCGCAGCAGCGAATCGGCCATCAACGCGTTGTCGCCGAGCGGGCGCGTTTTGACGCGCAAGGCTCCTAATTCGTCTTCAAGCCCATTGCGATCGTAATATCCACCGCCCGGCGCCGCTAGCGTTCGTTCGACGGCGTCGGCAATCTCGCAGGCACGCCGCAGAAATCGCGCTTCACCGCCGCATTCGTGGGCGTCGAGGAGCGCCCGAAGGTATGCGCTTTGATCGGCGAGCAGTCCCCGAACCTGCGGTGCTGCGCCGCGTTCGAGTACGTGATGGAGCAAGCCGTCATCGTCGCGAACGCGTTCGTGCAGGGCGTCGAGGGCCGATTCACCCATCGCTCGTAGCGCGTCGTCGTCGAGCGCGTCGCTCGCGACCAAAAGCGCGCCGGCGAGCGCCGCGCTCCAGTTGCTGTACGACCGGCGGTCGACAAACGGGGCGCCACGCGCCCGGCGTTCGTCGAGCGGAAGCGAGTAGTACTCCTCGTCGGCGTCTTGACTGCCGGCAAACAGTCCGGTTTCGGGATCGCGAAGAACGCCGCAGACGTAACCGATTGCCGATCGCAACGCCACGTGAAATGCGGCATTGCGCGACAGGCTAAGAAGTTGCGCGAGCACGCGCAGGAGACCGGCGTGATCCTCTGCCATCTTTTCGAAATGCGGGATCGACCAATCGCGCGTCGTGGAGTATCGAAAAAATCCGCCCTCGACGCGATCGTACATACCGCCGCGTGTCATTGCGAGCATCGTATTTGCGACGATTTCATACAGGCGCTGGTCGCCATTGAGCCGATGGCTTTGCAATAAGAACTCGAGCGCATCGGTCATTGGAAACTTTGGTTCCGTCCCGAACCCAGCGTACGATTCATCGTACCCGGCGACAATTTCGTCGAGGACCCGCTCGACGGTGCCCCCATCGAGATCGGATCCCGTTTCCGGATCATTCGCGGGTTCCAGAATCCCCCGTGCGTCGCGTTGTTCGAGGCGAGCGCCGTTGGTGCGGTAGAATTCGGCGATTTCATCGAGCGTACGGCGCATCGCTTCGGCCGGAAGGTACGTAGCGCCGGTCAATAGCGACCCGTCCGGGGTCAAAAACGCCGTCGTCGGCCAGCCGCCCTGATTGTAACGCGCGTTGATATCCGGGCGCCTGTCGTTGTCGACGCGAATCGGAACGAAGTCTGCGTTGACTCGCGCTATTACGGCGAGGTCGCTATACGTCGTGCGGTCCATGACGTGACACCAATGGCACCACACCGCGGAGATGGAGAGCAAGATCGGCTTCTTCTCGCGCGTCGCGCGCTCAAAGGCTTCTGAATTCCAGTCGTTCCAGGCTATCGCGTCCATAGTGCGATTCTATCACTCATCCTCACCCGTGGCGCCACGTACGAACGACGCGAGATACAGGATCGCGATTACCGTAAAAACCGCAAGCAGCGGCACGACTGGAATGGCGTGCAATGGGATCGCCGCAAAGAAGACGGCCGCGAATGCGAGATTCACCACGGCGTAGGTTCGGTGCGTCCGGGCGGTCATCGCGTACACGTCCCGTTCGTAGAAGCCGCTGCTGGGGGTTCGGCTGCGCTGCCAGGCTACGACGGTTAACGCCAGGGCCGCGAAACCCCCGATGAGATGCCACATCGCTACGGATATTCGACAGCGGAGCGGTTTGCGCTTGCTGGGTGTGGGTATAACGCGACCACTGCAGCACGTAAAAGGAGCAAACGCTATGGCTGACGGTCCAGTAATCGTACGAGACGGAAACGGCGGAGGCGGCAGCGCCGCAGCGGTCGGCATCGTCATCGTCGTCGTGGTAGCAGTGCTAATAGCACTCTTCGCATGGCATCCGTGGACGACGTCGTCCACGTCCAATAATACGACCACTACTACAAATTCGCAGCCCGCGGGCGGCTCGAACGGCGGCGGTTCGACGACGAAATCGACGACCACAACCAACGGCGGCGGCCAATAACCATGGCAGGTCTGTTGTGGACGATCATCGTCATCCTCTTCATCTTGTGGTTGCTCGGATTCGCAGTATTCCACATCGGGTCTCTCATTCACATCGTCCTGGTCGTGGCGATCATTCTGCTGATCGTCAACATCGTAACGGGACGAGGGGCGCGGGTCTGACCCGTCGATAAGTACCGGCTATGCCGGCAGTAAAAAAAGGAACGACAGCACGAGCGAGCCGGGCAAAAAAAGAGCCCGGCTCGCTCGAACGCTATCAGGGCAAACGCGAATTCGCGAAGACGCCGGAGCCGCGCGGCGCCAAGCAAAAACGCGGTGGCAAACGCTTGCGATTCGTCATTCAGAAACATCACGCGTCGCGCTTGCATTACGACTTCCGGCTTGAGGCCGACGGAGTGCTCAAATCCTGGGCCGTCCCGAAAGGGCCTTCGCGCGATCCCGCCGATAAACGCCTGGCGATGCACGTCGAGGACCATCCGTTCGACTATCGCACCTTCGAGGGCATCATTCCGAAGAACAATTATGGCGCGGGCGAAGTCATCGTATGGGACGAGGGAACCTACGCGTTAGTCGAGGGCACGGATCCCGCCGCCGAAATCGGAAACGGCAAAATCAAGTTTGTATTGGACGGAAAGAAGTTGCACGGGGAATGGACGCTCGTGCGCATCAAGAATCGTGGATCCGAGAGCGGCGATCCCTGGCTGCTCATCAAGGATCACGACGAATACGTCGACACTTCGTACGAGATTGCGAAAGACGACACATCGGCTAAAAGCGGCAAGACGCTCGAAGAAATTGCCTCCGACCCGCGCGCGCCGCACTGGGCATCGAATCGCAACGTGCGCGCGGCGCAGGCGAAGCCGGCGCTAAAATCCCGCGCGAAACGCGATCCCGTCCCGGCCATCAAAGAACCGATGCTGGCCACGCTGGTCGACGCGCCGTTCGACAACGACGACTGGCTCTTCGAAATCAAGTGGGATGGCTATCGCGCGATTTGCACGGTCGACGAGAAGCGCAACGTCACGCTCGTTTCGCGCAACGGTTTGGATTTTTTGCCGCAGTTTCCCGAACTTTCAGAACTCGCATCGGCGTTTTCGACCTTGCCGATCGTCGTCGACGGCGAGATCGTCAGCCTGGACGAAAAAGGGCGCTCGTCTTTTCAGCGCCTGCAAGGAAGTTTCAATCGCAAGCGTCCGAGCGCGCGGAGTCCCGAAGCCAAGAAATACCCGCTGACGTTCGTCGCGTTCGATCTGCTCTACGCCGACGGCAAAGATTTGCGAAAGACCCCGCTCGAGGAACGCAAGCAGCGTCTTCAATCGGTCATTACGGACGACGGGTTGGTGATGTATTCCAAGCACGTCGCAGCCAAAGGCGAAGCGCTCTACGAACAGGCGCAAAAGCAACAACTCGAGGGCGTCATCGGCAAGCGCCGGCAATCGCTCTATCAGGAGCGACGCAGTCGGGACTGGGTCAAGATCAAGGCGCAGCTCATGCAAGAGGCGGTCGTCGGCGGATTCACCGAGCCGCGCGGGAGCCGAAAAGGCTTCGGCGCGCTGTTGCTGGGCTTGTACGACGAACGCGGTAAACTGCACTACGTTGGCCACGTGGGTACGGGATTCGACACGAAAACGCTGGCGAAAATGACGGCCCAGCTCGAGAGCATCGAACAAAAGAAGTCGCCGTTCGTCAACGACGTCGACTCGAACACGCCGGCGCATTGGGTCAAACCGGCGTTCGTAGCCGAAGTGCGTTTCGCCGAATGGACGCGCGACGGCTACATGCGCCAGCCCGCGTTTTTGGGGTTGCGGCTCGACAAAGATCCCAAAGAGTGCCGGCGCGAACGGCCCGTCGATGCGGACGACGTCGCGTAGTGGCCGTTTCCAAGAAAACCACCGCCCGCGTGGGTTCGCGCGATCTGCAACTCTCGAATCTCGACAAAGTGTTGTGGCCGCGCGACGGATATACGAAAGGCGACCTCATCGCGTACTACCGGCACGTGGCGCCGTTGCTCGTTCCGCATCTCGAAGATCGTCCGTTGACGCTGCAGCGCTATCCCAACGGGATCGACGCGGCGTCGTTTTTTGAAAAACAGGCGCCGCGCGGGACGCCGCCGTGGGTGAAGACGGTCACGCTGGATTCATCGAGCGAGCGGCGCAGCGAGATTTCGTACATCGTGTGCAACGACGAAGCCACGCTGGTTTTTTGCGCGAACCTCGCGTCGATCGTGCTACACACGTGGACGTCGCGCGTCGACACGCTCGACGAACCCGATTACGTGCTCTTCGACCTCGATCCGTGGGAGGGGTGCACGCTCAAGACGATGGCGACGGTAGCGGTCAAGCTGCGCGAATTACTCGACCGCATCGGCCTCGCGCCGTTGGTGAAAACCTCGGGCAGCAGCGGCCTGCACGTCGTCATTGCATTGCGCCCGCAATACGACTACGAGCCCATCAAAGTCTTCGCCGAAGTGATCGCGCGGCGTCTCGCGAGCGAAAACGCCAGTCTTACGACGCTCGAGCGCATGACTGCCAAGCGTCCGCGCGGCACGGTCTATCTCGATTACGTGCAAGTGGGCCGCGGCAAGACCCTGGTTCCGCCCTACGTCGTGCGGGCGCGCGACGGTGCCCCGGTTTCCATGCCTCTCCAATGGGACGAAGTGGAGGCTCTCAGCCGCAAGCGCTCGGGTGCTCCCGAAGACGCCTCGGCGCCGTGGACCATTCAAACCGCGCCCAAGCGCTTAGCGAAGCTCGGCGACCTCTGGGCCGGCAGCCACTGGAAACCCGCCAAACTAGAAACCGCCATAGCCAAAGCCCAAAAACTCTGGCGCTAACGGCCCCCGTCGAAGGGCGAACGAGCCCAGGCTCGCATGGAATGGGACGCCCGGGTATAATGATGCTCGGCTCGCCCGATTAAACCGGAGGAATACCACACATGGCGCACGCGATCTGGTCCGGCTCGATCAACTTCGGCCTGGTAAACATCCCCATCAAAGTGTTCACGGCCGTTCGGGCCAACGATCTTTCGTTCAACATGCTGCATGCCAAGGACGAGGGGCGCATCAAGTACGAGCGCGTCTGCTCGGTTGACGGTAAGCCCGTGCCGTGGGACGAGATCGTCAAGGGCTACGAGTACGAAAAGGGCGAGTACGTCCTCATCACCGACGAAGACTTCGCTAAGGTTAATCCCGAGGCAACGCAGTCGGTGGACATTCTCGAGTTCGTCGAACTCGATCAAATCAATCCGATGTTTTTCGACAAACCGTACTACTTGGAGCCGACGAAACAAGGAAAGCATGCGTATGCGCTCCTTCGCGAAGCCTTGTCATCGAGCAAGCGCGTCGCCATCGCGCGCGTCGTGTTGCGCAGCAAGGAATACATCTGCGCCGTCAAGCCCAACGGAGACGCGCTCGTCATGGAGCTGATGCATTGGGCCGAAGAACTCGTTGACCAATCGACGCTGGAATTGCCCGAATCGGTGAAGTTACCCGAAGCCGAGATGAAGATGGCGAAGATGCTCATCGACTCGATGGCGGTCGAGACGTTCGAGCCGGAGAAGTTCACCAACAAGTACCACGACGAACTGCTCGCAATGATCGAAGCGCGCGCCGCCGGTAAAGAACTTCCCGCGGCGCCGAAGAAGGCACCGTCGCGCGGCAAAGTGGTCAATCTCATGGACGTGCTGCAACAATCGCTCGAACAGAGCAAGCAGGAGCGCACCAAGCGCGTGACTGCCGCAAACAAAGCGCCGGCGAAGCGGCGCAAGAAAACGGCGGCCTAAATTTCTGCGTCTGCGCCGCTCGCGGCCGCCGTCGCGAGCGCGCTGCGGTTTTCGGTGCGCGTGGCCGCCAACCCCATGACGAGCGAAACTGCAGCGAAGAACGTCGATGCGACGCCCGCATACGGCGAACCGAAGCGCGTGAGCACCGCGGTCGACGCGAGCGGAGAGACGATGCCCGAAAGGGAGTCGAGCGAGGACGAAACGCCCAGTACGCTTCCTTGACGGTCGTCCGATGCCGCGTTGCTGATCAGAGCGGTGATGCCCGTGTTCGCAAAGCCCATACCGACGGAAAACAGCGGCGCCATCACGGCGAGTAACACGAGGTCGTGCACGAACGGCACCATCGCGAATGCGGCAATGAGACACGCCAGGCCGATCGTGGACATTACCCGGTCTCCGGCCCGCTGCGCCACGCGATGGATGACGAACACGTTCACGACCACGCCCAGCACCGAGACGATCGAAAAATAATAGTCGGTCTGCGCGAGCGAAAAATGCAATTGCTGTTTCAGGTAGAGCGCCATCACCGAAAACCACGCATAGAGTCCAAGCGAAAGCGCGAGTTTTTGATAGAGGATGCGCGCGAGGGCGGGATTGGAAAGCGTCTTCCCGATATCGCGCAGGCCTGCAGCGCTTTCGACTTCTTGCTTCGAGCGCGATTCGGGCAGCAGCGCGATCGTCAGCACCAGGGTGAGAAACTGTAAGCCCGACGCGACCAGAAACGGCACCGCGAACCCGTATCGCGCGAACAGAAAGCCGCCCCCGAGCGGACCGAATACCATGCCCGCGCCAAACATCGCGCCGATTAGACCGAACGCGCGCGAGCGTTCCTTCGGCGCAACCAAATCGGCTACGTACGCTTGCGTGATACCGATATTTCCGCCCGAGATTCCCTCGACGACGCGAGCGATGAATACCCAGGTCAGATCAGGTGCGAAGGCGAGCATCGCCCAGCCGATGGTCGCGCCGACTTGGCTGATGATCAAGACGGCCTTGCGACCGATGCGATCCGAGACGTGACCCCACACCGGCCCAGCGATCAACTGACAGAACGAAAACGTCGAGAACAGAATGCCGACCGTGAACGCCGAGGCGTGAAAATGCGTGACGAAATACGGCAACATCGGAATCAGCATGCTGAATCCGACGATATCGATGAACGTGACTCCCAAAATCGGGAGCAGGCGACGTATCATGTAGCCTCGATCGGTAACACTAGCGTCTCGATTCGCTCGCTCTTGCGAACCACGCCCAGTTTGTAGGGGCGTTGGAGATCGATCAACGTCAGCCGACGGTGCAGATCGTCGATGCCTCGCAACGCTCGCTCTTCGAATTGCACGATGACGTCGCCTTCGCGTAGGCCGGCGGTCTGTGCGGGGCTGCCGGGCTCTACCGAAATCACCAACAAGCCGTCGCGAATTTCCAGACCGTGCCGGCGCGCGAGGTGCGGCGGCAGCTCGATATCTTGCCCGGCAATGCCTAAGTAGCCGCGCCGAACGCGGCCGTCGCGCATGAGCACGCCGGCAATGAATTGCGCGGTATTGATGGCAATCGCAAAACAAATTCCTTGCCCTGCGAATACGGCCGTGTTGACGCCGACGACCGCGCCGTCGGCGCCGACCAGAGGACCACCGGAATTGCCCGGGTTGAGCGCTGCGTCGGTTTGCACGATGTTGTCCATCAAGCGCCCCGACTGCGAACGCAGCGTACGCCCGAGTGCGCTCACGACACCGGCCGTCACCGTATATTGCAACCCGTACGGGTTGCCGACCGCAATGACGAGTTGTCCTGGACGCAACGTAGCCGAGTCGCCCAATTTGGCAGGCACGAGATCGGGCGCGTCGATGCGCACGATGGCGATATCCGTATGCGGATCTTCGCCGACGAGGCGCGCGGGGAGTTCGCGACCATCGAGCAGCGAGACCGTGATGCGCTCGGCGCCGGTAACGACGTGACTGTTGGTGAGCACGAACCCGTCGGGGGTAAAGACGAAGCCCGATCCGTTTCCGCCGTGGCGGCCCGTGCGAACCTCGATGTTCACGACGGAGGGACTGACGGTTTGTGCCGCATGGGTAACGGCTTCCGAATAGGCGTCGAGCGGCGTGGTATCGGAGAGAAGTCGCAGAGGAACTGACATAGGTGCGCCCCAGAAACCGCGCCGCGGGCACCGGGTTGCGACGGCCCGGGAGGGCTCCTGGCCGCAGAGGCGAACCGGCCTCGGTCCGTGCCCAGATGGCGGAATTGGTAGACGCGCTGGTTTCAGGTATCAGTGGCCGCAAGGCCGTGGGGGTTCGAGTCCCTTTCTGGGCAGTAGATTTATAGATTTATTTCAACGAGTCTGCGTTTCTAGGTGCACGGCGCGCTAATCGTACCCGTCGCTCAAACTCAGTGAATTTAGCGAGACCATCTTCGCGCTTAGACCAAGAACGCAGCAGATCCGTATCGATCGTGTCCATGTTCGCTGCGGCGACGGCGACGGCAGCGTTGAGCGCGGTGAAGTCGTTCCAGTGGTAGAAATGCGCGAGGCGGTCGCGCACGCAATCCATAGGCGAAAGAATTCGCAAGTTCATGTCAGCGTTCGTAAGGATTGCGGTCTCACGCACGTAGTCGCCGCCGACGGCAAGCGGGCCACGTGGGAAGTCGATCGTGAAGCTGGTGTCGGGATGCACGAAGATGCGCGATTTTCCGTCGCGTTTGAAACCGATGGGAAGAAGCGCGCCGCCGACGTCCTCGAGCGGTTCATCGCCCTGAAGGACGAAGTCCGCGTCGTGCGAGGTATAGGCGTGCGGGGCATAAACGGTGGCTGCGCTGCCGCCGGTAAGGACGGCGGTGATGCCGTGCGCTTCAAGCGCTTGCGACGCGGCGAAGCATATATCGGCGAGCGTGCTTTCGGGCGTAATCACAGCGGCTTTCCTCGCCGGCGGGGCCGCGTTCGCCGCGATTCCTTGACGATTTGATATTGGCCGTAGCCCTCCGCGAGGCGCAACAAGAGCGCCCGTAGCTCGCGAAAGGCGGGATAGCCTGGATTGAGTGTGACGGTCCGTACCGCGAGCCGGCGGGTTGCGACCAGGCCCTCGTCCTCAAGCCTATCGAGCGTGCGCTGGACGGCAGGGATAGTGGACCTGAGGAAGCGGCTGATCTCCGCAGGGTAGGTCTGCTCAAGAACGGCTATCAGGATTAAAAGAGCGGTCCGCATCCGAGTTCCAAATAGGGGCGGGGCGGGCAGCCGCCACGATTCCTCCTGGTAGAATGGTATACCGGACGACATACTTTACTATACCTCTCGGAATACTATACTATCCCGACCGATATACTGCAAGTCACTCGTTACCGGTTATGATGATCGGCTTCTCGTCACAGATGCTACAACCAGAAGCGCAATCGCAGGCATCGAGACGCGAGGATTGACATGGCGTAAATATAGCTGTACGATTATATAACCAAATGGTTATAAATATCGACTCCGTCTTCGCCGCCCTCGCGGATCCCACGCGCCGCCGCATCGTCGAGCGTTTGGCCCGCAAACCGCTCACCATCGGCGAGATTGCCTCGGAATTTCCGATCTCGCAGCCAGCGATCTCCAAGCACGTTCGTGTGCTTGAAGAAGCAGGCTTGCTCCAGCGCACCATCGAGGGACGCGTACATTACTGCACCATCTCACCGCAAACTATGCAAGAAGTTTCGGCGTGGATTGACCGGCAGCGCCGCTACTGGAACGGCGCTCTCGACCGTCTCGAACAACTTCTTGACAAAGCATCAGACGAAAAGAGGAAATCGTGAATCAAACCACGCTTCCGGCGGTGTACATCCGCCGCCGCTTCGACGCACCTGCACCGCGCGTCTATGACGCCTTTGCTAACATCGACACCTTTGCCGAACTCATGCGGCCCGAGGACGTCAAACTCGTGGAAGCTACCGGCGACGTCCGCGATGGCGGCGAGTACAAGATCGTCTTTCGTATGGCCGACGACGATTTGTGGACGCTGCACGGAACGTATCGCGAGGTTGCGCCCCCGAACCGCCTCGCACTTTCGTGGATTTGGATCGAGGATGATCCGAAAGACGAACAGCACACGGTACTCACGCTCGAGTTCGCACCCGACGGCGACGGTACCGAACTAACGCTACGCCACGAGCTGTTCGTGCGGGAAGAATCCCGCGCTTCGCACGAGCGCGGCTGGGGCGAGTGCATGGACAAACTCGCCGCCCAACTCTCGCGCTAACAGTACGTTTGCAGCCGGCTGCGGCGCGCAACATACGCCGCCGCAGCAGGCACACCGCGCGCACGCGCCTTTGTGAAGAATGGGATGGACGCAAGCAGATAGTCAATCCTCTCGCAGATAAATGGCAAATCGTCGATCAGACGCGCACGCAACTGTGGCCACATATCTAGAATGCGCTCGAGCATCGCATGCGCGGCCGTAAGGACAATTCGCGGCGACAAATCCGCGCGTTTCGAGAACCGATCGAACGTGTCGTCATCGATCATCGAAAACGCCTTCACTTCGCCTAGGTTTAGGGCTAACTCGTTACGGCCAGATATCGCGTATGCGCTCGTACAAAGGTAGTCATACGCCGGCCGGGCTGAGCTTTTAGCACCGGCAAGGCTTGATCGTCCTAGTCGTCTTGGAGGGCGATATAGGTTACGACGTCCCAAGCGTTGCGTATGCCGACGAAGATCAATAATGCAACGCCGGCTGCAAGTGCGAACATCGCGTCGACTGGGACGGCGCGCAACATGATTGCGCCGGCGAGGATTGCGGCATACGCCACGAACGGAAGTATGCTGTACGAGATCCAATCCTCGACGTCTGCATTGTACGACGTCAGCTTCCGCGTTCGCACCATCAAACGCGCTACGTACGCAATACCGCACAGACCGGCGATCTCGAGAAGTACGGCAGGGGCAACGAGCGCGGGCCACGGCGCGCTGAGAATCACAGAAAAGAGTAGAGCCGCACCGAAGTGCACGACGGTCGGCGTGCTAAACGTGGAAATTCCATCGCCGCTTTTTCGCAAGCGTTCCGTTCCCGTGACCAACGTAATGACGATGAACATCAAGCCAGTGAGCGCCGCGGCCGACGAGCCGGTCATCGCGTAGAAGCTCGACCACGGAGTTAGGACGGATGCAGGTTCAATCATGTTTTCCACCGCTTTCGAAAGCCGCCACAACTTCCCGCGCGGCGCGCTCGCCCGTGTTGAGCGCGCCATTGACCGTACCCGCTTGGCCGTCATCCGCCGTGGCCTCGCCGGCAAAGAACAGCGCGCCGCCGACCGGTGCGGCGAGCGTCGCGCGCGCATTCGCACCGCCGACGATTACATAACTGTACGCCCCGCGAGACAGCGGGTCGGTGCTCCAATCGTGCACGTATGCAGCTTCGAACTCCGTCTGCGCGCGTCCGCAACCTCCGAACAACCCATCGAACCCGCGTAGCGCTTTTTCTACGAGCTCCTCTCGCGAGGCGCCGTTCAAGGCCCTTGCTTTCGGTCCCCCGGCCCATGCCACGATCAGATTACTGCGCACCGGCATTTGCGTCCAGTACGTTGGAAAAGGCCGTCCGGCGCAACGGAAGAAGCCGGCATCGCGATAGCGCCCGCCGTCGAGGCGCTCCCAAAATGGCGTTTGAAAGGCGAGCGTCACTCTAGCGACGTGCCCCATCTCGATATTAGCGAGTGCCGCCTGTTTCGCAGCGGGCAGATCGGGATCGAACGCGATTGCGTTTCCGGCGCCGCTTTGACGCAAAACACCCGCCGGGACCGTTACGACGGCCGCTCGCGCGCGAAGTAGGTGCGACCCGTTTCGAGTCTGGTGCGTATCGATGGTGACTCCCGCGGGGGTCAGCGAGATTCGCTCCACGATCGTCGATACGTCTATGCGAACGCCGGCGGCAATGCAGTCATCGTGCAACCGTTGGAGCATCGGACCGTACCCGCCGGTTGGACGCGCACTCGCACCATTTACGCCGGAGTGCCACTCGTCCGCGATCGCCTGCACGCTTGCGATCGCGGGATCGGCGGCGTCGAATCCTTCAACGAGTGCGCGCGCCGTTGCGGCCGTCGTGCGCAGCTCGTCCTGATTTTCGAAACGTCGAAGAAAGACGTCGACGCTCTCATCGTTTTCGAGCGAGCGCGCGCGCTCGAATATGCCGGTAGCCGACATCGCGTCGTCGTCGGTGCGTTGCAGTGCCCCGTCCGAACCGCAGACCCATGATTCACCGGCCGTCTCGATCGCATCCATCCCAACGTCGCGCAACAACGCCATCGTCTCCCGTGCCCGGCCGTGAATAAATTCCGCGCCCAGTTCGGGGGGAGCAGTGGCGTCGGCGCTTGCGAGCGGCCATACGCGGCCGCCGACGCGGTCGCGAGCTTCCAGAACGATTACGCGCAGCGATCGGCGCCCGAGCTCGCGCGCTGCGGCCAAACCGGCCGCACCTGCGCCGATTACGATGACGTCGGCGTCCATGCGTGCCGCTTCAAGTACGGCGCGCGAGAGCCTCTCCCATGCGATCGATTGTTCCCGGATAAAGCCCCATACTTGAAACGACTGTTACAAGTATGGTATCCTCTGCGCATGACGCGAACCGTGGACGAACGACGACGCGTGGACTTGCTCGAGCGCATCGTCGACTATGTTGCCGAGAACGGCGTCTCCGAACTCTCGTTGCGTCCGCTGGCCGCAGCAGTAGATGCGAGCCCGCGCCTATTGCTGTACTATTTCGAGTCGAAGGAAGCGCTGCTAACCGAAATTCTGGTGGCGGTGCGGTCGCGCCAGCGCGTGGCATTTGCGAAGCTGAGCGACGTGCGCGGATCTTCAGGCGACGTCTGCCGGGCCGCCTGGCGCATCATGAGCGATCGCAAAAGCGAGCCTCTCTTTCGTTTACTCTTTGAGGTCTACGCGCTCGCGCTTGTGGACCGTAAGCGTTTCCCGGATTTTTTGAAGCACGTGGTCGCCGACTGGCTCGATTTTCTCGAGCGCCCGGCACTCGCGGAGGGGTGCTCCGCCACACGCGCGCGGGCCTATGCGACCGTCGTGCTTGCGGGATTTCGCGGCTTCATGCTCGACCTATGCGCGACTCGCGAGCGCGCGCGCGTCGATCTGGCCGTCAACATGTGGATCGAGATGCTATCATCCGCATCACTATTCGAGGAGTCTCAAAATGCACGTACTGCGTAACCGTCGGGCGGCGCTAACGTTTATCTTCATCACGGTCACGATCGACATGCTGAGCTTCGGCATAATCGCCCCCGTGCTGCCGAAACTCATTGTTGGATTCTACGGCGGGCGCATGGTCGACGCGGCATGGATTACCGGCCTTTTCGGCATCGTATGGGCGCTCATGCAGTTTGTCTGCTCGCCGATTTTGGGTATTCTTTCGGATCGGTTCGGACGGCGCCCCGTGATTTTGCTTTCGAATCTCGGCATGGCGCTTGACTATCTCGTAATGGCGCTCGCGCCGACGGTCGGGTGGCTCTTCGTCGGCCGCATCCTTTCGGGCATGACCTCGGCAAGCATGACGACTGCAGGCGCGTACATCAGCGACGTCACCACACAGGAGAAGCGTGCGGCGGGGTTCGGCATTATCAGCGCCGCGTTCGGCATAGGCTTTATCGTGGGGCCGGCGATCGGCGGCCTCTTGGGTGGCATGAATCCGCGCTTGCCGTTCTGGGTCGCCGGCGGCTTCTGCTTGATCAATTGGCTTTACGGTTTTTTCGTACTTCCTGAATCGCTGCCCAAAGAGAAGCGGCGCACGACATTCGACTGGCGGCGCGCCAATCCGTTGGGGTCGTTGCGCCTGCTGCGCAGCCATCGAGAACTCTCGGGCTTGGCGACGATTAACTTCATCGGCTACCTCGCGCACGAAGTATTCACGGTGTGGGTGCTGTACACGATGTATCGCTATGCATGGTCTCCGGGCGCCAACGGCGCATCGCTTGCAGTCGTCGGCGTGACGTCCGTGATCGTCTCGCTGTGGTGCATCAAGCCCATCGTGGCACGGTTCGGCGAACGGCGTACGTTACTCATCGGCCTCTTCTTCGGCGCCGCCGGAATGGCGATGTTCGGCGTCGCACCGAACGGCTGGATTTTTCTTCTGGGCATTCCGGTCATGATGTTGTGGAGCATCTACAGTCCGGCCGCGCAAAGCTTGATGACGCGCCACGTCCGGCACGACGAGCAAGGCGAATTGCAAGGCGCGCTCGGCTCGCTGCGAAGCTTCGCCATGATCCTCGGGCCCGGCATCTTCGCGGGTATTTTTGCGACGTTCATCGGCAACACCGGGTTGCTGCGCCTCGCCGGCGCGCCGTGGTATCTCGCGTGCGGATTGTTGCTCTTTGCATTGGCGCTTGCGTGGCGTACGACGCAGCACGAGCCGGATCGTGTCGTCCTCGCCCCGTCGCCCGAGCTCAGCCCCGAATTAGACGCCGCGGGCGTACCATAACCCGCCCTTCGACAGGCTCAGGGTGACGGGGAAAGATTTTTGTCACCCTGAGCTTGTCGAAGGGTGGCTTTGGCGGGTTATTTGACGTCGATTTCGGCTTTCATGAATTCGTGATCGTCGCAATAATAGTGGTACGTGCCGGTCGTCGCGAACGTCTTACTCCACGTCTTCCCCTGCGCGAGCTCGCCGGAGTTCCACGAATTGTCGTCGGCGGTCGCCGAGTGTTGCACGGCATCGTCGTTGACCCACTGGACGGTCGTTCCCGGTTTTATCGTAAACGTGGCCGGTTTGAACTGAAAGTCCTTGATGTGAACGATGACGGTCGGCCCGGCGCTCGCTTCCGGAGCGGGCGTAGCGCCGGCGCCTAACAAAGCAAAACCCAGGGCGGCGCAGAGAATCGCTGCAAACTGTCTCATGCTCACCTAACGCGCGAGCGGCCGCCGAAGTTTGCATGGAGGGCCGCGTCCTGATGGGAACAGGGACGTCATGCGCGTACGCCTGATCCTCAACGAGAAGTCCCGCCGCGGCGCCGAATCCGCCCCGGGCGTGCGAGCGGCCCTGGACGAGCTCAACGTGGAGATCGTCGAGCGCGAACCGTACGACGCCATCGTCGCGGCCGGCGGCGACGGTACGATCGTCTCAAGCCTGGCGGAGGCGATGCAGGCAAAGGTGCCTCTCGGAATCATACCGCTGGGGACGTTCAACGATCTGGCGCGCACGTTCGGCATTCCACTGGACGTGCCGGGGGCGTGCGCGATCGTAGCCGGGGGAACGACGCGCGAGATCGATGTGGGCCGGGTCAACGGTGCGTATTTCGTCAACGAAGCCAGCATTGGAATTTCTACGCGCATCGCGCGTCGCCAGACACCCGAACTCAAGCAACGTTTCGGTTTTTTTGGCGTCGCGGGTACGACTATACAGACGCTCGCGCAGCACCGGCCATTCTTTGCGGAGGTCGACTTCGACGGCCGTTCGGAGCAATTTCGAACGGTGCAGCTTACGTTTGCAAACAGCTATCATTTTGGTGGGTTGATCGAAGTGCCGGGCGGTTCGATCGACAACGGGATGCTCGAACTTTTTAGCGTCGAGATCGAAAACTGGCTGGGCGTCATTCCGATCGTCCGCAAGGCTATCACCCACGATCGGGGCTCGGTCGACGGCTTGCGGCGACGCCGCTCGAATCGGTTTACCGTGCACACCCATCGCCCCCACCACATTAGCGCCGACGGCGAACCTGCCGGCGTCACGCCGGCCGTCTTCGAATCGATTCCGCGCGCGCTGCGAATCATCGTTCCGAAACCTCCGGCCCCGCAATAAGGAGAACTCTTACCAATGCAGTATCGCAACCTCGGCCACTCGGGCCTCAAATTATCGGTCGTCGGCCTCGGTTCGTGGCTAACGTACGGTAGCACCGTCGAACGCGACGTCGCACGCGCGTGCGTTCTTCGCGCGTGGGAACGAGGGATCAACTTCATCGATACGGCGAACGTCTATGCGCGCGGCGCTGCCGAAGAAGTCCTAGGCCCGGTCATTAAAGAATTGCACCGCGACGCGCTCGTGCTCGCCACCAAAGTGTATTTTCCGATGGGCGATACCGTGAACGAACACGGTCTTTCGCGCAAGCACGTCCACGACCAGCTCCACCATTCGCTTCGCCGTCTGCAGGTCGACTATATCGACTTGTACCAGTGCCACCGCTTCGATACGACGACGCCGTTAGAAGAGACGTGCGAGATGATGAACGATCTCGTGCGCGCCGGTAAGATTCTTTACTGGGGCGTCTCGGAGTGGAACGCGGATCAGATCGTTTCCGCCGTGACGCTTTGCCGTGCGCGGGGATGGTCGGTGCCGGTTAGCAACCAGCCCCAATACAGCGCACTCTGGCGACGCGTGGAAGATCGCGTGCTGCCGGCTTGCGAGCGCTATGGACTCGGCAACGTCGTATGGTCCCCGCTGGCCATGGGCATCCTCACGGGCAAGTATACCGACGCGAAGAACCCGCCATCGGGCACGCGCGCGGCAAGCGCGAACAAAGAGATGATGGAAGACTATTTCACCCAGCCCGTGCTCGACGCCGTGCAGAAGTTGAAGCCGGTCGCAAGCGAAGCCGGCGTATCGCTCGCGCAACTCGCGCTGGCGTGGTGTTTGCGTCAGCCGGCCGTTACGAGCGTCATCGTCGGGGCGACAAAAGTCGAACACGTCGACGACAATGCTGCAACCGGCGATCTGCGTCTGGATGCGGGCGTGTTCGCGCAGGTCGACCGCATTTTGCAACCGGTCGCTCCGCACGAGCCCTACGTGAGTTAATTCGGCGTAAAACGTCGCACGAAAAAGCCGGCGAGGGTGGAGGACCTCGCCGGCTTTTTCTTGCTGCACTCTACGGTCGGAGTCGGACGGGCGGAATCGGTGGAGGACGTTTCCGCCCGTTTTCATCACGCATTCGTAGTATGCGTGTGAAAGCTTAGGTTCGGCTGGACGTGGGCTTAAAGTTTGATTAATTCCAGCTCTTGAAGATGTTTGGCGTGCTGTTGACCTTGGGTCCCCAGCCGCCGAACGATCCGGTGTTCACCGTTGAGATGATGTGCGTGAACGTAATCGTCGGACGTTCCTCTTCTTTGGTCGCTTGCGAAGCTGGTTGCTCCGATGCGGTACTCACAGTCGTTTCCTTTTCTTTGCGTTAGTACGTGGAACGCATCCGCATTCCATCGATAGCGTACATCTGCTACTACGTGACTCCTATGATTTTTGTTTCATGCGACGTTTCGCACACATCGGCCATACGCCGCGCGCTATAACGATTGTTTCGCAACTCGTGGAAAGAAGCGTTATGCGGTGGGGCGTTTGCCTGCGATCATCAGCACGCTAATGAGCGCCGAACCGGCAGCTAATGCGGCGCACCAGAGCGCGACGCCGGCGAAACCATCCGCGTAGGCCGCGCGAACTACGGCAGTAGCGCGCGAGTCCGCAAAATGCGCCGCTGCCAACCGGGCACGCTGCGCGTTAAGTTGTCGTATTTGCGCTGCCGGGAGATGTCCGGCGCGTATTTGGCGGTCCAAGCCTGCGTTAAAGCCGTGCCAAAGAGCAACGCCTAGGCCGGCGATGGCCAACATACCGGCGATACGCGATACCGCACTGTTGATTCCGGACGCTACGCCGATGCGTTCGGGGGGCACCGAGTCCATCACCGTGGTGGTAAGCGGCGCGACGGCGATGCCCATGCCGATGCCCAACAAGGCGATCGGGGGAAAGAAGCTCGTCCAATACGACGCGTTGCGTTCCAGAAGCGCGAACGCTACAAAGGCGGCTGCGCTCACGAGCGTACCGATCGCGAGAATGTTCTTTGCTCCTACGCGCGGCAGCATCGCACCGGCTGGTCGCGATAGGACGAACAACAGGGCAATGAACGGCAAGAGGGCCAGACCCGTTTGCGTCGCGCTGTATCCATGCACTTGAATCATCAGAAACGGCAAAAAGTAGAGGCTGCCCCCTAAGGCGGCGTACAGCAGCAGCGTTAGCGCGTTGGCGCCCGAAAAGGTTGAGGAGGCGAAAAGGCCGAGCGGCACGATCGGGTTTCGCACGCGACGCTCGACGAAGCCAAACGCGACGAGCGCGAGCACGCCGCCGTAGAGGCCGGCAAGGACCCGCGCGGCGTGCCACGATTCGAGTGGAGCGTCGATCAGCGCGTACACGATGCCGGCCAGGCCGAGCGTTACGAGCAGCGAGCCTAAAACGTCGAGCGGTCCGCTTTCCTTTTCATCGCGACTTTCGTCGACTGCATAGAGCGCCGCGGCCATAACCACCAGCGCGAGTGGAACGTTGATGAAAAACACGGCGCGCCAGCTGAAGTGGTCAACCAGCACGCCCCCGAGCACCGGCCCGACGCTGGTGGCGATCGCCGTCAATGCCGACCACGTGCCGATAGCCTTTCCACGCTCCGCTCCGCTGAAATGCGCTCCCAACAAGGCCAAACTCGCCGGAGCGAGCAGCATCCCGCCGATGCCTTGCACGACGCGCGCGAGAATGGCGGCGTGCATGTCGTTCGCGAGTCCACACCATATCGAAGCCAGCGTAAAAATCGCGATGCCGGTAACGAAGATGCGCCGCCGTCCAAAACGATCCGCGAGCGCGCCGCCCAGCAACATGAGCGCTCCGAGTACGATGGTGTACGCCTCCACGATCCATTGCGCGTCGCTTGCGCTCGCGTGAAATTGGGTTTGCATCGAAGGCAGCGCGAGCGTTACGACCGTGCCATCGACGAAGACGAGGCTCGATCCCAACACCGTCGCGAGCAAGACCCAGAATCGCAGGCTGGCCGGGCTCCTAGCGCTCACCGAGGTAGCCTACAAGGTCACGTGCCGCTGTCCCCGCCGACGTGGAAGAGAAATTTTACGATAAGCCGGTCCAGCGTCGTATAACTCGCGGGCGTTCCGAAGTTTACGAAGAGCTCGTTGCCCGTCGCGAACCGGCGGTGAAATGCGAATGCGACATTGGTGCCGGGTAGGGGAACGAACCCGCCGCGGCCGTTGACCGCGCGCAGCGAGAGCGTCAAGTTCGTGTCGGGCCCCAACTGCGCGCCCAACGAGATGCGGCGTAGCCACTGCGAGTCGAGGGCGCCATCTGCGAACGATCGTTCGTAACTGCCGTCGTATTCGACGCCCAGCGACAAGATGCGGCCGATGGGGCGCGAGGCCGCAACCGTGTAAAGGTGCAGATAGTTTCCATCGAACCGTCCGAAGTTCGCCGATGCATCGATCGGCGTCGGGGTGCCGTCGTCGTACCCAATCGGGACGCCGAACAAGTTGAAGGCGTCGGTTCGTCCGCAGAAATACGTGGGAAACCCCGTGAAGGACGATCGCGGCAGCGTAGGATCGACGCACGTCGTCTGCAGCGAGGCAGGGTCCGCGACCGCATAGCTGCGCAACTCGCTGACCGTCGGCCCCAATCCATTGATCGAGAACTTGTTTTTGAACGTCGCGTTCAGCACGAGGACGGCGTCGGCCTGATGTACGGCCCCGCTGCGATCGATAAACCGGTCTACTCCCCCGAACACGGAGTAATTCTTGATGTATGGAGTCGCGCCCACTACATTGGTAAAGAAGCTCGGGCCGCGAACGTCGGAGTTGACGGTAAAGCCGTCGATCGGATCGTAGTTCGGCGAGATGTCGGTGTAACCGACGTTGAGTTCGTAGTTTGGTTTGTGCACGTCGACGAACCCGTTCGTGCTATTGGCCGTGCCGGGCGCAGGCACCCAGGAACCGCGTTCGATGGCATGATCGACGCCGTAGACGAATCCGCTTACGTTGTTTCTGCCGGCGACGCCGAATTCGGTCGTGTCGTCGTTACCGGCAATACTGTGGTTGGCCATGACGCCGTCCACCCAATACAAGAACGTGCGGTCTTGTAACGCGTGGCGATAGCCGTAGGCAACGTCGTTGAACGTGTTGCCGGTGGTTTGATCGTATCCTTTGAAATTCAAAACGCCGAACGACTGTTTTCCGAACGTCCCCTCGACCTTCTCGCCGCGATCGAACGGCCCGATATTCGGAGAATAAAACGCAAGGTTTTGAGGCTGGTTGATGCCGCCGGGCCCGACTGCATCGGCATTGATGAAGTTTGCGCCCTGGGCGAAGAACGGGCGATACTCTTGCAAGTTACGCCGAAATTCCTGGGGCGCGATGGTTTGTTGATCGATCTCGACGTTAGAAAAATCCGGATTGAGCGTACCGACGAAATTGATCGTGTTTGTGAGTGGATAGCTCAGGTCGATGCCGGTCATGCGGACGTTTTGGCGTTCGAACGCGCCATTGGCTTGCGCGAAGAGTTCCCGGTCGCGGCCGCCGCTATCCAGCAGAAAAACTTCAGCTCGCGGTTTCGGACGCGAAGCACGGCCGCTTCCGCCGGCCTGCACCCCGGTCCAGGCCGGCCAGAACCGCGCGTCGGTGAAGAACGGCCAGCCGTTTGAGACGTTCCCGTCCTGCATGATGCCGTCGTACGCCCAGGTATAATGCTCGCCGATTTGGGCGATGTTGCGGATAAAATTGATGCGCCACGTCTGCGGGGAACCGCCGTGAATGCGCAGGTCGTCGAGCGGAACGATCAGTACGGCATTCCAGGAGGTGCCCGAAATAGACGCCGTGGCGTGCCATCGGGGACGGTAGCGTGCATTTTCGCTCGCCTGCTGGTAGCGGATTCCGCGGGGCGTCGTTTCAAAAAAGTACGTCTGGGCGCCATTTCCGCTGGTGTCTATGCCGATCCCCACGAAGTCGTCAAGGCCGAAGCCGACGTCGTTGGTGGTCTGCCCGGCCACGATCGGCGTTCCGGCCTGCTCGCAATGAAAGCCTACGTAGAGATTGCGGGCATCGTATTCGACCGAGACCGCGGTCGCGTCTCGGGCGGGCGAACGGGTGGTGAGGTTCTCGAAGCCTCCCCGCAGGTCTACCCGGCCGGCAGCCCAGGCAGGATCGGTTTGGGCAGGGTCGCCGGGCAAGGGGTGAGGGGCCTCGACCGCCGCGAATGTTAGGAAATTGGTGGCCACGGCTCCGGCCCGAGCGGTGAAACTCAAGCCGGCGATAAGCGTACACAAGACGACGGTCATCAATCGCATCGTGTTTGAGTATCGGCAAGACGACCTCGATCGTCTTGAGAAATCCATCAAAAAAACGTTAAACCTGGAGCGCTCCATGAGCATCTATGAATTCGGTCCCTTCCGCCTCGACGCGCAGCGACTTTTGCTCGTGCACGACGGTCAACCGCTCGCGCTCGGTCCGAAGGTCGTTGAAACGCTGCTCGCGCTCGTGGAACATCCCGGCGAGGTGCTTTCAAAGACGGAATTGCTCGATCGCGTCTGGCCCGACGGTTTCGTCGAAGAAGCCAATCTCGCGCAAAACATTTATGTGATCCGCAAGACGCTGAAATCGCTATGGGATAGGGAAGCCATCGCAACGGTGCCGCGTCGTGGCTACCGGTTCGTCGCCGGCGTTCGCCCGGTCAGCGCCGCGGTTACCGAAAACGCCGCGCGTGCGCACGATGCGCCGGTCTCGCGCGCCTTCATGCCGCGCTATGTCTATGCGGCCGCCGCCACGTTCGTTGCTGCGCTGGTTCTGCTGGGCGGCTTTGCCGCCGGACGCGCGCCGACCGCGGCGCCCGCTACGCCCGTTCTTTCAGAGGGCGGCGCGCGAATGTATGCGATGGGACGCTACTACTGGAACCTGCGCACGCGCGGCGGCCTTGAAAAGAGTCTGAAGTACTTTGCCGCGGTAACGCGCAGCGATCCGGGCAACGCCGTGGGGTATGCGGGTCTTGCCGATGCCGACGCAATCATCGCGGACTACGGATACGGTACGAAGCCGCGCGGGTTTTATCTGCAGCAGGCGCGCGCGTATGCCGACCGGGCGTTGCGAGCCGGTCCGCAATCCGCAGAGGCGCACGCCGCCGTCGGTTTGATCGAAGATCGGCTCAAGCATCGCGACGTCGCACAAAGCGAATATCGCACCGCAATCGCGTTGGATCCCGATTACGCGCCGGCGCGCCAATGGTACGGGATATCGTTGCTCATGGACGGACGCAGCGATCAAGCCTACCAGCAACTCACGACGGCGTCGAAGCTGGATCCGCTCTCGGTCGCTACGGTGGATTGGCTCTCGCAAGCGGCGTATTTGACGCGCCGCTATCGTGAATCGATCGCGTACGCGCACCAGGCGTTGGATCTTTCTCCCCAACGGTTGGACGTCTACGAAATCATGGGCTTGTCGTACGAAGCGACCGGCGACTATCGCCATGCCGTCATCGCCTATAGAACCTTCGGCAAGATGTCGCGCCAACGCAGCGAAGCCGCGGCATTGCTCGCGCACGTCTACGCGACGATGCACCGCTTCGCGCAAGCGCGCCGGCAACTGCAAATAGCGCAGGCCGCCATCGGGGGCCATGACGGCGCGGACCCGGAGGACGTGGTCATGGCGTTTATCGCCATGGGCCAACGCGACGAAGCCTTGCGTCTACTCGAGAATCAAACGCATCGCTATCGCGACGACAAAGCATTGATCGCGCTCGATCCGCGAATGGATCCGGTCCGCGGCGACCTACGTTTCCGAGCCTTCACCGAAGGCCCGGCGTAGGCCGTCCTTCGACAAGCTCAGGATGGCGAGATCAGGTCATGCGGGCGAGGACGCGTTCGTTTTTGATTAGGCGCGTACCCGACAAGCTGTCGTGAATGTAGACGCGTGAAAACGGGCTGAGTGGAATGATGAGCCAGAAGAGGAAGCCGGCCACCGCGTAGCGCCAAATCGTTTGCCACGGAGACGGGCGTTTGAAGTCGGTGCGAACGACGCGCAATCCCGAGATCATCATGCCGGGCGTCTGACCCACGATCGTGACCAGCAAAATGAAGTAGAGCGGCATCAAAACCGGTAGCGTTGCAGAACCGCCGATAGCCGGTAACACATCCCAAGGGATGTGAAGCCGGCCGATCGTTATCGCCGTCTGATCGAGCGTGTCTTTCGCGTGCGCGGCGGCCGCCGGAGGAGTCTTCTCGCCCACGTTCTCATGGATCACGCCCGAGCCGATCGTCTGGATGAGCGCAAAAACGACAATCAGGTCCACAACGTACGCTCCGAGCCGGCGCCACCAGCCGACGCAATCTTTGCGCACGACGTGTATCGCTCCGGTTTGCGGCAATGCGGGCGGCTCCGCCGGCGTTTCGCGTAAGAACCACTCTTCGTGTATCCGGTACGAGTTCGAATCGATGAACCAGCGCATTGCATCGATGCGGTGCGTCGCATACGGCATCGCTCCCAACCATTCGCCCCAGCGCAACACTTGATCGGCCATAACGTCGCGGTGCTGCTCGGCAAAGCGCGCGTAGTCGATCTTACGCCCGAACTTACTGAACGATGCAATCGCGATGGCGCGCATGGCCACATCGAGAGACCCGCAGCACAGCAGGCCGACGCGATCGCACGTTAACTCGGCGCGGCGCAAGAATGCTCCGAAGATGAGCGACACGATTGGGTTTTCATTCCCGTTCACCGACAAGAGCGATGTGAATCGCGTGTGACCCGATGCGATGTGTCCCAACTCGCGCCCGACCATGAACGTCATTTCGTCGTCGCGGAAATGTTCGATCCACGTCGACGAGATCACGAGCGAGTACGGTTCGCCAAGGCCGACGGCAATCACCGGGACCGCGTAGTCTTCGCGCACGAACACCATCGGCAACGGTAATTCCAGCGCGGCCGCGCAGCGTTTGACGATCGCAAAAAGCTCGGGATACTGCGCTTCGTGAATGCGTACGCTCGACCCAACGAGGCGCCCGCGCGCGAGCGTTACGTACAACATCGCAAAGACGACGAATAGCGCGACCTGAGAAATGCCGACTTCTTCGTGAATGAAAAACCCGATGAGCGCCGCCGCCGGCAGCGCGCATAACAGGGTCAGCCAGAAGGCTAACGTCTCTCCGCGATACGTCAAGGAGGTCGGACCCGAGAAAAGCTCGCGCACTTGGCTCTCTCAGGGGAGCGGGCGATGGTTTCCTTCAGATTTTTGATCCGAGGGTATTGACGGGTAGTTGAATCGTGCTATTATACTAGTGTACTAGTACAACAGTGTGTTGGTACGAAGTACGGCTCGCACGACTACATTGAGGATATCGACATGACGCAACGCCCCTACAATCCGACCCCGACTCTCGCGAACGACCCACGCCGCCCCGTTATGCCTCTCGAACGCCAAACGAGCGGACTCTTCCTCGGCTGGGGTCCTAAGGTCTAGCCGGCGCAAGCTCAGATGCCTGCGGTTTTTACGGTCGACCCCCGAAGCGGCGTCCCCATTTATCTTCAACTGATCGAGCAAATCAAACGCTCGGTCGCCTTGGGGGTGCTGCAACCCGGAGAGCAGCTTCCTACCGTCAAGCAGCTTGCCGTCGACCTGACGATCAATCCAAACACCGTTGGCCGCGCATACCGCGATCTCGAGCGCGACGCCGTCATCGAGACTGCCCCTGGCCGGGGCTCGTTCGTCCGCGACAACGGCTCGGCGCAAGCGCCGGCCCGGCAAGCGGCCAGCGACGTGGCAAAAGATGCGCTGGTGCAAGCGGTGCGCGAATCGAAATCCGTGGGTTTAAGCCGCGAGCAAACGCGCACCTTATTCTCTGCCGCGCTCGACCGTTGGTTCCCGGAGGAAGCATGAGTACGATCTCCATCCGTCACCTGAGCAAGTCATACGGCGCATTTCTCGCCGTCAACGACGTCAGCATCGACATCCCCAGCGGCTGCGTCTTCGGATTGCTCGGCCCTAACGGAGCGGGCAAGACGACGACGTTTAAGTGCATGCTCGGACTGGCGCGCCCGTCGTCGGGCGAGGTGCTCTACGGCGATCGGCCACTGGCGCCGGCAACGTTTGAAGATTTAACGTACGTACCCGAGCGCAGCGTGCTTTATGAATGGATGACGATCCGCGATCATCTGGAGTTACAGCGCCGGTCCTACGCGCGGTACAATCCCAACCGCGCGGCCGACTTGCTCGCGCTCTTCGGACTCGACGCGCGCAAACGCGTCCGGTCGACCTCCAAGGGCATGCGCACCGCCCTGGCCATCGTGCTCGCGTTTTCCATAGAACCGAAAATATTGGTCTTGGACGAACCGACGAGCGGTTTAGATCCGGTAAACCAACGCGCCGTGCTCAAGCTCATCATCGACGCCGCGGCCGGAGGCACGACCGTTATTTTCTCTTCGCACCAGATCGGACAGGTCGAGCGGGCCGCCGAGCATATCGCGATCATGCAAAACGGAGGGCTCGTCCTGACCGGCTCGGTCGACGACCTCAAGTACGAGCAGAAGATCGTCGAAGGTATTTTTGAAACCGACGGGTTCTCGACCAATGGTTTCGGCGGCGACGCGCGCATTTCGCGCGTCGAAAAAACCGGACGCATTTTGCGGTTGACGGTACGCCGCGACAGCGATTCGATCGCGAGCGATCTCAACGGCATGGGCGCGCAAAGCGTCCGAGTCGTCGATCTCAATCTCGAAGACATCTTTCTCAACGCCGTCGATCCTTCGCAGCAGACGGCCGACGTCGTGGAGGGCGCTTAATGTATTACGTGGAGCTTTTACGCATCATTCGCGGCCTGCGCGTCGTGGGCATCATTCTCGGCATCATCTTTTTGATTGCGATCGTTTTCCGGTTGATATTCCTGCAAGGTGGATCGCCCGACAGTTGGGTGCGCCACGCGCAGCTGTCGCCGGGCGCGCACGTAACGACCCGGCACCTCGCCAACGGACTCACGCGTACGATCGTGGACGACCCCGCCGATCGGACGCACGTCGTCGTGGACGACCGCGGTTATTCCGGCAAGCACATTACGATTATCGAGCCCAGCGACGTCGCGCAATCGCAAAACCGACACGGCGTCATCAGCATGGGCTCGATGAACGTGACAAAAAGCATCTCTAACGGTATGTCGAGGATCGATTTCGAGACCAACAGCAAAGAGAATCTCGCAACGCTTTTTATGGCGGCCATGCCGATCGCGTTGATATTCGCAACGATCATCGCCTGCGCGCTGGCGCGTGAAAACGACGGGCATCTGGAGTTGGCGTGGACGAAGCCCGTTTCACGCGATGCCTACGCGCTTAGCGTCATGGGTCTCGATTTGGCGGGCATCGCCGTGACCGTATTGGCTTCCGTCGTCGTATTCCTGATAACGACGATGTTTTTCGAACTGCCGCGCTTGTATCTGGACGCCGGCGGCGCCGGCCTCATCGCGCTGGTCTTCACCGTTCCGATGGCATGGTACGCACTGTTGACTGCGGCGAGCGCGTCGCTGCGGCGGGGATACGGAGCCGTGATCGGCACGGCGTGGCCGGTCGCGTTCATTATTCCCGCGCTCATCGGACTCTTCGAAAGCCACTCGGGCTCGTCGGTCGCCGCGGCTATCGTAGCTACGCTGCGAACCGTCAACACCCTCAATCCGATTGCGATCTACTTCAATCACTTCGGGCGGACCGGTGAGATGTCGCTCATTCCGGGCGGCGTTGGAGCGTCCATCGTCGGCTCGATCGTTTTACTCGTCGTCTACGTCGCACTTGCGGTGCTCCAATGGCGCCGCGTGGAGGCCTGATCCATGGAACTCTTCGGAACGAAATTCACATTCTCTCTTGGAAGCTGGAAGTTGCGCTTCGTGTTGATGCTCGAAGACGACATGCAGCCCGCCACGCAACCGGCCCCAACGCGACACGCGCACCACGTCGCCGTCGTGCGCGATCGTCAAGGCGTTCGATGAATCCTCGCCTTCCCGCGCTCGCGGTAATCGCCGCTTTCGCGGCCGGCTGTTCGGCGACGCAGGTAGCAGGCGATTCCGGTCGCATGGCCGTCGCCATTGCCCAATGTACCAGGGGTCCCAGCGACTCGGCGGTTAGCTTAAAGGACCCACGCTGGCGAGCGAAAGTGCAGGCATACGACGGCCGGATCGTCAGCTGCCTGCGTGCGCACGGAGTGAGCGGCGAAATTCGCTCGTCGTACGAGGTGCGCGGCGGAAAAGCGCATCCGCGCATCACGTGGACCGAAAAGCGCTAACGATACGTGCCTAAAGAATGAACCCGCTCGGGTGCGCCGGTTTGACGAACTTGAATTTCCCGTCGGCGATCGTGTAGAAGTAGACGTTCGGATCTATGGGGTCGCCGTTGGGCGTGAATTGGAAATCCCCGACCAGCGTTTGATACATGCTCGGCGCGCGAAGAGCGCTCATCAACGCGAGCCGATTGGTGGCCCCGGTCCGGCGCGCGGCCGAAATGATGATCTGCGCGGCTGCGTAGCCGAACGATGAGAGCGGCGTAAGCTCGCCGACGTGCGCGCGAAAGTCTTGCAGTATCTGGAATACGCCGGGCGCGCGATCGAGCGGCGGGAGCGATGACGAGAGCGTGAACGGCGCGAGCTTGTCGCCGTACTCCTTGATGGTGGTGGGGTCGTAAAACCCGTCGCACGCGCCGAATTTGCCGGCAAATCCCGCCGCGCGCAGCGCCGGAATCAGCGGACCCATATCTTTGGTCTTGCCGCACAGATAGATGAAATCGGGTGTCTTGGTGAGCACCGTTTTGGCCGCGAGCGCGAAGTCCGGTTTTTCGAACGGAAAGACGTACGTATCGGCTTGCATACCCGCGGACTTGGCAGCCGCGACGAAACCCTGGGCGACGTCGTAGCCATAATCGCCGTCTTGGGTAACGGCGATCGAATTTTTCGGTTTGACCGCGGAGGAAATGTAGCGCGCGTAGAGGTTGCCTTCGACCGAATCTTTGGTCGGCAAGCGCCACACATTGCGATACCCTTTTTCGGTGATTCCGTCGGTCGTCGCAACCGGGACGACGAGCGGCATCTGCACGTTGCCGTACTGCGGCAGCGTCGCGAGCGTAACCGATCCCTGCAGATTACCGATCATGCCGATGATGGTCGAATCGGATGCCGCGAACTGGACGTTGGTGATGGCCGATGCGAGCGCGCCCATGTCGTCGAAGGTTCGCATACCGAAGACGCGGTCGAGCGGACCGCCCGTTCCGTTGGTCTCGAGAATCGCCGCGCGAACGCCGTCGGCTACCTGTTCGCCTTGCCGAATCAAATCGCCGCTGAGCGGCACGCTGACGCCGATCGTCAATTGCTGCGCGAACCGTTGACCGGGCAGGATCTGCGCGATCGCGGATGCGGGCGCCGCAAGCGCCGCCAACGCGCCGGCACCGGCGCTTAAGAAGTCTTTGCGTTGCATGGTCACTTACAGTCCTAACGTGAAGCCGGCGATCGTCGTCACCAAGAACGCGACCGAAAACGCCATATTGCTAATGAAGACTCGTTCGTTGAGAACGAACAAATTCTTCGCACGATCGAAAAGCCGACCTTCGTAAATCACGAGCGCGACGGCTATCACGGTGCCTAGATAGTATGCCAGCGGCGCTCGGGTGAGCACGCCCGCGATCGTCAGCGCGGCGATCATTGCCACGTGCAGCACGATCGGCAAAACCCGGCCGCTTCGTTCGCCAAAGCGAGCGGGCAGCGAGCTGATGCCCTGCTCGCGGTCGACGTCGTAGTCCATCAGCGCATAAATGACGTCGAATCCCGCCACCCACAGCGTTACGGCGACGAAAAGCAAGAGCGCCGGTAGCGAGACCGTGCCGGTGATGCCGATGTAGGCACCCAGGGGCGCGAGCGCATCGACCGCTCCCAGCACGAAGTGCGTGAGCCACGTGAATCGCTTGCAGAGCGGGTAGACGAGAACGCCGAGTGCCGCGACCGGCATGAGTTTTACGCAGAGCGGGTTGAGCTGCCACGCGCAGACCAGCAGCAGTGCGAATCCCAGTGCGATGGCCCAGAGCATGACGGAGGGCGAGAGCGTTCCGACTGCGAGCGCGCGCCGGGCAGTCCGCGGATTGCGCTTGTCGATGTCTTTATCGAAGTAGCGATTGGCGGCCATGGCGGCGGTACGCGCGCCGATTACCGCAAGCGTTATCCAGAGAATCGCCCACCACGACGGAAACCCGCGCGCCGCCATGACGGCGCCGACGTATGCGAACGGTAGCGCGAAGAACGTGTGCTCGATTCGAATCTCTTTGAGGAAGAGTTTGACGGCGTTCATGCTTGCGGCGGCGTGTTGAGCAGGCGTTCGAGAGCCGCCCGCCCTTGGCCGGACCACGCGTCCGGTCGTAGCGCCTTGTCGATGCGATCCAGACCGTATTCCTTCCAGCGCGCGCTCACGAGTTCGCGCGTCGGCGCATCCATTACGATGTCGGGCGGCCACTGGCGGTCGTAGCCTTCCGCCGCGCTCTTGCGCGTGGCGTCGATGCCCATTTTCATCCCGTAGGCGACATTATACGAACCGTGATCGAGATCGTCGACCGGGCCGGGCATCGACACGACGTCGCGATCGGGAGCGAGATTATTGAGCACGAACCAGGCAACGCTTCGCGTATCTTGCACGTCGACGTCCGCGTCGACCACGATCAACAGGCGCGTGAGCATCATCATGTGACCCAGGCCCCACAGCGCGTTCATCACTTTCTTGGCTTGCCCGGGATATCGTTTCTTGATGGAGACGATCGCGAGGTTATGGAATCCGCCTTCGACCGGAAGATTCATGTCGACGATCTCCGGCACGACCATCTGCAAGAGCGGAAGAAAAATGCGTTCGGTGGCCTTGCCGATCCAGGCGTCTTCCATCGGCGGCTTACCGACTACCGTCGCCGCATAGATTGCGTTCTTACGATGCGTGACGCACTGCACGTGAAACGTTGGGTACCGATCGGCCAGACTGTAAACGCCGGTGTGATCGCCGAACGGACCTTCGACGCGCAAGTCGGTATTTTCGACGAACCCCTCGAGTACGATCTCCGCGTCGGCGGGGACTTTCAAATCCACGGTCTTGCAGGCTACCAGCTTCACGGGTTTTCCGCGCAGTAATCCGGCGAACATGAACTCGTCGATTACGGGCGGAAGTGGCGCGGTTGCCGCGTAGGTGATCGCCGGATCGGCGCCGATCGCAACGGCGACCGGGATGCGGTCGCCCCAGGCGTCCGCGTGCGCCCGGCCTTGTTTATGGCGTTGCCAATGCATGCCGGTCTCTCGCGCGCCGTAAACCTGCATGCGATACATTCCGACGTTTGGCTGACCGGTCCGCGGGTCTTTGGTGATGACGAGCGGCAGCGTGATGAACGGTCCGCCGTCGAGCGGCCACGTCGTCAAAACGGGAAAATCTCGTAGGTCGGGGTTTTCGATCACGACGTCTTGGCAGCTGCCCCGATTCACGGTTTTCGGAATCGCGCTCGCGAGCGGCGCGAGCGAAAGTAGCTTGGTGATGCGTTCGCCAAAGGATGCCGGCAAAGAAAGATCGAGCAACGAACGCACCCGCGACGCGACGTCTTCGAGCGATTGCGCTCCCAGAGCCATGGCCATGCGCCGCTGCGAGCCGAACGCGTTGGTCAGCACGGGAAACGCGGAGCCTTTCACGTTGGTGAAGAGGAGCGCGGGACCGCCGGCCTTCACGATGCGATCGGTGATCTCGGCGATTTCAAGGTGGCGATCGACCGGCGCTGAGATGGTAATCAGTTCGTTCGCACGGCGCAGCGCGTCGACGTACGCGCTCAGAGAATCGTAAGCCATCGGCGCTGCCTTTGACGCGGGAACCGATAAACCCGGCAGCAAAACGCCGCGCATGCAATTTGTAGCCATCCTGCGCCGCCGCACCGAGGCATTCTCACACGAAGAGTTTGCCGTGCATCTCGATGCCGAAGCTCAGCGCGTGCGCGAGCTCTACGCCTCGGGGAAATTGCGCGCGGCCTGGGGCCGCGAGGACGTGCTTGGTGCGGTCTTGATGCTCGAATGCGACGACCGAGCCGAAGCCGATGCGGTCGTCGCAAGCCTCCCGTTAGCGCTCCACGGTATGCTGGAGGCAACGCTGATTCCATTGCGCGGCTATCGCGGGTTCGGCCCGCGCTAGCGCCCGCTAGACCGTTGGAAGTCGCAGGGTAAAGGACGTCGTTCCGCCGGTGCAAGCGACGGTCACGTCGCCGTGGTGCGCGCGGGCGATCCATCGCACGATCGCCAATCCGAGGCCGCTGCCTTCGCCGTCGGCGCTGACGCGAAAGAACCGCTCGAAAATGTTCTCGCGAAGCTCAGGCGGGATTGCGACGCCGTCGTTGTCTACGATCAATTCGGCATTGCCGTCCGCGCTGCGGGTGGTTATTCCAACGCGAGTTCTCGCATGTTTGATGGCGTTGTCGAGTAAGTTGCGCAGCAACTCGCTCAAACGCCGGCTGTCTCCGTCCACGATCGCGCTTTGCGCGCGCACGTCGATCGTCAGCCCGCGCGATTGCGCGATAGCGCCGATTTCTTCGTAGCATCGAATCGCCAGCGCCGCCAGGTCGACGGGCTCGCGTTGCAACAACGCGGGATTGGGATCGCGCGCCAACGTGAGCAAATCTCCGACCAGTAACGATGCGTCGAGCGCGCTTCGGGCGATGGTATCGAATGCAGCCGCGCTTTCCGGCGATGCCGCGGGGCTTGCGGCCTGCGCCACCGTGGCGATCGTGGCGAGCGGAGATCGTAATTCGTGCGCGGCGTCGGCCGCAAATTGTCGTTCGCGCGCACGGGCGCTTTCGAGCGGTGCGACCGCGGCCTGCGCGAGCAGATAGGATGCGATTGCGACGACGATCAAAAGCGGAACGTTACCGGCGAGGATGGTCTCGATTACGCGCGCGAGCGCGCCATGGAGCGCGTGCATTCCTTCGGACGTATCGAGAGCCGGCCCGATCAACGCGGCATACATGCGCGCGTAGAGCCAATACGCGACGAGATCGAGCGCCGCGAGTACGGCGACGAAGAGTAGAACGAATCGGAACGTCAGGCGTGCGATCACGCGTGCATGCGGTAGCCGACGCCCCAGACGGTCTCGATCACCCCATCGCTACCCGCTTTCTTGAGTTTTCGCCGCAACAAGCTAATGTAGACGTCGACGATGTTGCTGGAACCGTCGAAGTCGTAGTCCCATATGCGTTCGAGCAATTGTTGACGCGAGAATGCGATGCCTGCGTTGCGCATCAAAAATTCGAGCATCCGGAACTCGGTCGCGCCGAGTGCGACGGGGTTCCCCGCGCACGTCGCGCTACGCGCGTTTTCGTCGAGTTCCAGCGTCCCGACGCGCAAGACGCTCTCCACGGGGCGGTCGCCGCGCCGGAGCAAGGCATTGATACGAGCCAGTAACTCGCCTTCGGCAAACGGTTTGACCAGATAATCATCTGCGCCGCTGTTGAGGCCAAAAACGCGATCTTCGACCGAATCGCGTGCGGTCAGCATCAGGATCGGCGTACTGACGCCTTCGGCGCGAGCGCTACTGGCTATCGAGAATCCGTCGCGCTTGGGTAAAACGACGTCGACGATCGCCGCGTCGTAGCTCTGGCGCAGCAAGTGGTCGAGACCGGCGTCGCCGTCGCCGACGACGTTCACCGCAAAGTTGCGATGTTCGAGCATCGTGCGGACGGCGCCGGCGATCGAGACGTTGTCCTCGATCAACAGGATGCGCATCGTCTACAACTTCGACGGCCAGGGGAATCCTACCGTCAGCGCGGCTCCCAGATGCCCCGCGCCTCCGGGTATTTGCACCTGTTGGATCAACAGTCGCGCGTGGGGCGTGACGTGGAAGGCCGCATAGTAGACGATGTCGCGAGCGACCGTCGGCGTGGCCGCCGCGTCGTAGCGGATTCCCAGGTAGGCGTGCGGCGTGACGTAGTACTTCAAGCGCACGTAGCCCCCGCTCGAGCCCGTCAAGGTGTCGAAGCCGTCGGGATTGCCGTCGCTCCCCCACCATTGCTCGGCTTGCAGGTCGAAGCGCGCGATGCGGGAGTGCGCGAGCACTCCGTACCGGCGGTAGAAATCGTCGAAGGTGCCGCCGCCGGTGCGAACGATCCGGCGCGTACCCGTTAGCGCCTCCGCCCCGACGTCGAAGTGCTCGATGACGGGAGCGCGCACGAAAAGCCCAATTTCGGGAGTTTCGGCCGAGGTCGTCTCGCCCGTCGGAATTGGTTTCCCGCCGTATGCGGCGCCTTTGAATTCACCGAGATCGACCACCGCATCCGCGCGCACCGCGCCGATGGTGCGCTCCGCTTGCACGCCCCAGCGGGGCGATGCCAGAGGCAGATCGTTCAGTCCGACGTGCGAACTGTAATATCCGTACGGCGCGAGGTCGTCCAGCCGCTGTCCCGGCGACTGCGCGAGCGGCAATTCGAAAAGTCCGGCGCGGTAGAGCGAATGCGTGTGCTCGTTGTAGGTAACCAAATAGCCGAGAAAGAGACCGCTGGGACCGCCGCCCGCACCTAAGTTGTAATGCACGAACGCGCTGACCGCGCCTATATCTGCATTCGACAGCACGACTGCGCCCGGGCTGAAGCGCCTGTTTCCCGCGGCGGGGTCGCGTTCGTACTCCATCTGATACCGGATCGCTATACCCGTGGTGCCGTGTTTCGGAATGGGCAACCGGTATCCGCGGTCGCGAAATTGCGTGCCGAACGCATTGAGTTCGGGTAAAACCGAATGGCACGCGTTACATTGCAGATGATAGCGCTGCGCAAAAAGCGGAATGGCTAGCGCGGGGGCGCGCATGCCGGCGAGCATGCATGCGAGCGCGGCGATTGAAACGAGTTTATTGCGCAACGATCGTCCCCCGCATCGGTGCAGTGTAGTGAAAGAAACAACCGTACAGATACGTGCCGGGCCGGTCCACCAAAATATCTTGCGAACCGGTGCCGGCTTGAAGCGTCCCGCTGCTCCACGAGGCCGATATAACCGCGCCGTTGGATCTTTGTGCCGATACCTGGAACGGCGATGCGCTCGGAAACGTCGTCGCCGCCGGTATCATGGTCGCCGTGTGCGCGAACCCGTCGCTGTTGAAAAAACGGATCTCCGTGCCCACCGCGACCGTCGTGACCGGCGGCGCGAATCCGCCGCTTTCTCCCTGCGGCGTTTGGACGGCCGGATGTTCGGTGAGATTGATGTCGATGACGGTGCTCTGGCCGTTGGGGCCGGGGCCGCCGGCGGGTGGTGGAGTTCCGGCAGCCCCAGGCGTGCACGCCGCGCAGAGCATGGCTAACGCGGCGACTGCGAGCATTGCATCGTACTTCACGACGCGAGTGCTCGCCAGTTTTGATGGAGTTGCTCGACCAATTGCGTTCCCAGATCGTACGACGCGAGAATCGTCTTGCGGAGCACGCCGTGCGCATCGATGAAATACACGAATGTCGTATGCGCTTCGGCGTATCCGTCGCGGCCCGGTTGCGCGACGACGCCGAAGGCTTGCATGACCGAGCGAACGTCGCCGACGCTTCCGCTCGCGACCTTCCAGTAGCGTGGATCGGCGCCGAACGTGCGCGCGAGGCGGCGCATCGTCGCGGGAGAGTCGTGCGCCGGGTCGAGCGTGATGGTCAGCAGCACCACGCGAAGCCGTTGCGCGGCGATCTCGCGCTGCGCCATCGCAAACTGCGCGTTGACCAACGGACATGCGTCACGGCAGTGCGCGGCCACGAACGTAACCACCAGCGGCACGCCCCGCAACGACGCAAACGTGAATCGCGCTCCCGTTTGGTCTTGGAGACGCGGCTGTTGCCCCGCATCTCCAAGACCGGTCAGGGCGAGCGCAAGAAATACGGTTACACCGATTCGCATGAAGCGTTTCATCAGCAGTACACTCCTTTGCAGCCGCCTATCCCGCCGCTGGGAGGCGCGGCTTGGGGACCCGGCGTCGCATTCGCGCTGACCTGGATGACGTCGCGCATGTTCGTATTGATGTAATGAATGGCGCAGGCGAGCAAATACGTTCCGGGGTGTGAAAGAACGACGCGCACCGTCGCTCCCGGTTCGATCAACCCGCTCGTGTAATTCGCGCCTAAGGTTCCGTTGCCGTTGGCGGCCGTCGATAGCGCCGGCGGATGCGCGGGAAACGTCGCCGGCGGTCCCTGCGCGGATCCGATGACGTTGAGCGTGTGCGCGTCGCCCGACGAGACGTTTTCGATCGTGATGGTCGTGCCCGGCGCAAATGCAAGCACCTGCGAATACCGGTCTTGCGTGAATCCGCCAACTTTGCCCCACGCGGGATCGGTCTCGTACCCGATCGTTCCGGTCGGGAGCGCGAGGCCGATCGTGAGCGCTCCAACGCCGCGCGGCGCTGCGCCGCCGCTACTGCCGCCGGGGGTGTAGCCACCGCCGCCGGCTCCGCCGCCGCCGCAGGCAGCGGGCATAGTTGCAAGCGCGAGCGCTGCAAAGAGCGCGGGAATCTTCTGCATGCGATGACCTCCTTCCAAAACGACTTGTCGTTGAGGTTAGGCCGCAATCATGAAGAAAGTTTGAAAGACCGCCCTATCTATGGGCGTCGATGGAATCGCGAAGCGCGAGCGCCAACGTGCGCAACGACGGGTCGCCGTTAGAGTTTGCCACGACCTGCGCGAAGGCCGCGCGCGCCTCGACCCTCTTGCCCTGATGTAGAAATACCGCACCCAACGCCAACCGGGCTCGCGCGTACGACGGCGCCAGACGCAATGCGGCGTCGAATTCCGAAACGGCCGTATCGAAGTTTGCGAGTTTTTCCTCGGCCAGTCCAAGGTCGTAGTGCGCGACCGCGTAACTTGGATCGTCGTGCAAGAGCTTGCCGAAATCGTCGCGCGCCGTGACGGCGTCTCCGCTGGAGAGCGCCACGAGACCGCGCGAATAGAGGGCGCGTGCCGAATCGGGAGCGAGTTGCACGAAGCGATCGGCTACGCCGCGTGCGCCGCGCAAATCGCCGCGTTGCAGATCGACCGCGATCAGATTGGCCATTGCCGCGAGAAAGCCCGGATCGAGAACGAGCGCCGCACGCAGCGCGGCGTCGGCTTGGTCGTACCGATGCAGATTTGCGTAGGCTATTGCGAGATCGTAGCGGGCGGTCGAACCGAGCGGCTCCGGCGGTTGCAGTGCGATGATTCGCTCGAATTCGGGAATCGCGGCGCTCCAGCGTTTGTGGGCTTCAGCGTCGACGCCAATGGTGAAGCGCTCGTGAATTTCGCGGCGTTGCGCGAGCGCGCGCAGTGCCGGCGCGTCGGTCGTGCGCGGCACGGGACGGGCGGACGGATACGTCTGGGCCGACACGAATCCGAACGGCATCGCCGCCAGTCCCACCACCAATCCGACGACGGCGGCGCGCATCATGGTCAGGGTGTATCGTTTGCAGCCGGCAGCTCGGCCGCGCGTGCCTGCGAGGCCGCGGCCGCGCGTTCCGGTGCGCACGCCCAGCCCGTGCGGCCGGTCTCGCCGATCGGGGCGAGTAACGCGGGCGTCGCGGAGGGCGTGAATCCATCGGCGATCATCGCTTCGAGCGACGCGGCCCCCGCCACCGCAAATCGCGTGGAAATCACGGCTGCGAAGAGCAGCCCACCAAGCAGAAGGCGGCGGAGAAGGCGGGTTGACATCATCTTGATTATAACCGAATCTCTGAAGAATCCGTGAAAGTCTCGCTCGCGATCGTGCTGGTCTTGCTGTGGGCGGCTCCCGCGTGGGGTCAGGCCACGCCGCTGGTCGTGGGATCGGTGCGCGATCAGCACGGTGCGCCGATCGTGGGGGCGCGCGTGAGCGCCTCCGGAGCCGGCGGAAGCCACGAAACCACGACGGACGAGTCGGGCACGTTCGCCCTCGAGGCTGGCGGCGTGCGACAGGTGCTCGTCACCTGCGCCTTCTGCCGCTCGGTGGAACTTGCGGCGGATCCGGGCGAGCCGGTCGTCGCCATAGTGCACCGGTATGAGGCGATAGCCGGTGACGAGCCTACGCCGCGCGACCTCGCGGCCTTGCCCTACGCGCATGCCGAGTCGGTGCTGGCCTTGCGCCCGTTTACGGTTTTGAATGACAGCTCGACGATTCTGCCGGGTCCACGCGTAAGCGATAGAGGTCTCTCTCGAGCGGGCGGCCTGCTGCTCGATGCAGGGGTGCCGAACTACGATCCGGTTGCCAACGTGTCGCCGTTGGAAACGACGCCTGGATTTTACGCACAATCGGTAGATTCGCGCTCGCCGTTCGATGCGTTTACGTACGGCGATCAAGCCGACGCGGGCATTTTTTCAGTCGACGCACGTAATTCCGACAACGTCGACGCGCGCGCGGTTGCGGGCGCGGACTCGGTCTTCCGTGCCGGCGCGAACTCCCAGCGCGGCTCGGCGTCGGTCGGCGAGTCGGCCAACGCGCTCGATCTGCGCGAGCGTTTTGACGCGGCGGACGTGCTGCCCGTTGGCGACGGCGAGACGTTGAACTTTTCGGCGAGCGACGCGCGAGGACGGATCGCGCCTGCATTCGGCGATTATTTAGAGAGTAGCTTCAGCTCCGCTAGCGCATCGTACGATCGCCGCCGCGAAAGCGACGTGCACGCAGGCGTGCTCGCGGATCGGGGAACCTACGACGAATTTTCGCGCGCGGAGTTTTCGGCGGCCTGGAGCGACGTTGCCGGCGGAATCGGGGTTTCGTCGGACGGCCCCGTATCGACGTTCGCCGACGCCGGCTTTCGGATGACCAACGGACGGTACGACGCCCGCTCGCTCGGCGTGCCGCTCATCGGGGCGCAGGTCTTCGCTCAACACGTCGTCGCCGGAATACGAACGCGGCAGCGCGGATACGACGCGCAAGCCGGCTTGGGCGCGTATGCCGTGTCGTACGACGGCGGCGCGGGCGGGGTCCGTCCGCTCGACGCGCAGATCGTGTCGCCGTCTTTGCGCGTCGATCTCGCGCCCGGGCAGCGGTGGAGCGCGACGTTCGGCACCACCGGCACGTTTAGGCTGCCCACGTTGCTCGAAGCCTATAGCAGTCCGCCGGAGAGCAATGCGCTGGAGTACGATCGCAACGCATTAGCGAGTGCGACGCTTTCGTATTCGGATTTGCAGCGGGTCCGCGTCGAGTTTACTGCATCGACGCAAGACGTCAGCGGACTCGATACCGGCACGATCACCGCGGTCGGCGGCGCAGTCGCATGGCAAGCAACGCCGACGATCGCGCTGCGCGCGTGGTCGATGCACGTCGACGATGCGACCACGGCGCGGTACGCCGTCTTTCGTTATGGCGCGCCGCCGCAACCGGCGACCGTCGGTTCGCTTTGGTTGACGTACGAAAACGATGCGAACGTTCGCGCCGACGTTATTTGGCGACGAGACTTGATCGACTATCTGGGCGACGAACATTTGGACGCATCGATCTCGGCGCCGCTGGCGCGCGGTCTGCGCTGGTTCGTCGGAACCGAACGCCTGCACCGCGCCCGCTACCTCGACATCGGCATCCGCTTCAGCCAATAGCCGTTTACGCGCTGAGATAGAAAAAAAGACCCGCATTGCTGCGGGTCTTTTCGTTCGTCGCGGGTTGGTTACTCGCGCGGGCGGCGACGGCGCGGTACGCGGCGTTCGCCGTCCGCATCGCCGCCGGTTGATGCGACGGGTTCGGGTGCTACCGGCGCGGGCATCGGGCGGGGTTCGATTCGGCCGTTGCCGACGTTACCGCCGCCATTGCTCGACGCTCCCGCAAGGACTGCCTTGTGCGAGAGATTGAGTCGGCCTTTCTCGTCAACTTCCATGACTTTGACCTTGAGCTCGTCGCCGAGTTTGACGACGTCCTCAACCGTGGCAACGCGCGTCGCTGCAAGCTGGCTGATGTGCACGAGGCCTTCTTTGCCGGGAAGAATCTGCACGAACGCACCGATCGGAATGATGCGCGTGACCTTGCCCGTGTAGATTTCGCCGACGACGATCTCCTTGGTGAGCGCCTCGACGATGCCTCTGGCTTTGTCGCCGGCTTCGCCGTCGAGAGCCGTGATGAAGACCGAGCCGTCGTCCTCGATGTCGATCTTGGATACGCCGGTGTCTTGGATGATCTTGTTGATGATCTTGCCGCCTGGGCCGATGACGTCTTTGATCTTGGCGGGATTGATCTTCATGACGATCATGCGCGGTGCGAACTTCGAGAGTTCGGTGCGCGGTTCGGCAATCGTCTCCACGAGTTTATCGATGATGAAGAAGCGCGATTTTTTCGCTTCGGCCATCGCTTCGCGCATGATGTCGATGGTTACGCCTTGGACTTTGATGTCCATTTGAATCGCGGTGATGCCTTTTTTGGTACCCGCAACCTTGAAGTCCATCTCGCCGAGCGAATCTTCGAGACCTTGAATGTCGGTAAGGATCGCGTACTTCTTGCCTTTGAGCACCAGACCCATCGCGACGCCCGCCACGTGTCCGCTGAGCGGCACGCCGGCATCCATGAGCGCGAGCGTGCTTCCGCACACCGACGCCATCGACGACGAGCCGTTGGACTCGAGGACTTCGCTGATCACGCGAAGCGTGTACGGGAAGTCTTCTTTCTTCGGAAGGACCGGCAAGAGCGCTCGCTCCGCCAGGGCGCCGTGACCGATTTCGCGGCGGCCGGGGGCGCGCATCGGACGGGTCTCGCCGACCGAATACGGCGGGAAGTTGTAGAAGTGCATGTAGCGCTTGTCTTCGAGCGCCATGATGCCGTCGAGGCGTTGCGCGTCGGAGATCGAGCCCAGCGTCGCTGCGGTGAAGACTTGCGTTTGGCCGCGCGTGAAAACGCCCGAACCGTGAACGCGCGGTACGTAATGCGTCTTCGACCAAATCGGACGGATTTCGTCGGGCTTGCGGCCGTCGGGACGAATCTTTTCGTCCACGACCATTACGCGCAGCTCTTCCTCTTCCATCGACTTGATGATTTTATCGAAATCTTTGCTGCTCTTGTCTTCGAGCAACGGGCGCAACGCTTCGTCTTTCTTGACCAGACGGGCGAGCGCTTCGGTGCGACTGAGTGCGTCGAATGCGGCGTTGCGTTTTTGCTTGTCGATGACGCGCATCGCCTTCGCGACGTCTTTTGCAAACGTCTTGCGAACCCACTTGTCGAGCTCCGCGTTCGGCGCCAGCAGCGGATAGACGCGCTTGGTCTTGCCGACTTTTTTGGCCAGCTCGTCGATTTTTTTGACGATCTTCTTGACCTCGGCGTGCGCGAAGGCAACCGCGTCGAGGAAATCTTCTTCCGAGATCTCGTCTCCGCCGCCCTCGACCATCATCACCGCATCGGACGTGCCGGCGATGACGATGTCCATGCCGCCGGTTACGTATTGCGGAAGCGTCGGGTTGATGACGAACTTGCCTTTTTCGTCGCGGCCGACGCGCACGGCGGCGATGGTTTTGTCGAACGGAATATCCGAGAATGCAAGTGCGGCGCCGGCGGCGCAAACCGCTATGACGTCGTTATCGAGCTCCGGGTCGATGGAAAGGACCGTCGTGATGATCTGCACGTCGTTGCGGAACCCGTCGGGGAACAGCGGGCGAATCGGGCGGTCGATTTGGCGCGCCGAAAGCGTACCGTGCTCGGACGGGCGTCCTTCGCGCTTGATGTATCCGCCCGGAATCTTTCCGGCAGCATACATCTTCTCTTCGAAATCGCAGGTAAGGGGGAAAAAGTCGACGCCTTCGCGAGGTTTCTCGGAGGCGGTAACGGCGGCGAGCATCACGTTTTGATCACCGTATCGAACCAAGGCAGAGCCATTCGCTTGTTTTGCGAGCTCACCGGTTTCAATGATCAACGTGCGCCCACCGACCTCTAATTGGACGGATTCAGGCACAGGTTCTCCAGTTCTTATTCTTGTTTTTCGCTCTTTAATGAACCCCACCGGGTTCGGGGAAGCCTCGCCTGGGACCTGGCTCGCGGTAACCTGAAGCCCGCTCGCTTACTCGAATGCAGCCGTACAACGCTGAGGGATCTATGGACATGCCGACCGTCGACAAATTGATGACCGACACGCGAATGAAGCTCATGCGCCTCGACAACGCCGTCGATCCCGCGACGACCGAGGGCTTCATGCTGCGGATTCTGAAGAATATGGACGAGGTGCTGGCCGTCATCGTCGACGAGCTGGAACAAAAGGAGTCTTGATGTTCGTCCGCATCGCCCAGACTTGTGCGCTGGCGGCGGTGGCGCTACTTCCTGCGACGGCGTCTGCGCCCGACTGGCATGCGCCGCCGGCGCGCGCCGCGCACGGCATGGTCGCGACCGAGCAGCACTACGCGACCCAGATCGGGGTCGACGTCCTCAAGCGCGGCGGCAACGCCGTCGATGCCGCCATTGCGGTGGCGTACGCGCTTGCAGTCGTCGATCCGTGCTGCGGCAACATCGGCGGCGGTGGCTTCATGCTCGTGCGGATGCACGACGGGCGCGAACGCTTCATCGACTTTCGCGAAAAAGCGCCGCAGCGTGCGAGACCCGCGTTGTATCAAGATGCGCGCGGGAACGTCGTCAAAGGCTTGAGCACCAAAGGCTATCTGGCGATCGGCGTTCCCGGCACCGTCATGGGCATGGAACGCGCCCGTACCGACTTCGCAACCATGTCGCGCGCGGCATTGATGGCGCCGGCGATCGCCCTCGCCGCGCGCGGGTATCGCATCGAAGCCGGGGATGCGGCGACGTATCGCGGGCTACCCTCCGAAGGCTATCGCGATCCGGGTTCGTCCGGGCTCGAACCCAACGTACGCGCAATCTTCATGAAGGACGGCGCGACCCCGCAGGCCGGGCAAACGCTCGTGCAAGCGCAACTCGCCCGGACGCTGCGGGCGATTGCGCGCGGCGGTACGGATGCGTTTTATCGCGGTCCGATCGCCAAGGCCGTCGTCGCGTCAAGCGAGGTTCACCACGGCATTCTTTCGCTCGACGATTTTGCGCGATACACCGTCGACGAGCAAAAGCCCGTGCATTGCACGTATCGCGGGTACGACGTTATGTCGGCACCGCCGCCGAGTTCGGGCGGAACGACGCTGTGCGAAATACTCGACGTCGTCTCAGCATATCCGCTCGGACGATGGGGCTGGCATTCCGTCGAGGGCGCGCACGACGTGATCGAAGCCGAGCGCCGCGCATACGCCGATCGCAACACCTATCTCGGCGATCCCGCGTTCGTCAAGAATCCGATCGCGCGTTTGCTCGCGCCCGGTTACGCCGCACAGTTGCGTGCCTCCATCGCAGCCGACAAGGCGACGCCGTCGGTCGACGTGCATCCGGGCTTGGGCCGGGCCAGTCACGAAAACAACGAGACCACGCACTTTTCAATCGTCGACAAGGACGGTAACGCGGCCGCGGTCACCTACACGATCAACGACGCGTTCGGCGCCGGCGTCATCGCCGGTTCCACCGGGTTTTTCCTCAACGACGAAATGGACGATTTCACCAGCAAACCGGGTGTCCCGAATATGTTCGGGCTCGTGCAGGGCGAGCGCAACGACATCCGCGGCGGTAAACGTCCGCTTTCATCCATGGCGCCGACGATCGTAACGCGAAACGGCGCGTTGTTCATGGTGACCGGCAGTCCCGGCGGTGCGCGCATCATCACCATCACACTCTCGACGTTGCAGAACGTCATCGACTACGGCATGAACGTGCAAGACGCCGTCAACGCACCGCGCATTCACATGCAATGGTTGCCCGATCGCGTCCAATACGAACCCGGCGCGCTCTCCGCGGCCGCAAGGTCCTCGCTCAAAGCCATGGGCTATTCGTTTGAAGAAATCCCCGCATGGGGTTCGGCGCAAGCCGTCCTGATCGATCCGAAGACCGGCATTCGATACGGCGGAACCGACCGTCGTCATCCCGCGGGACTCGCGGAAGGCTACTGATATGATACGGATCAAACGTTTGAACCACGCGGTGCTATTCGTCCGCGACCTCGACCGGTCGGCCGCCTTTTATCGAGACGTGCTGGGGTTTGAAGAAATTTCGCGCATGGGCGAGTCGATGGCGTTCATGCGCGCTGCCGGTTCTGAGAATCATCACGACTTGGGGCTGGCCCGCGTCGGCATGCAAGCTCCGAATCCGCCGCAAGGATCGGTCGGGCTGTATCATTTAGCCTGGCAAACCGAAAACATCGAAGACTTGGCCGCCGTACAAAGCGCCTTGCGCGAGCGCGCCGCGCTTACGGGCGCGAGCGATCACGGCGCGACGAAGTCGATCTACGGCACCGACCCCGACGGCAATGAGTTCGAGGTCATGTGGGCGGTCCCGCGCGAGCAATGGGGGCAATGGGAGCGCTCGGCGACCACCCGGCCGCTGGATTTGCCGCGCGAAATCGCAAAATTCGGCCGCGAGAGGGCTTCCTCCGAGGGCTAGACCCGGCGTGGCGGGTATATCGAGCGCATGCAATCTCTCTCCGCTGCGCGTGTGACCGAACTCAAGGAACACGCCAATTCCGTGCGCCAAGGGATAATCCGCGCGCTCCTCGCGGCCGGTTCGGGACACTCTGCCGGTCCGCTCGACATGGCCGACGTCTTTACCGCGATGTACTTTCACGTTCTGCGGAACGATCCGAAGAATCCGATGTGGGAAGACCGCGACCGGCTCTTGCTTTCGTGCGGCCACATCGCGCCGGTGCGCTACAGTGCGATGGCCGAAGCGGGCTATTTCCCGAAAGAAGAGCTATTGACGTTGCGCAAGTTTGGAACGCGCCTGCAAGGACATCCCGAACGCATCCGGCTGCCTGCGCTCGAGACCACGTCGGGTCCGCTCGGCGAAGGTCTCGCGCAAGGCGTCGGCATGGCGCAGGCGGCGAAACTCGACAAGAAAGACTGGCGCGTATACGTCGTGACGTCCGACGCGGAGCACCAATGCGGGCTGCATTGGGAAGCGACCATGACCGCTGCCAAGTTCGATCTCGACAACCTAACGTGCATCGTCGACCGAAACTTCATCCAAATCGACGGTAGCACCGAAGACGTCATGCCGCTCGAGCCGCTCGGGGATAAATATCGCAGCTTCAATTGGGAAGTCTTCGAATGCGACGGAAACGACATCGTCGCGTTTATCGAGACGGTCGACAAAGCCAAGGCCGTCAAAGGCAAACCCAGCGTGATTATCGCCAACACGATACCGGGGTGCGGCGTTGCGTTCATGGAGGGCGATTACACCTGGCACGGCAAGCCGCCGAACAAAGATCAAGCCGACGAAGCGCTGCGCGAGTTGAATGCCGAGCGCGAAAGGATTCTTGCACACCATGGCTAGCAGCAACGTAATGGACGGCGTCGAGTCGATGCATCTGGTCGACTACACGGATGCCGGCGCGATCAAAGAAGTACCAACGCGCAACGGATTCGGCGAAGGTCTCATCGAGGCGGGCAAAAAGGATGCGAACGTCGTCGGCATCTGTGCCGATCTGGCCGAGTCGACGCGCATGGAAGGTTTCAAAAAAGCGTGCCCCGCGCAGTACATGGAGATCGGCGTAGCCGAACAGATGCTCGTCGCGATGGCCGCCGGTCTCGCTGCCGCCGGCAAGATTCCATGGATCGCGTCATACGCGATGTTCAACCCCGGCCGATCTTGGGAGCAAGTGCGCACGACGATGGCGCTTAACGAAACCAACGTGAAGATCGCGGGCGCGCACGCGGGCGTCTCCGTCGGTCCCGACGGCGCCACGCATCAGGCGATCGAGGACATCGCGATCATGCGCGTGATTCCGCACATGATGGTGGTCGTGCCGTGCGACTCGGCGCAAACGAAGAAGGCGACCATCGCGCTTTCAGAAAAATGGGGGCCGGCATACCTGCGCTTCGCGCGCGACAAGTCTCCGGTCGTGACGACCGCCGACACGCCTTTCGAAATCGGCACGGCGCAGACGTTCCGCGAAGGAAGCGGGGTCGCGATCGTCGCGTGTGGGATTCTCGTCTACAACGCGTTGTCTGCGGCGCAAGAACTAGCCAAAGAAGACGGCATCGATTGCATGGTCGTGAACAACCACACGATCAAGCCGATGGATGAGCCCGCCGTGATCGCCGCAGCAAAACGCTGCGGTGCGGTGGTTACGGTCGAAGAGCATCAAGTGCACGCCGGGATGGGTTCGCGCGTCGCCGAGATTCTCGCGGCGAATCATCCGGTTCCGATCGAGTTCGTCGGCGTGCACGATCAATTCGGGCAATCGGGCGATCCCCACGAATTGATCGAGTTCTACGGCATGGGTACCGATGCGATCAAAGACGCGGTGCGCCGGGCGATCGCCCGCAAGTAGGCCGGCGCCTAACGACGCAGACCGAGGTCCGAAATGAGCTTGCGGTAACGCTCAAGGTCTTTCTTTTGCAGATAATTCAATAAACGGCGGCGCTGGCCGACCTGCAGGAGCAGGCCGCGGCGGCTGTGATGATCTTTTTTGTGAATCTTCAGGTGCTCGGTCAACAGATTGATTGACGCGGTAAGGACGGCAACCTGGACGTCCGCCGAACCGGTATCGCCGGACGAGCGGCCGAATTTGGCGGCGATTTCGGACTTCTGATCTTTATTCAGGGGCATGGACGAAGAACTCCTCATTCAAGGATGGGCTCGCTCGGATGCAGGCCGTAAGTCCGCTCCGGCGACCGGGGCATCATAGCAGACTCGGCCGCCCGACCGCAAGCGCTCCGCGAAGGCCAAAGTCTCGGAAACCTGGGCAATGCCCGAACTGTTATGGAAGCATGGATTTAACGACTTCGGCCCCGCGCAGCGCAAAAGACGAACTGCTGGGATTGGTGTCCCTCAAGCGCGCGATCGACAAAGCCAAGGCGTACAACGAGGGTACGCTCGGCGAATACGATTACGACTGCCCGCACGATAAGCCGCTCTTCGAGTTTCTCGGAACCAACGGCCAAGAGTTCGCTCAAAAAGTCCGCGAGCTCGGCAGCGACGACAAGATTGCCGATTGGGTTCAAACGACGTATTTGAAAAACAAAACGCCGCAACAAATCGAGCAGTTCAACAACGATCGCCTGCATTGGCATCCCGTCCCCGGCGATCACAGCTACGATTATTTCGTAAAACTCCGCGACCAGATCGCCCCGGGCCGCAGCGATATCGTCACTTGGTTCGATCTCTTAGATCTCGACGAAAAACGACCCGTACCGGAGCCGACAAAACTCTAAAACTGCACGTAACGGTTAGGCGTCGTCGGAGATTGGGGTGGGTTTGCCGTCGGGGCCGACGGCGACCATTACGAAGCGTCCCACCGTCGAGAGCCGCCGGTCGCCGGTTACCGGATTCTCCGCCCACAACTCGACTTCGACGGTGATCGACGTGCGCCCGACGCGTACCACGGTGCCGATCGTCTCGGCAAACTCGCCGACGTGCACCGGTGCGCGGAAGTCGGTGCGATCGATCGACGCCGTTACGACCGGTTTGCGTCCTGCGCGCAGCGCGGCGATCGACGCCACGATGTCCATCATTGCGAGCGCCTTTCCGCCGAAAAGCGTTCCGTAATGGTTCGCATCGGTTGGAAAGATGATTTCGGTGCGCCGCTCGACGATGCGTTGACTCGGACTTGGCTGCTCGCTCATCGCCGCTCCCATTCCCGGCGCAACCGGGCTTGCCTTGCAAGCAGTCAACGCCGTTATGGAACTGGGAATACGAAACAAGGTCGCGCTCGTCACCGGAGCGAGTTCGGGGCTCGGTAAAGCGTGCGCGCTCGCGTTGGCCCGGGAGGGTGTCCGACTGGCCGTCGCGGCACGCCGGGAAAGCGAACTCGAAGACGTTGCCGCCGCCGCGCGCGCGGCCGGTGCCGGCGACGCACGCGCGTTCGTCGTCGACCTGCGTGACGATTCGTCCATTGAGCGGCTCGTGCGCGACGTTCGCAGCGCTTACGGCGAGGTCGATATTCTGGTCGCCAACGGCGGCGGTCCCAAGGCCGGAACGTTTACGCAAACGGCGATCGCGCAGTGGGACGACGGATACCGTGACGTGTTGCGAAGCATGTTGCGTTTGATTGCGCTGGTCGTACCGGGCATGCGCGCCGCCGGCTGGGGGCGAATCGTCGCCCTGACGTCGAGCTCGGTGAAGCAGCCCATCGGCACGCTCGTGTTGTCGAATGTGTTTCGAACCGCGCTCGTCTCCGCGCTTAAAACACTGTCGAACGAAATCGCGCGCGACGGTGTCACCGTCAACGCGATTGCGACCGGGCGCATCGAAACCGATCGCCTGCGTTCGCTCTACGGCGGCGACGATGCCAAACTCGATGCGGCGGGTAAAGAAGTCCCGGCCGGGCGCGTCGCGCAACCCGACGAGTTCGCGCCGATGGTCGCCTTCCTATGCGGCAAGCCGGCGGCGTACGTTACCGGCCAAACTATCTCCGTCGACGGTGGCCTCGTAGCCGGACTCTTCGGCTAAATCGCGTACCACGCAATCTCGGCATGAGTGAGTCTGAGATCGAGGCCCGGCCGGCGTTCGTGCGCCTTCCACACGCGGAGCGCATCCCGCCCGGGAGTTCGCGCGCGTATCCCGTTGCAGGCCGCGAGATCGCACTTTTCAACGTGGCCGGAGAGTTTTACGCTTTGGAAAACAGCTGCCCCCACCAGGGTGCGCCCATCGTCGACGGCTGGCTCGACGGGCCGCTCGTAACCTGCCCCTGGCACGCCTGGTGCTTTGACGTGCGTACGGGAAAGATGACGCTAGGAGAGTTTGCCACCATCGAGCGCTACGAGGTCCGCCGCGAAAACGGTGCGATCTACGTGAGCACGGAACCGCACGGTTCATGAACACTCATCAACCCGTCTGGGACGGAGCGCAAGGTACGGCGGGTGGCCCCGTCTTCGGCGCCGGGTTGCGCGCCTTCGCGATCGAGCGCGAGATCGACGACGCCAAGATTGCCCAGGCGATCGATCTGAGCACCGGTCAATTCGAGGAAGTCGTCGCCGGACGCAGGCGCCTGGGCATCAGCGCTCTGGCGCGACTGATTCACGCACTGCGCACCAAACCCATCGAGTTCATGCAGCGAACGGGCATGCTATCGCTCGAGACCTATGCGTTCGGCCTCGACCCGCTGTATTTCTTACCCGAGGGCCAGCTGCGGTACGACGCACGCATCTACATGCGTGAGATCAATCCGCGTCATCAAGTACCCGAGAACGACATGACGCGGCGAAATCCGACCATCAAGGCGCTCGGCGACGACCCGCTTCTGGATGCCCTCGGAAAGACCGAGCTTGAACTCGCCTATCTGCTCCGCACGGCGGTCCAAGAGACCGGAGGAACGCTGTGACCGGGAGCGCGGGGGCGGCTAAGAGAATCGAGCCGGATGCAATTAGTGGAAGGTAAGCGCATCGCCGCCCTCATCGGCGATGGATTTGAAGAATCGGAACTCATCGAACCACGGCGCGCGCTCGAGGAAGCCGGCGCTATCGTAACCATCGTCGGCATCGACGAGCGCTCTCGTCAAAAAATTCGCGGCAAGCGCGGGCTCGACGAAGGCACGAGTCTGAAGGCCGAAGAGTTGGTAGCGGACTGCACCGCCGAGGACTTTGACGCGTTGCTCATTCCGGGCGGCTCGTCTCCCGATCACATTCGCATGGATAAGGACGTGCAGCGGTTCGTGCGCGAATTCGACGCGGCGAAAAAACCGATGTTCGCGATTTGTCACGGTCCGCAGGTCCTGATTTCGTCGCAAATCGTCCGCGGGCGCCAGCTCACCGGGGTGCATTCGATCGCCGACGACATTCGCAATGCGGGAGGGCTCTACCGCGATCAAGCCGTCGTGCAAGACAGCAATTGGGTCACCTCGCGCACGCCCGACGATCTCTCGCAATTCAACCGCGCGATTTTGGAGAAATTGGCGGCGATCGCTGCAACGACCCCAGTGTAGAAGGTCGTGCGCTCGCCGCTATTCGGGCACGGGGTCGTAGCGTGCGAGCGATTCGCCATACTGACGCACGGCGATGAAACCAACGACCAGACAGAAGCTCAACTCCGTAGCGACGCCCAACGCGTCGGAGTAATGGTCCACTCCGCGCGGCGGAGGTCGAAGACGGTCGAGGTATATCGCGAGAGCGTACGATACCATCGCCGTCAGCCATGCGAGCGCGACGTATAAATAGCGCGAGGGGCCGCGCCTAACAGTCGCGGAGCACGCCACGAGCGTGCTCGCATTGACGGCTGCGAGCGCGAGCAGGAAGAACGCCGGCGGCGCGGCCATCCCGGTTACGAACTGCACGAACCAATACACGAATGACGAAATCGTCACGATGATGCAGGGCACGGTGGCCGTCGCGCGCGCAAGTTGACGGCCGTACAAGGGCGCGCTCTGCTCGCACAGTTCGAGTTCGCGCAGACGCGCGCCGCCGCGTTGCGCGATCGCGGCTACGATTCCGCAAAGCGTGCCGAAGAACGTAAGGCCGGCTAGCCACGTGGCGCGCGTAGCGGTATCGGCCGCGAACGGGTCGTGCACGACCGAGAGAATCGCGTGCGGCTGCAGGTACGCCACGATTGCCGAAGCCGCGCAAACATAGGCAATCAGGCGAGCCTCTTTGCGCAAGCGCGTTACGATTACGGCGGCGATAGCCGCGCCGGGTCTCACGCTTGCGCGCGATCCGGCGCACGGCTTCGCGCGAACGACGTCGCCTCGCGCTGCGAAACGTGCGTCGAAAATACCGCGCAGTCGCCGGCAACGGTTAAAATTTGCGGCGCGTACGCGGCTTGGGGGCGATCCAGAACGAGCAGGGCGGGCCGTGCGATCAGCGCACCGATGAGTGGATAGGCGAAAGCCTCGTGAACGTCGCGCAGCGTCTCTAAGAGTGCGGCGGCGTCGGCAATGCTGCGTTCGCGCTGCAATCCCCAGAGCGCGGAACGATATTCGATGTATCCAAAAAACGTCGCAAATTCGTGAGGGACGGCTTCGTGCGGCACGTAGCCGACGATTCGCTTGGCTTGCACCGGTTGAATGCGCGGATCGAATTCGCCGATGAAGATGCGACCGCTGCTGGCTTTCACGATTCCGGCCGCCATCAAAGCGACGGTCGCGGCTTCGCGCGTGCTTTCGAATCGCAACGCGCTGCGTTCGCCGGGCGCGAGCGAGCACGTTAGCGGCGAAACGATCGTTTCGTTGCCGCGTACGAAGGCGGCGTCGCGCATCTCCAACAGCGTCACGGTTGGCCCGCCGCCACGAGTTCGAGTCGCGAATTCACGCGTTCGGGGCGGCCGACCTTATGGCATTCGTGCCACCGGCCGTCGCGGTGGATCGCGACGATATCGGCAGTAAAATCGAAACTGCCGGAGCCGGCGAAAAACGCACTGCCGACGGCGTAGGCATCCGCGGGAACTCCCGCACGTTCGAATTCGCGTATGCGTTCAGGATCGAATCCTCCGCTTACCACGATGCGCACGTGGCCGAAACCCTCGGCGTCGAGCGCGCGGCGCACGTTCCAGACCAGTTGCGGAACGACGCCGGTGGGCTTGAACGTGCCCATCGCGTTCCAGATCGACTTGTCGACCAGCGTGCCCGAGGTGTCGAGCCGCACGCCCCACAGTCGTTTGCCAAGCGCTCGCGCGACGGCCAGGCTCGTGCCCACGCAGTCGTTGTCGAAATCGACCAACGAGATGACGTTGACCGCGGGGTCGACGAATTGTGCGAACTTCTCGGTCGCGAGCACCGTGTCGCCGTCATACGCCGCGATGAGCGCGTGAGGAACCGTCCCCATACCGCGCGCGCCCCACCATTCCGCATTCGCGTCGGTCGAGACGCCGAGCGCGCCGGAAATGTAGGCCGCATAGCCGTCCCCCGTCTGCACGAGATGATGGTCGAACCGTGCGGGAAAGAACAGCACCTGCTTTCCGGCGGCCGCCTGCACGATTTCGCGCGCGTTCGTCGCGATGCGGGTACGCCGCGCGAGCGCGCCCAGATACGGCGTCTCGAGATGCGCGAAGAGCGTATAATCACCCTCAATGGTGAGGACGGTCTCGTACGCAGAGATTGCGTCGCCGTCATACAGGGCCTTGATCCCGAGCCGGTCCCAACCCGGTTGCCAATCACCGTCTTCGCTGCGCCCGCCCGCGCACAGCCGCAAGATCGCGATTGCTTCGTCGATGCCGCATAAGACCGCGTCGTGGCGCGCGAAGACTTGCATGCGAACGACGGGGCAGTGTCCGTCGCGCTCGAGTATCTGGCGAGCGCGATTGAAATAGGTGTCGGAATAATACCCTTCGCGCATCTTCTCGACCGGCAGATTGAAGATTTCCGGCCGCAGCCTCGTTTTGGACACCAGCCTTACTATCGCATACGCGACGCCCGTCCATGCCGGGAAGGGTCGCCGCCCGTCGAAATATGCGGCGTGACCTCCAACGCGGACGTGGCTCGATCGCTGTTACGCATTCGAAAGCTCATGGAGCTGGCGGGCGAAGCCTTCTACAAGTTCATGGCCTACGAGCGAGCCGCGGCGACCGTCGAAAACGCCCGGCCGGTCGGCGAACTGCTCGCTGCCGGCGAACTCACCTCCTTACCCGGAGTCGGCAAATCGCTGGCGGCGACCATCGAAGAGATCGTCCGGACCGGAACGGCCGCGCAACTCGAGGAATTGCAACGACGATTTCCGCAGACGATCTTCGAGGTGCTCGACGTCTCGGGGATCGGAATCAAAACCGCGGCGATGCTGTGGGAAACCTACGGTATCGGCTCGCTCGCCGATCTCGAGCGGGCTATCGACGAACACACGCTCGACGGCGCGCCGCGCATGGGGCCGAAAACGCTCGAAAATATCAAACGGGGAATTCTTGCGTATAAAGGACGGCAACACCGCACGCCGCTAGCCGCCGCGCTGCGTATTGCCGCGCAGGTGGTTGCATATCTGCACGAAGGCCCCGCCGTCGAGCGGCTGGCGTACGGAGGGAGTCTGCGGCGCGCGGAGGTTACCGTGGGCGACGTGGATATCGTTTGCACGAGTTCGCAGGCCGCCGGCGTTATCGAGCATTTCGTGCGGTGGGAGCGCGCCCACGCAGTTCTCGCTGAAGGGCCCACCAAGGCCAGCATTTGGCTCGAAGGCGGCTTGCAAATCGATCTTCGCGTGTTGCCCGACGCCGTCTACGGCAATCTCTTGCAGCATTTTACCGGAAGCCGCGAGCACAACATCCAGCTGCGCGAATACGCCGTGCGTAGAGGGTTGCGCGTGAGCGAAAACGGCATTCTCGACCTCGCGACCGGCGACGTCGTCACCTGCACGGACGAGGCCGGCGTCTACGCGGCGCTCGGGATGCAATACATTCCACCCGAGCTTCGTAGCGGAATCGGTGAAATCGAACTTGCACTGGCGGGAAACGTTCCGCACCTGCTGGAGCTGGCCGACGTGCGCGGCGATTTCCACATGCATTGCACGTGGAGCGACGGGCGCGATTGCCTGGAGGAGATGATCGCAGCCAGCGCCGCGCGCGGATACGAATATCATTCGATTTCCGATCATTCGCACGGGCGCGGTGCGGCCTACGGGCTGAGCGCCGACGAGTTGCGCGCGCAGAGAGCGCTGGTTCGCGAGATGGGAAACCGGTACGGCGTGCAAACGCTGTGCAGCAGCGAAGTCGACATTCTGCCCGACGGATCGCTCGATTTCACGGACGAGGAACTTGCGGAATTGGATATCGTCGTCGCGAGCGTGCACACCGCGTTCAACCAATCGCGAGACGAGATGACGCAGCGCATCGTCCGGGCGTGTGAAAATCCGTACGTCAATATCATCGGACATCCCACCGGACGAATGATCGAGCGTTTTGCCGGTTATGAATTCGATTACGACGCGGTATTCGCAGCCGCCGCACGAACCGGTACCGCCCTGGAGATCGACGGCCAAGAATTGCGGCTGGATCTTCCGTCGTCGCTCGCCCGGCGCGCGAGCGAGTTCGGCGTGACCTTTACGGTCGATAGCGACGCGCACGACGCGGCGCAACTCGCCAACATCGGACTCGCCGTCAGTCAAGCGCGGCGTGCGGGCCTACGCAAAGAAGACGTACTCAATGCGCGTTCGCTCGACGACGTGCGGGCATTCGTCGGACGTAAGCGGGGACGCGTCGCATGATCCATACGATGTGGGCGCAAGCCTCCGACGGAGTGCTCGCGGGCGCTCGCACCGCGGGCGATGGGGAGGATGCGATCGTGTTCGTGCACGGCGTTGGATCGACGGCCGCAATTTGGGACCGGCAACTGCGCCATTTTGGCGACGCCTATCGCACCTTCGCAATCGAACTGCGCGGCAACGGCGTGGCGCGTCCCGAGCCGATGCCCGAACTCATCACGCGCAACGGCTTCGTCAAAGACGTGCTCGCGATCGTCGACGCCGCGCGCGTCCGCCGCTTCCACTTCGTAGGCTGCAGTTTGGGCGGCGTCGTCGGTTTCGAGTTGTGGAAGCGCTTCCCCGAGCGCGTGCGCTCCTTCGCGTTCGTCGGCAGTTTCGCAGCGTACCCGGACGCCCGGCAGTACGCCGCGGGTGTCCGCGACGCCGTACTTGCCTCCGGCGACATGACGGCGTTCGCGCGCGAACGCGCGTCTAAGCTCGGCTTGCCGCCGCATCGAACCGCGGAGACGGTCGCGCAAATGGCATGCAAGTCGGTGGAGTCGTATCTGGCATCGACGGAGGCAACGTGGACCGGCGATTATCGCCCGATCCTCAAAGACATATCGGTTCCGTCGCTCGTGCTCGTCGGAGAACACGACCGGGTCGCGCCGCCGGCGCTCTCACGGGAGATCGTCGCAGGCATTCCGGGCGCGCGCTTAGAGGTACTGCACGGCGCGGGACACGTTAGCAACGCGGACGAGCCGCAGGCGTTCGATGCCGCACTACGCTCGTTTTACGACGAAATACGTTCGGGGAAGCTGTAGACGTTTGCGCGAGTACCGCGGACGAATCCGCAGAGCGTGACGCCGAATTCCTTCGCTAGGTCGACCGCGAGGCTGCTCGGAGCCGAAACGGCGCACAGAATCGGGATGCGCGCGACGACGCACTTTTGCACCAGTTCGTAACTCGCGCGTCCGCTAACAAAAACGATGCGCCGGTGCAAGGGGAGAAGCCCTTCGAGCAAGCAGTGGCCGGCGATCTTGTCGAGTGCGTTATGACGTCCCACGTCCTCGCGCAGGACGAGCAACTCGCCCCGTTCGTCGAATAGCGCCGACGCGTGCAGTCCGCCGGTTGAAGAAAAGATTCGCTGTGCTGCGCGCATACGCTCGGGCAGCGCGCCGATCGTGGTCATCGGCACGCGTAAGCGTTCGTCCGCGCTAAGGGGTTCCGCGCGAGTTTGCAGCGACTCGATGCTGGCCTTACCGCACACTCCGCACGAGCTGTTGATGGTGAAATGCCGCTCGAGGCGCTCGAGAGCCGGCGGCGCATCTCCAAAAAGGTCGACGTTGACGATGTTGTAGCGTTGGAGCGCGTCGACCGCGGGATCGATGCAGTACGAAATACCGCGCATCTCGTCGCGCGACCCGACGACCCCTTCGCTATAGAGAAACCCGGCAGCGAGTTCGAAGTCGTGGCCGGGCGTGCGCATCGTGACCGCAACGGTGACCGTGCGCCCTCCGGCGCGCAGGCGAATTTCGAGCGGCTCCTCGGTCGCGAGTTCGTCGAGCGCTTCGCGCGCTTCTCCGGCCTCGAAGCGCAGGATCCGCACCGGCGTCGTCAATCCCGGCCGCGGCGTCTCGAAGGCCGTGGTCCTACTCCGGCTGGCGAAATGCGACCGACGGGTCGTCGGCGGACGCCTTGCCGGCTTCGATCAACGTTTCGCGCAACACGTATCCGCCCAGCAGCGTGAGCGCGGCGGCAAGCACGGTCTTGCCGGCGCTGTGCTTGCGCTCGGGGTTCGGTTTGGTGAAGAGGGCGGCTACGTTGAGCGCCGCGGGGGCGGCTATACCGGCCAGCAACGAGAAACCGCGGAACTTCGCACCGCGCGCGCCCTCGTACATCGGCTTGCCGTAGTCGCCGGCGTGACGTGCGAAATCGAGCACGATCGCGGCTTCGGCCGCGCCCGCGAGGAGTTCCAATCGTTCCAGGCGATTGAGCGTGTCGGATTCGTGGCCGCGCGCGAGCAGAAGTGCGTTGAACGCGCACGCGCCGGCAACGCCCGAACATACGCACATGGCGGGAATATGATACTTGCCCTTGGCCCACAGCGGGATCGCCGTCGCGCTGAGCAACACGCCCGTATACCCCGCCACGAACGCGCCGAGCAACGCTTGCGGCGCGTTAAAAATGCGGGTGCGGATGCCGAAGAACTCGGCTGCGGCATTGAGAAAGGCTACCCCCGCAAATGCGGTAAGACCCCAGACGCCCATCGACATCGGCGATTTAAATTTAACGATGCGCAGCATGTTCAAGAAGCGTTCGGGGCGCCCTAAATGCGTGATCAGAATTGCCGGGCTCGCAGCCGCCAACACGAGCGACGCATATTTCGCGTTGCGTGCCAGCTTACGATCGTTCGGATTTCCGCTACGGTCGGCAAGTGCCGCCAGAATGCCGCTGCCGCCCATGATGCCGCCGAGAAAGAGGTACGTAACGACGTTCCACTCCCAGTGCGGCTTCTTGAGCAAAGGCTGGCCGAAATAGGAGACCGTGCGCTGCAACTCACCGTCGCCGGTCGCGGCGCCGGCAAATGCGTCGTCCGGCAGCGAGGGACGGCTGAGTTGCGTCATCGCGCCCTCGCAAAGATTGCGGCGCCGGCAACGGTCAATGCAACGGCTGCGAGCGCGGCGCTTGCGTATCCCGCCGGCTGGTGCGTGGCCGGCAATACCGGTTTGGGGGGCAGATTGTACGCCTCCGGGCGCTCGGTCAATAAAAAGAACGCGTTGAGGTCGCCGACGGAATCCTTCGAATCGACGCCGTAGAGATATGAATCCACGCCCCGCTCTTGCAGCGTTTCCACGCGCTTTTTGGCGCGTTCTTGCAGCTCGGCGACGTCGCCGAATTGAATCGATTCGGTCGGACATGCCTTCGCGCAGGCCGGCTCGAATCCGTCGCGCTGCCGATCGTAGCACAGCGTGCACTTTCCCGCGACGCCGCCGGTCGCCTGAAGAGCCGTTTCTTGGCGATCCTTGCGATCGCCGTTGAGATTCGCGACGTTGTAGTCGTCGTGCCCGGCGCCTTTGCCGATCAAATCGACGACGCCGAACGGGCACGAAACGACGCAATACCCGCAGCCGTTGCAGACGTCGGGTTGAATGTAGACGTTCCCGAATTCGTTGCGGACGATCGCCCCGGTCGGACACGCGTCCATGCAGCCGGCGTGCGTGCAATGTTTGCAAACGTCGCTCATCATGAGCCAGCGGTCGGTGAGACTTCCCTCGCGGTCGACTTCCATTTGCTCGACGAACGAGACGTGGCGCCAGGTCGTACCCGAGAGTTGCAGCGTATTGTCGTATGAGTTACCCGAAAACTCAAAACCGTCGGAGGGCAGTTCGTTCCACTGTTTGCAGGCCACTTCGCAGGCTTTGCAGCCGATGCACAGCGTCGTGTCGGTAAAAAATCCGTTAGGCATGCGGTGCCGCGTCCTTCCCATGAATTTTCGCTTGCCCTTCCGGCGAGCGCTGCGATTGCGGTACGGCCTCGTCGACGATGCCGCGGCGACGGGCCGCCCGGCGACCGGGCCGGATATTGCACGTTAGCGACTTCGATTCGTGGATCGAAACGTTCGGATCCATCGAGAGTGCGATCAGATCGCCCGACGTATCGCCGCTGGTGAAGCCGAAGTTGCCGAAATTGTATGGTAAGCCGATCTGATGTATGCGCTTGCCTTTTCCCGGACCGATGCGCAACGGCTTCATGCGTCCGCTCACGAGCGCCCGCGCTTCGATCTCGCCGAGCGCCGTTGCGATGGTCACCCAACCGCCGTTACGAATCCCGAGCGTCACCGCGAGTTCCGGGTCGATCTCGCAAAATGCCTCGGGCTGCAACTCGGCCAGCCACGGAACGTAGCGCGTATAAACGCCGGACATCTCGGTGATGCGATAGGTGGTGAGAACGTACGGGTATGCCGCGTCGATCGCGCCGTTGTAGGCATTGTCGCGCCGCCTCCACTCGCGCAACAACGGATTGTTTTGCTGAGCGTAGAGTTGGTTTTCGACGACGGAAGCGAGCGGCTCGTAATGCACGGGCAGCGGCCCGTCCTTGAGACCGGATGCCACGAACAGTTGGCCGCGGCCGTCTAACTGCATGATGAACGGATCGGCGCCCGAGTGTGCGTCCATGCCGCCGGCCCCCGGCTGCGCCGGCGTGTTCGGCGCTTTCGTTTTCGGGAAATCCGGCACGTCGACGCCGGTCCATTCACCCTTGGCCTCGTCCCACCACACGTATTTTTTGCGTTCGCTCCACGGTCTGCCCTCGGGATCCGCAGAGGCGCGGTTGTAGAGAAGACGGCGATTTGCGGGCCACGAAAAACCCCACTCGAGCGACGTCCAATCGTCGCCTTTACGATTGCGCGCTTTGTTGGTGTGCGCGTCGGGATAAACCCCGGTGTATATCCAGCCGCCCGAAGCGGTGCTCCCGTCGTCTTTGAGATCGGTAAACGATGCGATCTGCTCGCCGGTCACCGTACTGAATCCGTTGACCTCTTTGAGAACTTTGACGACCGACGGCTCGCCTTTGCGCCGCTCGTGCGGGTCGTCGTGTTCGTAATCCCACGTCATGTGCGCGATCGGACGGTCCTTCGGATCGGTCGAATCGGCATAGAGCGCCTTGAGGCGCTTTCCGAGATTGTAAAAGAACCACGCGTCGGTCACCGATTCGCCGATGGGCTCGATTGCTTTATCGTGCCATTGCAGCATGCGATTGGTGTTGACCATCGTGCCTTCTTTTTCGAGAATCGTTCCGGAGGGGATGAAGAAACACTCGGTGGCTATTTTGGAAGGATCCGCGCCTTCGCGCTTCCAGAACGACGACGTCTCGTTTTCGTAGAAGTCGACGTTGACGAACCAGTCGAGCCGTTCCATCGCGGTGCGGACGAGTTCGGCGTTTTGCCCCGACGTGGCCGGATTTTGACCGACGACCACGTAGCCTTTGACGTCGCCGTCCTTCATGGCGAACGTCGTGGGCAACATCGAATGATCGCCGGTGAGTTGCGGCAGATAGTCGAAACAATAGTCGTTGGCCGCAGTTGCGTGCTCGCCGTAAAACGCTTTGAGAATGGAAACGACGTATTTCGGCGTGTTCGCCCACCAGCCCGTCGGTTTGGTGTTCGTCTTCAAGTAGGCGTCGAGCGTTTGTTCGTCGCGCACGATCGAGGGCATCGGCAGATACCCGGGCAACAGATCGTACAGCGTTGCGATGTCCGTAGCACCCTGAATGTTTGCGTGCCCGCGCAACGCCATGATTCCGCCGCCGGGACGGCCGATGTTTCCCAGCAACAGTTGCAAGATCGCGGCCGTGCGGATATATTGAACGCCGACCGTGTGTTGCGTCCAGCCGACCGCATAGGCAAATGCGGTCGTTTTTTCGCGTCCGCTGTTGGCGGCCAGCGATTCGCAAACCTCCAGGAATTTGGTTTGCGGCGTACCGCAGACCGACTCCACCATTTCGGGCGTATAGCGAGAGAAGTGCCGGCGAAGCAAGCTGAGCACGCAACGCGGATGCGTCAGCGTCGGATCGCGCTTGAACGCGCCGTTTTCGTCCTTTTCGAGCTGCCACGACGACGTGTCGTACGTACGGGGTTCGCTGCTCGGTTCGTGCGCTTGAGAGCCGCCCTCGTGAGCTTGCGCACTGGCCGCGCTTTCCGCTTCTTGGGGTTCGCTGTAACCGGAAAAGATGCCGTCGAGATCCTCGGTGTCCTTGAAGTCCTCGCGCAGGATGCTCGACGCATTGGTAAACGCGGCGACGTACTCTTTGAAATACCGTTCGTTGGCCAATAACCAATTAATGATGCCGCCCAAAAAGACGATGTCGCTGCCGCTGCGGATCGGCACGTACAGATCGGCGACTGCCGAGGTGCGCGTGTAGCGAGGGTCGACGTGAATGATCTTCGCGCCGCGCTCCTTGGCTTTCATGACGAAGCGAAAGCCGACCGGGTGAGCCTCGGCAAAATTGCTGCCTTCGATCAGGATGCAATCCGCATTCTGCAGATCTTGTAAGAACGTCGTAGCGCCGCCGCGTCCCAATGAGGTGCCTAGACCAGGCACCGTCGAGCTATGTCATATTCGAGCCTGGTTCTCGACGGAAACGACGCCCAGGCTGTGCATCAATTTGCCCAGCAGATAATTCTCTTCGACGCCGAACGTAGCGCCTCCGAGCGAGGCGATGCCGATGGTATGGTTGACGCGCTTGCCGTCCTTTTCGCGAACGAACGTCTCCTCGCGCGTGCGTTTGATCCGCTGCGCGATGCGTTCCATCGCCCATTCCATCGACCGATCCTCCCACGCGTCGGAGTACGGAGCCCGGTACTTCACGGTCGTCCAACGCGCGCTATTGACCGTGAGCCCGAAAATCGCGGAGCCTTTGGGACAGAGATGCCCGTTCGAAATAGGACTGTCGGGGTTACCCTCTACGTCGAGCAGCGTGCCGTCGTCGCCGACGTAAGCAAGCGTGCCGCAGCCTACGGCGCAATACGGGCATACGCTATGCACCGCTCTCGCATGCTTGATGCGCGAGCGCAGGCCGCGCGTTCGCTCCGACGCAACGTTGGGCGACATCCCGACGCGCTCGCCCAGTGCGTCCGCGGTCTTGGAAAGAATGCGAGTCAGGTCGACGGTCGTTTTTGAGTCCACGTTTCCCGTATACCCCGTCAATCACGTAACCGACGTTACCGGCGTTCCCGTACGTTGCGGTTTGCGAATGAGGAACGGAATGACTGCCGCGACGATAAGCATGATCGCGACCGGCACCAGGGCCCCGGTGAACGATCCGGTTCGATCTTTTACGGCCGCCGCGATGTACGGGCCTACGATTCCGCCGACTCCCCAGGCGGTCAGAATCATGCCGTAATTCTGCCCCAAGAAGCGCGTCCCGAAGTAGTCGGCGTTGAACGACGGCATCACGCCGAAGCCGCCGCCGTAGCACAGGAGAATGATCGCGAAGCACACGCCTACCGCGGCAAACGAGTGCAAGCCGCCTAAGATGAAAAAAATCACGACTTGGATCAAAAACATGGCCACGTACGTGTAATTACGGCCGATGTTGTCGCTGACGAAGCCCCAGAAAAACCGCCCCAGTCCGTTGAACACCGCAAGCAGGCCGTAAATCGCACCGGCTGCGGCGGCCGTCGCGCCCGTAAGATCGCTGTAGATCGGTACGGCATTCGATACGACCAATATCCCGGCGGTGACGTTGAGAAACAGTATCAGCCACAAGAGATAGAACGGAAGCGTGCGCAAGGTCTCGCTTGGCGTGAAATTATACGCGCTCGCGGCCGATGCCGCCAACGCGCCGGGCACGGTATATCCTTCGGGCGGATTGCGCAGTGCGAGCGTGCAGAGCCCGGCGATGATGATAAACACGATACCCGACCAAATGAAGACGCTCATGATCGCATGCACGTGGTCTGGCGCCAGCAGAAATCGCGAAGCGTCGAACGTCGTACCCGCCTTGATGGCCGCGTCGCGCGCGGTTGCGTACGCGGTCGCAGCTTTCGCCGCCGCGGCAAACGACGGTATGCGGGTCACGATGTTGTTGTAAACGAACGCGCCCAGGCCGAAACCCATGACGACCATGCCGCTTGCTAGTCCTCGCTTGTCGGGAAACCATTTGGTCACCATGGCCACCGGCGTGATGTAGCCGAAGCCCAAGCCGAGGCCGCCGACGATGCCGTAGAAGACGTACATCGCCGTTTTACCCATGACCGGCGTGAGCAGTCCCGCGAGCAAGACGCCCGCTCCCCACAGGACGACGCCGACGATGGTTACGGTGCGAGGACCGACCCGATCTTGCCAGCGGCCGCCGATGATCGCGCCGACGCCCAAGAAAAAAATCGCCAGTTCGAAAACGAGCGACGTTTCTTGATTCGACCACTGATATGCGGCGATCAGCGGGCGCACGAACAAACTCCAGGAGTAGACGGTTCCGAGGCAGATCATGACGATCACGCCGGCGATTGCGATCCACCAGCGATTCCCATCGCTGCGGGTTTGAGCGGCAGCAGACATCGAATCTCTCCACTTCTCGTGCCGCGACGGGCACGTATCGACCAGTTGGCGACCGTGTGGATGCAGCCCTATTGGATGCGTTCGAAAGTACTAACCGCTAACGTGACGATCAATACGGCGATGTAGACGACCGCGCTCCACCATCCCAGGCGATCCCGTAAGGCGAAGGCGACGACCGCCGCGATCGCAAGGCCGGCCGGCGTCGTCCTCGAGTTTCCGGCGACGAACTTGTAGACGCTTTTCATGCGGCGGCCTTGGTGCGGTGAACCGCCACGAGCGCTAGAGAGCCGATAACGTAGAGCGCGACGATCCACAGCAGCGTCGCCTCGCCGCTCCACCAGGTCAGGCCGAGGCCTTCGCCGCTCCAAAACGTCCCGAACGAAAGCAGCATGATTCCCACGACGTAGCCCATGAGGTTTTCGGGAACCTTTGCAAACGGTTTGCGCAGCGCGACCGCGGCAAGCACTACGAGCGCCCCCGCGGCCAGCGCCCCGGCCGTGCCCCAGAGAATCGCTCCGGCGTTTGCCGCCGCGAACGTGACGACTATGACCGCTACTTCCAAACCTTCGAGCAGGACGCCGTTGAAAGCCGTCGCAAAACCGATGCGCTGCCCGTCGGCCGCGGCTTCGTGGGCGCGCAGTTCGGCGACTTCGCGTTCGAAAATCTGCCCCTCGTCGTGTAGCGCCTTGCGTCCCGCGAAACGCCAGATCGCTTTGCGCAACCACGTGTAGCCGAAAAGAACCAAAAACAAGCCGATAATCAGCTGGAGCAGCGCGAGCGGCACGAAGCGCACGAGCGCCGGGCCGAGGATGGCGACGATGGCCGCGAGTACGCCCACGGCCCACAGGGTTCCGGCGAGCGCCGTGCGCCAGCCTTGGGTGTAGGCGACCGCGAGCACGATGGTCGCCGCTTCGACGAACTCGAGCCCGGATGCCAGGAACGTCGTGCCAGCGATTACCCAGCCGTTCATCGCTCGCCCAAGACGAGAATCTTTCCCGTGCGCGTGTCGATCTCGCGCAGGTGCCGGTCGTCGCGCACGCGCGCATAGAGATAGCGCCCGTACGGCCCGAATTTCAAGCTCGTGATGCGATCTCCCAAATGGGCTATGGCGAGGGTCTTACCGGAGCGCGCATTTACCACGTGAATCGAGGCGTCGGCGGAGCGCACGAATGCCGAGAGGCTGCCGGCATCCACCCGCAGCGTTTGATTGGGAGCGGCCGCAGGCCCGTGCGCGATTCGGCGCGGCCCGACGCGCGCGGCTAAACCGAAGGCGGCGGCCACCAGCGCGACCGAAAGCGCTGCGGCGACGAGTCCGGCCGAAACGATCTTGCGCATCAGCGACGTGTCGCTTGCAGATTGTGCGCGAGAACCGCGTTGAGTTGCGCGGGGTCGGCCAGGTCGGGATGCGCGAAGTCGAGTTTGGCGCTGATGGCCGAGCCGTACGCTGCCTTGGAGTTGATCGCGCGCAAGTCGACGCGCGGCGCGATTGCATCGTACGGGCGCAGATCGGCTTTCGTTCCGAAGAGATCGTACAGCGGGAGCGCGGTTCGGTCGTAAATCGAGAGCGGCGCAATGCCGAGCAGGAGTTCGATCGTATGCACGACGCTCACCGTCGAATAATGGGCGTGATGCACTCCGGCGCGCGCATACGGCGATGCAACGAAGAACGTGGAACGCTGGTTGCTCACGTGGTCGGGTCCGTTTTGGGCATCGTCCTCAAGCATGAAGATGGCGGTAGACGACCAGTACTTCGAGTGAGAAACCGTGTCGACCAACTGGCCGGCAGCCAGGTCGTTGGTAGCAACGTAGGCTACCGGCGTCGGCGAGCCGGCCCGGCTTCCGGCCGTGTGATCGTTGGGAAGATAGACGATTTCGAGCGCGGGAAGGTCGCCGCGCGCAACGTATGTCGCGAATTCGCGCCGCCATTCCGCGACGCGATCGAGATCGCCGTACGCGAGATCCCAACCGTAATAGCGTGGATCGAAATGGCCTTTCAGACCCTTCATGTCGGTCGTTCCGGCGCGACCGGGCTTGGCGGGCGCATCGACGTCCTCGCCGTAATCGCGAAAGCTCACATGCGCGCGCAAAGCCGCGTCCCATAGGTAACCGTTATGCGGAACTTCGGGCGCGACGCCGCTTTGAAAATCGTACGCCGCGCGCCGGCCGCCGTAGCTGGGTGGCCAAAAACGTTCGAGATAGTCGTTTGCAAACGCATCGTCGGTCCAGTTGTGGCCGTCCGCGCTCACTTGAGAATTCGCATAGCCGTTGTCGATAAGTCCGAAGCGACGGCTAATGGCGTGCTCGTTTGGCGTTACGTCGCGCCCGAACCACACGAGCTTCGGATCGCCGTTTCCTTGCGGGACGTCGCCGAGCACCTGATCGTACGAGCGATTTTCCTTTATCACGTAGATGACGTGACGGATCGGCCCGCGCGCCCGCAATGCCGTGTCGCGTGGCGCCTGCCACGTCGGCATCGCGTTTTGCAGCACGTCGTGCGTAGCGGCGGCGCGATCGAGGTGGCGCATCGAAATTGCGCGGATCGAACCTGCGAGCGTTGCGGCGACGTAGCCGTGACTGCCGCGTTTGCGTGGATCGAACTCGGGATTGGCCCGCGTGCCTTCCCCCTTGCCGTCTGCAACGAAGAGCGTTCCGTCGGTGCCTGCGGCAACGCCGGACGGATACCATCCCGTGGGAATGCGCGCCGCAACGGTGCCGTTGATTACGACTGCGACGGCATTCTCCGCGCCGAGCGAAACGTAAACGGCTGCATCCGTGACGGCGAGCGCATTTGGAGATGCGCCGTAGCCCGCAAGCCGGCCGTCGTGCAAACCGAGGTCGATGCCGGCTACGCGCTTGCCGCTGCGTGCGTCGATCACGCCCAGCATGTCGTCGTCGCTTTCGGTTACGTAGAGTTTCGAGCCGTCGGCAGAGAGTGCCAATGCGTTCGGGTGCAATCCGGTGTGGATGGACGTCACGGCATGCGTTGCAAGATCGATCGCATCGACGGCGCGCGCGCCGACCATCGCGACGTACAACGTCTTGCCGTCCGCCGAGAAGAGCGCGTCGCCGGGATGCGGGCCGACGCGGATCGTCGTGCGCCCTGCGAGCGCGGGCAGCGAACCGATGGTGACCGTGCCGCCGGCGTCGTCGCTTATTGCTACGGTTGCGCGATCGCCGGAGAGCGCGACGGCGTCGGGCCAAGCCGCCGGCCCGAGCCCGATCCGCGCGACGCGCCGGTTCGCGACGTCGACGTCGAGGAGCGCGGCGGCGTTTGCGCCCGCCACCAAAACATGGGTTCGGTCAAGCCACACCGGTTTACCGAATGCGCCTGCCAGGCCGATCGTTATTTCGTGACGCAATCCGTGCGCATCGAGCACGCGCAGCGCCGGCGGATTCACGCCCGATTCCACAACGGCTAAACGCGAGCCGTCCGGCGAAAGCGCGATGCCTTGCGGCATCGTGCCGGTCGTTGCGACCGGTCCGCTGGGCGCCGTTATGCGCCACCCACTTGGAAGCAGCCGCGGCGCGGTCGCCGCGAGGACACACGCGCCGCACGAAGCAGCTGCGACGAATACGACAACCGCACGCCGAATCATGAATCGGCTGTTCGGCCCGTGGGCGCGGTTCCCCGCGGGGAGGGCGCGGCGCGCAACGCGAACTGCGCAGCCAAGAAGGAGCACCGGACAGTGGACTTATCGCAGATTACCGTCTATACGGGGAATCGGTACCAGGCCTACGGCGACGCGAAAGTGGGCCTGCTGACGCACGGCCTGCAATATGGTACGGGGTGTTTCGAGGGTATTCGAGGATTTTGGGTCCCGCAGGAGCGCGAACTCTTTTTACTCCAACTCAAAGAACACTACGAGCGCCTAGCGATCTCCGCGAAGATCCTGATGATGGTCTTGCCGCACTCGATCGACGAATTGGTCGAGATCACCACCGAGTTGGTTGCGCGCAATGCTTTCGAAACCGATATCTACATTCGTCCGTGCATCTTCAAGTCCGCCGAAGACATCGGCGTGCGCCTGCACAACGTTGCCGATCAGTTCGCAATCATCCCGGTGCCGTTTACCCGTTATCTCGATTCGAGCGACGGGTTGAAGGCCGGCGTTTCGTCGTGGCGCCGCGCGGATGATTCCGCCGCTCCGCCGCGCGCCAAGATTACGGGACTCTACGTCAATAGCGCGCTTGCTAAAAGCGAAGCGATTGCCAACGGCTTCGACGAAGCGATCATGCTCTCGGCCGACGGCCACCTAGCCGAAGGTTCGGCGGAAAACATCTTCTTGGTCAAACGCGGCGTGCTCTATACTCCCGATCCTTCGCAAAACGTCTTGGAAGGCTGCACGCGACGTTCGATCATGGAGATCGCGCAAGAGCGATTCGGCGTTCCGATCGTCGAGCGTTCGATCGATCGCAGCGAACTCTACGGCGCCGAGGAAGTGTTTTTTACCGGCACGGCGGCCGGCGTGGTGCACGTTTCGTCGATCGACCACCGCCCGGTAGGCGATGGAAAGGCCGGCCCGCTCACGCGGAAACTTGCCGAATTCTACGATCGCGCGATACGCGGTCGCGAACCGCAATACGCGCACTGGCTGACGCGCGCATACGCAAATCGGGTTGGAGCGGCGACGTGATCTAGAGGTTGGCGTCAGGGGTTGCGGAGGGTTGCGGCTGCGCGGGTGCGGCGTTTCCCCACATAGGCTCGTCCGTGCCTGCCGTGGCGGGCGAGGAATCTTGCGCGGGGGCGGCTTCGGCGGCTTGAGCGATTGGGACGTCCAACCCGTTTGCGATGCGCCATTTAGCAAAATGCGCTAAACCATGATATGCCAACCCCGAAACGTTGTGAATGAACGTGCGGCCGGAGGAGAGCGTCGGTAGATCGGTCGTCATGACCGCGATGACGTACGGTGATCCGGGGGAGTACACGATGCCCACGTCGTTGAGCGTATCGCTGAACGAGCCGGTCTTGTGCGCGATCGGAATTTGCGGAAGAGGGGCAGGCAGTAGCGTGTTGATCTGGTCGGCCTCGAGGATCGCGATCATCTGTTTGGACGACCACGCATCGATCAGCCGGTCTTTCGCCATCTTGGTGAGCAACACGACCATGTCGTTGGGCGTCGTCCGCAACGTGTTTCGAACGTTCCAGCCCGCCGTGCGGATGTAATCGCTCAAGCGCGTGTGACGCAGCCCGAGATCCACCATCGTGTGGTTGATGTGCGTGCGCCCCACCAGCCGAATGAGCATGTTGGCAGCGGTATTGTCGCTGACGGTGATCATCGCGTCGAGCAAGCGCGAGACCGGAAACGTGGAGCCTACCGGGGCGTCGCACAGCGAGCCGGATCCCCAGTCTTTGTCCTGCGGAAGAACTTCGACGCGCCGGTTCAAATCGAACTTGCTGCGTTCCATCTGTTTGAACACTTCGACCATGATCGGGATCTTGATGGTCGAGGCGGCCGGCATCACGGCGTTCGCGTTGAACGCGGACGTGTCGCCGGTGGTCAGGTCGCGAATCTCCATCGCCACGCGCCCGGGCGCCCGGTTCGCCATTCGCCGAAGCGTGGATTGCATTTGCGTGAACGGTGTTTGTGGTTCGACGCTCGCGCGCGCTTGAAGCGGTGCATACGTCACGAACGAAGCGATAACGAGTATGGCCGCGATACGTCGCATAAAGATGTTGTCGGACGTTAGACGCAGATGTTTACATGCCTGCGCCAAAAAACTAGTACGGGACGCCGTCGGATGCGGGAGCGCGAACCTTGCCGACCAGACCGCCGATAGCCACGAGCGCGGCGACGTACGGCAAGGCTTGCATGGCATCGCTCGGCAACCACGCGATGCGGCCTTGCAGAACGAATTGCAGCGCCTCGAAGAATCCGAAGAAAAGCGCGGCTCCGGTCGCGCCCCATGGAGTCCAGCGGCCGAAAATTACCGCTGCGAGGGCGATGAAGCCTCGCCCGGCCGTCATGCCGTCGGAGTACAAGTTGACTTCGCCGACCGAGAGAAATGCGCCGCCGAGTCCCGCCAGCGCGCCGCTGGCGATCACGGCTACCAGCCTCAGGCGCAGCGGGTGCAGTCCGGCCGAGGCGACGGCGTGCGGATTCTCGCCGCACGCGCGCACGCGCAGCCCCCAAGGGGTGCGGTAGAGAAGCCACGAGAGGCCCAGCGCGCAGATGCCCGCAAAAACGACCAGCGCCCAATAGCCGTTTCCAAGCGAGTTGACTTGCGGGCTCGCACCGGGCTGATTGAAAATCAGCACGAGCCCGTATGCCGCGGCTCCCGCGGCCACCAGATTGATGCCGGTGCCCGCGACGATTTGGTCGACCTTGAACTTCGTAGCTGCCAGGCCCAAGACGAATCCGAAGAACGCTCCCGCGGCGATCCCCGCGATCAGTCCGGCGATGGGACTCCCGCTGAAATTCGTTGCGACGACCGCCGTGAAAGCTCCCATCGCCATCATGCCTTCGAGCCCGATGTTGATGACGCCGGAGCGTTCGGAGATGACGCCGCCGAGCGCCGCGTACACGATCGGCGTCGCTTTGACCAGCGTCAGCGTCGTCAGCGAGAAAAGAAAGGCGGCATCGGCGTTCATATCGCGGCGCCTTCGGCGCGGGTCGCAACGTAACGCCTGGCTGCCAAGACGATCACGATGAGCCCCTCGATGACGTGAATCGCGTCCTTGGGGACCTGCGCGGTGGCTTGCATCGCGAGCCCGCCGGCCTCGAGTATGCCGAAGCCGAAGGCCGCGACGCAGATCCACAGCGGATTGAGATCTCCGACCAGTGCGACGGCGATTGCGGTGAAGCCGTAACCGGGTGAGAGTTCGGTATTAAAGCGGTGCAACACGCCGGTAACGATGGTCGCACCACCGAGTCCGGCGATTGCGCCCGAGAGGGCGAGCGCGAGCCAGGTCATGCGCCGTACGTCGACGCCCTGCCGTCGCGCCGCTTCCGGAGCTTCACCGATTGCGCGCAGATCGTAGCCGAAGACGGTTCGCGCGAAGACGAAGCGCAGGGCCGCTGCCAGCGCGAGCGCGATGACGATCGCGATCGTGAGGCGGGTGTTGGGAATGATGACCGGCAACCAGCCTTGCGGCAGCAGGGGCGCCGTTTCGGCGCCGGACGCAAGCGAACTGCGCAACGGCCCGCTCACGAGATAACTCGCAAGCGATGCGGCCACGAAGTTCAGCATCAACGTCGAGATGATTTCGTTGGCGCCGAACCGCGCCTTCATCCAGCCGGCGATGGCGCCCCACAGGCCGCCGCCGACGAAGCCGAGCGCGAGCAGAATCGGAATCGTAATCACCGCCGGAAAGTTCAGATGCGCGCCGGCGGTGCCCGCAAAGAGCCCTCCGACGAGCAATTGTCCCTCGGCGCCGATGTTAAAAAGCCCCGCGCGAAATGCCAGGCAAATGCCCAGAGCCGGCAAGAGCAACGACGTCGTCTGCACCAGCGTCTCGGCAATTTGATGCGGTCCGCCGAGCGCTCCGCCGAAGAGCGCGGCGAAGCCGTCGAGCGGGCTAACGCCGGCGACGATCATTGCAAGCGCGGCGAGCACCAGGGCGATGACGACCGCGCCGAGCGGTCCGGCGAAAAGCCTGCGATAACGCGTCACCGCGAACCGGCCATCAAGCGTCCGATTTGCGCGCGATCGGCTCTCGCGCGATCGAACCGGCCGGCTATCGCTCCGCGATACAGAACGAGAATGCGGTCGGCCAGCGCGAGAATCTCGTCCAGCTCGAAGGATATCAGCGCGATTGCGGCGCCGCGGTTTCGCGCTTCCATCAATCGCGATTGCACCAGCGCAGTTGCGCCGACATCGATTCCGCGCGTCGGTTGGTACGCCAGGATGAATTGTGGGTCGAGCAATAGCGTGCGCCCGGCAACGAGTTTTTGCTGATTGCCCCCCGAGAGTGTCTTGACCGCAACCTCGAGCGATGCGGCCCGCACGTCGAATCGGTCGACGATCTGCCGAGCCCGCTCGCGCGCGACGGCTTCATCGACGAGCACTCCCTTGCGTACCGGCGCCTCGTGTTGAAAGCCGAAAACGGCGTTCTCGACGATGCTCCAATTCATGACGAGCGCTTCTTTGTGGCGATCTTGCGGAATGATGCCGGTGGAACCGTCGATGTCGATGGTTCCGTCGTACGCAATCATGCCGGCGATTGCGTCGGCCAGCGTCGTCTGTCCATTTCCTTCGACGCCGGCAATGCCCACTATTTCGCCGGTCCGTACCTCGAAGGAAAGATCCGAGATTGCCGCGCTTCCCGATCCGGCGCGCAGGTTGCGCGCTACCAGACAAGGCGACGGAGCCGTGACTGCGCGCGCCGCCACTTTGGGCAGTTCACCGCCGACCATAGCGCGCGCGATCGCGTCGAGGCTCGTGCGGGCCGTCTCGAAACTCTCCACGATTTTCCCGCGACGCATCACCGAGACGCGTCCGCTGTATGAAATGACCTCTTGCAATTTGTGCGTGACGATCAAGATTGCGGTGCCGCGCTTGGCCAACCGAACGATCGTTGCAAAGAATGCGTCGATTTCGGCGGGGGCCAATGCGGCGGTGGGTTCGTCCAGCAACAGCACCGTCGGATCGCGTTCCAATTCGCGCAGCAGCTCGACGCGTTGCGCAATTGCGATCGGAAGGCCGTCGACGTATGCGTCGGGGTCTATCTCGAGTTCGTTCGCCTCGGCCAACTCGCGCACGCGTTTGCGAGCGGCGGCGACGTCGATCATCCAGCCGTTGCGCGGCTCGCGCCCGAGCAGCACGTTTTGCCACACGCGCAGACGCCCGACGAGTTGAAAGTGCTGGTGCACGAGTCCGACGGTGCCGTTGGCGCTCACCGAGCCTGCATCGGCTCGCAATTCGCCGGCCGCGATATTTGAGAGCGTCGACTTTCCGGCACCGTTTTCCCCAACGAGCGCGTGAATGTCGCCGGGGCGAAGCTCGAGATCGACGCCGTCGACCGCGATCACGCCGGGGTACGACTTGCGTATCCCGCGCAGCGCTAAAGCGTGACGGGTTTCCAGCTTGCCAGTTCCTCGCGCGTCGAAGGCGGCGAGATCTTGCCGCTAACGATCGCGGCGCGAAGCCGGTCGACGCGCGCGATCGCGGCTGCGCCGATGACGCTTTTCGTGTACCGGAAGTCCGTAAGACCGACGCCGTGGTCTTTGAGGCCCAGTACGATATGGCCGCTCGCCGGGCGTTTGTCAGCAACGCCTTTTGCGATGTCGTAGACGGCAACGTCCACGTGCTTGACGACCGAGGTCAAGACTTTGCCTTTTACGATATCGTCTTGATTCGAATCGACGCCGATCACATAATCGCCGGTTTTGCTGCGGACCGCGTCCATGGCGCCCAGCCCTGCTTTACCGGCGGCCGCGTAGACGATGTCGGCTCCGCTGCTAAAAAGGACGTTGGCGAACTCTTTACCGGAGGCGACGTCATCGAAAGAACCAACGTATTTCACGTCGACTCGCGTGTTCGGGTCGATTTGGTGGGCGCCGGCCGTGAAGCCCGCTTCAAACTTGCGCAGAAGCGGAATGTCCTGGCCGCCGAGAAACGCGACGTGATGCGATTTGCTTACGAGCGCGGCGAGAGCGCCGGCTAAGAAGGAACCGTCTTCTTCCTTGAATGTAACCGACACGACGTTTGGATCGTTCACGATCGCGTCGATGATCGCGTAGCGCTGTTTCGGATTTTGCTTGGCCATCGCATCGAGATCTTTGTTCATCAAAAATCCGATCGCATAGATCATATCGAGATGCGAGTTCGTCAGCGCAGAGAGGTTCGGCTGATAGTCGGCTGCGGAACGCGATTGAAGCACCTGGACGTGGGCACCCAACGCGGTTTGCGCGCGTTGCAACCCACGGTACGCCGAGTCGTTGAAAGATTTGTCGCCTAAGCCGCCGACGTCGGTCACCATGCCGAGGGTGAGTTGTCCGGGACGCGCGGCGCTCGTCCGGTGACCGCAACCGGACAGTGGCGAAGCGAACGCCGCGAATGCGACGAGCAAAACGATCGTCCTATGCTTCATTCGGCGAGTGTTGGCACTGACGGGAGCGGATGCCTCCGTCGCGAACGGGCTCTCATGCAAGCCTTGGATTTGACCGCCGGACCGCCGCGACGCTGGACCGAGGAACTCGGAAAAATTCGATGGCTCCCACGCTTGATCGACAAGACCGCAGCCGCGCTCGCGGGTACGCTCGGCGATTATCTGTACGGACAAAGTCCGGTAGATCGCGGACTGTTGCGCGCTTTCGGCTTGCGCTATGGCGAGTTTACGAAGATCGTGGCCGGTGCCGACGACGATGCCGCCGTGTTGGAAGCGCTGCAGGCGCGAGTGCCCGCCGGCGTGGAGCGTGCTCGCGCGTGGAGCGCGGCGCTCCCGCGAACGCATGGGTTGTTTCTTTTCGTTCTCGATCTCGACGACGGCTATCTCGGCGGAGGCTGGCGGGTGCTCAAAGCGCCGACCAACCTCGTCGCCAATGCGTTCACCCGTTGGCTCAAACGCCGCTTTCCTTCGAAAGCGGCGCAACTGTGAACGCGGACGCACGCCTCAACGCAACGCTGAAGGTTCTGGCGATCGTCGTACTCTCCGGCATCGTGCTGGTCGGGTTTTTGGATTTTCTCGGCCATATTCGCACGGTCGCCACGATCGTCTTCGGCGCGATCTTTCTGTGTTACATCATCTATCCGGCGGTGCGCGGGCTCAATCGCCAGTTGCCGCTGTGGGCCTCGATTCTGATCGTTTACGCGATCGTGATCGCGTGCGTCGCGGCCGCGCTCGGGTTTATCGTTCCGGCGCTCGCCGATAATATTCGGCAACTGATTCACGACGTTCCGTCGCTGGTTCACAACGCTCAGAACGCATTGAACGATCCGAACAACCCGTTCGTCTCGCGCCTACCGCCATCGATTCGAGACTATCTCGATAAGGTGCCGACGCAGGTGGCCACCCTCATCCAGCGATACGGTGCGGTGGCAGCCACGAGCATACTCGGCGTCGTCGTCTCGGTTGTGTCGGTGCTCGCGCTATTCATCGTGATTCCCGTGGTGGCGCTCTACATCCTGATGGATGCAGACTCGCTCCAGCGTTCCGTCTTCGGAATCGTGCCGCTCGACGCACGTGCGAAGCTGCGCAAAATCGTCGACGGCATCGACACGGTCGTCGGCGGATTCATTCGCGGCCAATTGCTCGTGGCGGCCATCGTGGGAGTGCTCGTGATCGCGTTGCTTTCGATCCTGCACGTCAAGTACGCGATCTTGATCGGCGTCGCGGCCGGAATCTTTGAAGTCATCCCGTACGTGGGCGCAGTCGCGGGCGCGGTTCCGGCGATTATCATTTCGCTCTTTACTAACGGCTGGCAGAACGCCGTCATCGTGCTCGCCGGTTTCGTCGTCATCAATCAACTCGAAGGCCACCTCATTTCGCCGTTCATCGTCAGCGAAAGCGTCGGGCTTTCACCGCTGGCCGTCATCCTCGCTTTACTCGCGGGGGGCGAACTCTTCGGATTACCGGGCCTCGTTCTCGCGGTTCCGGTTGCCGGCTTACTCAAAGTGTTGCTCGCCAATCTCGTTCCCGAACAGGCACCCTACGTTCCCGAACCTCCCGCGCCGCGAGCTCCGCGCCGGCCGCTTTCGAAAGCGCGGCGCAAACCGCGCCGATAGGCGCGGCATTCCGCAAGCGCGAAGCGCAGACTCGTGAGCACCGTGACGCACAATGCCGTAACCCGCGTCGACATCATCGGCGTACCGATGGATCTGGGCGCCAGCCGCCGCGGAGTCGACATGGGCCCCTATGCCGTACGCTATGCAAAACTGCACGAGCGGCTGGGCCAGCTCGGGATCCTCGAGTTAAACGACCGCGGGAATCTGCACGTGCCGATCCGGGAAGCGCTCGCCGCCGCAGACGTCCACGCCAAATACATCGAGGTGATCGACGAGGTTTGCAGGCAACTCGCCGACGAAGTTGCCGGCTCGATCGACGCCGGCGGAATGCCCATCGTGCTGGGCGGCGATCATTCGATCGCGATGGGAACGCTCGAGGGATTGAAGCGCGCGCGCGGCGTGGCTCCCGGCTTGGTATGGATCGACGCGCACAGCGACATCAATAACCCCGAAAGTTCGCCGTCGGGTAACGTGCACGGCATGCCGTTGTGGTTCGCGCTGCAACGTGGATTCGCCGATCCGGCGCGAACTGTGCAAATCGGCTTGCGCGACGTGGACGCAAACGAGAAGCGCATCTTGCGCGAATCCGGCATCAAAGCATTTACGATGAGCGACGTCGACCGTTTGGGCATGACGCGCGTGATGGAAGAGGCGATCGGCGTAACCGGTGCCGGCGGCGGCAAGATTCACGTTTCGTTCGACATGGACGGCATCGACCCGAGCGAAGCGCCCGGCACGGGCACGCCCGTTAAGGGCGGTCTCAGCTATCGTGAAGCGCATCTCGCAATGGAAATGCTCGCGGAGTCGGGGCAGCTGGGTTCTATCGAAATGGTCGAGATCAACCCCATTCTGGACACGCGCAATCAAACCGCGGTCTTAGCCGTCGGCTTGATCTGCTCGGGTTTGGGGAAATCGATACTCTAGGCGTTACGCTCGGCTACGTACGGGCCTATGGACTGACGCGCGCCGGGGCGATGCGTTCGTTGGCGGCGTACTTCGCGAAGCACGATCCGGCACTCTTCGCAATATGCGAAATCGACGCGGGCGACGCGCTCGCGCTCGCGACGCGGTTCGCGCGTGAATGGGCCTATCGCGGAGGACAAGCGCTGTTCTGGAATGCAAGCTTCCGCGCGCGCGAAGTGCGCGACCCGTATCTGCCGTTTGCTGCTGCCAAACCGTTCGACCGGCGCGGCTTGCTGCGCGTGGATGGGCGATTGGGCCCCGTCGGCGCGGCGCTCTACGCGACGCAATTCGCCGGCGAACGGCATCGCCGTATTCCGGAGTTGCGATTTGCGCGCGCGCACATGCGTTCGACACAAGCGCCGGCGTTGCTCTTCGCGCATTTGGCGCGACGCGCGATCGCATTTGAAGACCTGGGGTTTACCGACGTGCTCGGCGCGACGGCGGGCAACGAACGCGTCTATGCGCGCGGTTTTGCGGTCGAGTCGGCGCGGCTCGACGACGCTCCCCTTGGATTGGGATCGCCGCTGCGCGCGCGCGTGCGGCCTATAGTTTGATGACGGCCGTGGCTTCGCACGCGATGCCTCCGCCGCAAACCGCCGCATCCCAGTTCGCGTCGGCCAACAGCGACTCGATTTGACGTTCCATCTGCGCGTCGATCGGTGGCGCGAAAACGACTCGCTTGGTGCGACCGTTGTCGCCGACGGTGACCGTCAGCGTTACGTGCACTGCGAATCGGCGCTGCAACTGCATCTTGACCGCGGGGTCTAGGACGGGCTCTTTGAGATCGGCTCCGAACGGCATGACGCCGCCGGTGTTGTGGCTGCCGCGATCGGCTGCGACGATGCGCTCGGCCACGGTGGCTTGCGGATCGGGACTCGCGGCCTGGATGGGCGGCTCGCTCGTCGTAGATACGGGAACGCGCGCCACGGGCGCTTGCGCGAAAACGGGGGAGTTCGACGGGGTTATCGGTTTGGGCGCGGCTGCCTCCAAGCGGCGCGGTCCGGCTTGGGGCGTGGGCGTCCGGGTCGCGTCGGGTTTGGGCTTATTGGCTGCCAGCTCCGCCCGCACGCGCGCGAAGGCGACGTCGGGAGCCCGGCGCGCGTTGCGCGGAACCGCGACGGCGAGCGCGCGAGTTCGCTGGGGGCGTTCGATACGGATCCGTTCGAGTCTGGCGAACGAGATCGTCTCGACCGGCCGCAACCCACCGGCATGAATGCGCGTCCAGATGGGAATGAAAGGTGTCGCAAGCGCGTGCAGACACAGCGATGCAATCAGCGCCCGCCGCAATATGACATTCCGATCCCAGGAGCGCTTTAGCAGAAATCTTGCCTCCGGTCACCCGGAGAACGTTGCTACGACCGCGGCCGTGACTGCACCTCGTCTTTACCGCGTCACATGAGGAGTCCCAACTTGCGCGATACCAACATCGTGTTGTACCAGGCCGAATGGTGCCCGTACTGCGCCCGCGTTCGCTCGAAACTGACCGAGCTGCTACTCGATTACAAGGTAGTCAACGTCCCCCGCGATCACGGGGAGCGGGCGATCGTCAAGGACGTCTCCGGGCAGACCGGTATTCCGGTTTTGATCGATGGTCAGACCACCCTCGACGACGACGACACCATCATTCCATATCTTGAAAAAACCTACGGCAACGGCAACCCTTCGACAAGCTCAGGGTAGGGTGGACCCTTCGACGAGCTCAGGGTGACACAGACGGACCCTTCGACAAGCTCAGGGTGACACAGGCGGACCCTTCGACAGGCTCAGGGTGACACGGGCGGACCCCTTCGACAGGCTCAGGGTGACACAGGCGGACCCTTCGACAAGCTCAGTGTGACACAGGCGGACCCTTCGACAAGCTCAGGGTGACACGGGCGGACCCTTCGACAAGCTCAGGGTGACACAGGCGGACCCTTCGACAAGCTCAGGGTGACACGGGGGACCCTTCGACAAGCTCAGGGTGACACGGGCGGACCCTTCGACGAGCTCAGGGTGACACGGGCGGAGCCTTCGACGAGCTCAGGGTGACAGGAGGGCGGCCACCAGGGCGCCGCAGCACGTTGCGGCGAGGTTGACGGCGTCGTTGCTTATCGCGTGCCTGCCGCGTCGCAGGTACGTCGGAGTTCCGCAGACGTGGGGATCGGTTTCGCACGATCGTTCGCAATGCGGGCAGTAGCGCAGTTCTTGCACTGTGGCGCCGAGGATCGAATCGAGGGTTGCGCCGGTGATGCCGGCCACGGCGACCGGCACGATGGCGGCGATGCCGGTGCCGAATGTGACGAGCGCGACGACGGCGGCGCCGGCTATTTCGGCAAGCGTTCCCGCCGCAGTTACGCCGCCCGACATACCCGTTGGTATTGGTTGTCCGTTCAGGATGGAACGCGCGCGCTGTTTTGCGAGCGTGCCGATTTCGGTTCCCCACGTGTCGGCAGCCGCAGCCGCAAAAGCGCCGGCGAACGCGGCATTCCACGGTTTTCCAAACACGACCGCTCCCGCCGCGCAAACGGCCGCGATTCCGCCGTTGGCAAGCACCTGCAGCGCATCGCGCGGTCCGGTCTTGCCGACGTCGACCAACGCGCGCTTGCGGCGTTTACCCAGCCGCGAGAGCAGCGTCGCCGGAACGAAGAAGGCGAAGAGAACGGCGGCGCCTGCCCAGCCCAACGCAGCGAAGACGATCGCGCCGATTGCAAATGCGGCCAGCGCTCCGGATCGATCGAGCGCCCCCGCGCGCAATGCGAGCCACGCGATCGCCGCCGCAAAAAACGCGCCGTAGACGGCTTGCGCTAACGCGTGACCGATTCGAGGTGCTCCTCGAGTGCAACGAGCAACCCGTCGACCGTATAGTCGTCGGCGACGATGTCGACGTGCAATCCGGCTTCGCGCGCCGCGCCCGCGGTCACCGGCCCGATGCATGCGACCGTCTTACCCGCGGCAGCGTCGCGCGCCGCGCTCGCGCTGTCGAAATTGGCGACAAACCCGTCCACGGTAGAAGCGCTCGTAAACGTCACGATGTCGCATCGCGCGACCTTCTGCCCGAACGCTTCGTCACGCGCGTACGTCGTTTTATACGCGGCGACGGCCTCCGGCTTTCGGCCGGCCGCCGCGAGCATCTCGGGTAGGACGTCGCGTGCTTCTTGCGCGCGATAGATCAGAATTCGATCGCCGGCATTACCGGCATCGACGAGCGCCCGGCCGGCCTCTTCGCTAACGTAGCGCGCCGGCACCAGATCGGGGACCACGCCGTGGGCTTCGAGCGCGGCGGACGTCTTCGGGCCGATGGCTGCGACGCGCACGCGTCCGATGTAACGCGCGTCGGCGCCGCGCGCCGTCAAACGATCGAAGAACGCTTCGACGCCGTTGCGCGAAGTGAACACGAGCCAGTCGAACTCGTGCAAGCGGTCGACCGCGGCGTCGGCGGGGCGCGGATCGTCGGCCCGCCCGATGACGATTGCCGGCGCGACGACCGGTTCCGCGCCGAGCGACCAGAGCGCTTGTGCGAACGAATCGGCTTGCTCGCGCGGCCGCGTGATTAGGACGCGTTTACCGAACAGCGGCGCAGTATCGAACCAGGCGAGATCCGCGCGCAGCGCGGCGACGTCGCCGACGACGACGATCGCCGGCGCGCCGATTCCGGTGCGCTCGACTTGTGCAACGATCGTGTCGAGCGTTGCGACGAGCGTCTGCTGCGTGGGACGCGTGCCTTCTTTGATAATCGCGACGGGTCGCGCGCCGGGCAAACCGTGTTCGCGCAGGCGCGCGACGATCGCGGGCAAATTCGCCATCGCCATCAATAACACGAGCGTTTGGTGCGGATCGGCGAGCTTGCTCCAATCGAGCGTCGATGCGGCCTTGGTCGGATCTTCGTGACCCGTTACGACCGTGAATGCGACGTTGTGCTCGCGATGCGTCACCGGAATGCCGGCATACGCAGGCGCGGCGATTGCCGACGTGATACCCGGAACGACCTCGAACGCAATGCCGGCGCGCCGCAGTGCCTGCGCCTCTTCGCCTCCCCGGCCGAACACGAACGGATCGCCGCCCTTCAAACGAACGACGCGGCTACCGGTGCGCGCTCGTGCGATCATGAGCGCTTCGATTTCTTCCTGCGGCATTACGTGATCGCCGCCGCGCTTGCCAACGTAGATTTTTTCACATGCCTCGGATGCGAACTCGACCGCCGGATCGGAGGCCAGGGCATCGTAGAGCAACACGTCGGCAGTGCGAAGCGCGTACGCCGCGCGCAACGTCAACAGGCCCGGATCTCCCGGGCCCGCACCGACGAGAAAGACCTTACCGCCCCGTCTCACTCGTCGACGTCGAGCGCGGAACCTTGCGGGAGCAGGGCTTGCAAATGCTCGGCGACGTTGAGCTCGAAGAGTTCGTCGAGGATACGCACGTGCGCGAGCGCTTCGGCGTGGTTGGTCACGGCCTTGTCGCGAATCTTCGTAACGACGGTGTGCAACAACTTGGAGATGATCGTCATCGACATGCCGGTAACCAGCATCTTCTCGCGATCGGTCAATTCGGGGCAACGCGCGAAGAGGCGCTCGAGTTCGGCTTCGCGGATCGCTTCGGCTTTTTGCGTGAGCGATGCGATGACGGGTACGGCGACGCGCGACTGATACCAGCTACCGAACCGATCCATAAATTCGTCGATGATTTCTTCGACGTGCGGGATCGCTTCGCGGCGCAATTCGAGCTTCGTGTCGACCACCGACTTGAGGCCGTCGATGTCGACCAGCGTGACGTTGCCGATCTCCGCGACGCGCGGATCGGCATCGCGCGGCACCGCGATGTCGATGATGAAGAGCGGCCTGCCGGGCCGCCGCGCGATTGCGGCGCTCACGTTTTCAGGCGTGAGGACGAAGTGAGCCGCACCGGTCGACGTCACGACGATGTCGGCCGCGGCGAGCGCGTCGGTGAGTCCCGGCATTTCGACTGCGTGCCCGAAGCCGATCTCCGCTATCACGTCTTGCGCGTGGCGCATCGTCCGGTTGGTGACGATCAAATGATGCGCGCCTTCGGCGCGCAGGCGGCGGGCCGCGGTGCGCGCCATCTTGCCCGCGCCGACGACCACGACGGCCAAATGTTCGAGCGAGCCGAGCTTGGCCTTCGCCAGTTCGACCGCCGCCGTCGCAATCGACGTGGACTCGTCGCCGATGCGCGTTTGCGTGCGCGCCGACTTGCCCGCATTGAGCGCTTCGCGGAAGAGCTTGTGTAGCGTCTTTCCGAGCGAGCGCGCGTGTTGACCCTGTATGTAGGCATCCTTGACTTGGCCCAGTATCTCGGCCTCGCCGATGAGCATTGAGTCCAGGCCCGTGCTCACGCGAAAGAGATGTTCGATCGCCTGTCTGCCGAGCAACGTGTACATGTACGATTCCAAGTCGTACGCGACGTCGCCGTGGCGAAAATTCTGCAAGAACGATTTGAGCTGGCCGACGCCGCTTTCATAGTCTTCTAACTCGGCGTAGATCTCCAACCGGCCGCAGGTTTGCAACATCGCCGCCTCGCGCACGGCGTCGTATTCGCGTAACGCGACGAGCGCTTCACCCATGCGGGCGGCGGGAAACGCGTGGCGCTCGCGCACGTCGACGGGCGCGGTGTGGTGCGAGAGTCCCAGGCATACGAGCGGCATGCGCGTTCCTATACCCCGTTCTCGAAGTCCGGCCGGGTCAACGGCACGCCAATCCCGAGCCGGGCGATTGCGATGCACGCGTCATCCTCCAATCCTAGGACTACCACAGGCCTGCGCACTAGGGGTTTTATCGCACGGCTGTACCCGGTCATTTGAGGGCCACGGACATGCCGGCGACCGCTTGGTCGGCAGCATGAAGGGTGCGCTCGACGTCCCGCGTGGTATGCGCCGTCGAGACGAATCCGGCTTCGAATTGGGAGGGAGCCAGATAGATGCCGTTTTCCAGCATAGCGTGAAAATACTTCGCGTAGAGGGCGGCGTCCGACTTCATTGCCGTCTCGACGTCGTACACGGGCTGGTCGTTGAAAAACGTGCCGAACATCGAACCGGCGCGCGCGCTTTGATGCGCGATTCCGTGCTTGTTGAATATTTCGTGCAAACCGTCGCAGAGCAAGTTGCTCATGATTTCGAGCGCTTCGTAGATGTGCGCGTCTTTTTGCAGTTCGCGAAGTGTGGCGATGCCCGCCGCCATAGCGAGCGGATTCCCCGAGAGCGTTCCGGCTTGGTAGACGGGCCCTTCGGGCGAGAGGCATTCCATGATTTCGGCGCGACCCCCGAAGGCGCCGACCGGCAATCCGCCGCCGATAACCTTCCCAAGCGTCGTCAGATCGGGAACGACGCCTTCGCGTTCTTGCGCGCCGCCGCGTGCGACGCGGAAGCCGGTCATGACTTCGTCGAAGATCAGCAGGGCGCCGTGTCGCGTACATTCATCGCGCAGGCTCTGTAGATAACCGGCGCGCGGTAAGACCAGACCCATATTGCCGGCATACGGCTCGACGATGACGGCCGCGATCTCGCCCTCGTTTGCCGCGAACGCCTGCGCGACCGCCCCGGCATCGTTGTAGGGAAGCACGATCGTATCTCGTGCCGTACCTTCGGTGATGCCCGGAGAATTCGGAACGCCGTTGGTGAGCGCGCCGGAACCTGCCGCGATCAAGAACGAATCGCCGTGTCCGTGATAGCAGCCGGCAAATTTTATGACTTTGTCGCGGCGGGAATACCCGCGCGCCAATCGCAGCGCACTCATCGTCGCTTCGGTTCCGCTCGACGTAAAGCGCATGCGCTCGAGCGACGGCATCATGGAAACGATGAGCTCCGCGAGTTCGGTTTCGGCTTCGGTCGGCGTGCCGAACGAACTCCCCCGCGCCGCCGCCTGCGTGATCGCGCGAACGACGCTTGGATGCGCGTGACCGAGAACCAGCGGCCCCCACGAGAGGACGTAGTCGACGTATTCGTGCCCGTCGAGGTCGAACACGAACGCGCCCGAACCGCTCTTCATGAAGACCGGCGACCCTCCCACGGCTTTGAATGCCCGTACCGGTGAATTCACGCCGCCGGCGATCACGCGGCGCGCGCGAGAGAATGCCGAGATGGAACGCTCGATTTTCAACCTTCAGACCTCATCGTTGGAAGAGCGCACGGTGATCCTTCGCCGTGTTGACGTTCGCGAAAACGCCTGCGTCGGGAAAGTAGATTCGCGTCGCGCGCAAACGTTCGACGACGCTGCGAACGCTTCCCGACCCGCTTGTAAAGATCGGGTACGCTTCGCGCAGGAAGGCCAGGCGGTCGTAGAGCGCGCACAGCGGTTCGATCCGCTCGACGCCGGCGGTGACGTGTTCGGGCACCACGGCTTCGCAATCGGTCGACCACGCGAGCGCGAGCCGATCGAATACCGAAGCGTTCACGCGCGGCAGATCGCCTGCGACGACGAACACCCTCGCGGCGCGCATCTCGCCGAACGCGCTGAGCAATCCGCCCAGCGGTCCGCGGCGCGCCCAGCGATCGACGACGACCGGCGCATCGAGTGCGGCATCGAGCTCGGGCGGAAAACCGGCTTTCGCCGAGATCGTTACCGGTGCGATGGGAGCGAGGTTGCGATAGACGCGCACGAGCAGCGGCATGCCGCCCGCGTCGCTTTCGAGTTTGCCGGGCAATCGCGTCGATTCGCCGCCGGCTAATAGGCAGACGGCGAGGTTAATCGTTTGGTGAGCCAACGCGCGCCGCATAATCCTTTGCAAAATACGTGATGACGACGTCGGCGCCCGCGCGAACGAAGCTTACGAGCATTTCGTCGACGGCGCGTTCTTCGTCGATCCATCCGGCACGCGCGGCCGCTTTGACCATGGAATACTCGCCGCTGACGTTGTACGCGGCGATCGGAACGTCGAACGCGTCTCGCGCGGCGCGCACGATATCCAAATACGGCAATCCCGGCTTGATCATCACGACGTCGGCGCCTTCGTCGACGTCAAGCGCGATCTCGCGCAGCGCTTCGCGCGCGTTGGCCGGATCCATTTGATAGCTGCGCCGGTCGCCGAACTGCGGGGTTGAATCCGCGGCTTCGCGAAACGGCCCGTAGAACGCACTGGCATATTTCGCACTGTACGACATGATCGCGACGTCGATGAAATCCGCGTCGTCGAGGGCCTCGCGAATCGCGCCGACGCGCCCGTCCATCATATCCGACGGCGCGATGACGTCGACGCCGCTGCGAGCATAGGTCAGCGCGGTCTTCACCAGAAGCTCGACCGTCGCGTCGTTATCCACCTCGCCGTGCGGTCCGACGACGCCGCAGTGACCGTGATCGGTATATTCGCAATTGCACAGGTCGGCGACGACGAGCATGTGCGGGTAGGCGTTCTTGATCGCGCGCGCGGCGCGCTGGACGACGCCGTTGGGATCGTAGTTGCTGCTCGCGAGCGCGTCCTTGGTCTCGGGAATTCCAAAAAGCAGCACGCTGTGCACGCCGAGCGCATCGAGCGTACCGGCCTCCTTGACGACGCTTTCGACCGTATAGCGAAAGATGCCGGGCATCGAGGCGATCTCGCCGGCGGCCGCCTCGTTGGCGACGACGAAAAGCGGCTGGATCAATCGTTCGATGGAGACGCGGTTCTCGCGCACGAGCCCGCGCAGCGTAGCAGTGCGGCGCAGCCGGCGAGGGCGTACGATTTGTTGTAGGCGGGTTCGTTCGATCACGGTGCGTTGGACTCCAAAAAATGCTCGCGAACGACGCCGACCAACGTGTCGATGGCGGCGTCGGGCGCGACGAGGTCGGGAGCGAAACCGGCGGCGAGCGCCGCGGCCGAGCTTTCGGGTCCCATCGTTGCAACGGTGGGACGACGTTCGAGGTGGCGTAAGTCGTGCAAAAGCGCGGAAGCCGCCGCGACCGATCCGCTCGACGGGAATATCAGCAGGTCGGGAACGCGCGCTTCCAGCAGCGCCGGCATTGGGTCGTCCTTGCGGAACTCCACGACTTCGGCGCCGTCGGCCCGCAGGGCGGCTGCTATGCCGCTGGGGCGCGCCTGCGTGCGCGCGAGCACGATCAGCGTGCCGGCGAGGGGCCGCCCTTGCGGACGGGCGTGTTCGGCGAGGATATCGAGGCCGCCGCCGTCCCGCAATGCGCGGGCGAGTGCGAGGCCGAGCGAGCGTGCCTCGTCCGTGGTGGAGACCGGCGCGGACAGCAGGCCGGCGGCAATGCGCGAACCGTCGAGAGATGCGATGACGCCCCGCACGACCAGGTCCTCGTTGCGATAGACCGCGTGGATGCCGATGGGCGCTTGGCAACCGCCTTGCAACGCTTCGAGCGCGGCGCGTTCGCACGTCACGGCCAGTTCTGCTACCGAGTCGTTCACCGCTTCGCGCAACGATGCGGCCAACGGCTCGTCGTTCGCGCGCGTCTCGACGGCGAGCGCGCCTTGCGCCACCGCCGGGACGATCTCGTCGACCGCGAACGGTACCGTGTACCGCGCTTGCAAGCGCAGTCTATTGAGCCCCGCCATCGCCAGCACGATGGCGTCGTATTCACCGTCGCGCAGCTTGCGCAAGCGCGAATCGACGTTGCCGCGAATGTCCACATACGAAAGATCGCTGCGCACGGCGGCGAGCTGCGCGCGGCGGCGAAGGCTCGACGTGCCCACGCGCGCGCCAGCCGGCAGCGCGGCAAACGTTTCGTACCGGTCGCTGCAGAATGCGTCGCGCGGATCCTCTCGCGTTGAAATCGCGACGATCCGCATGTCGCCGGGAAGCGAACTCGGCAGGTCTTTGCACGAATGGACGGCGTAGTCGGCGCGCCCGTCGCGCAACGCGTTCTCGAGTTCCTTTACAAAGAGGCTTTCGGCTCCGATGGCGGCCAGCGCGCGGTCTTGCACGCGGTCGCCCGTCGTCGTGATGTTGAGAATCGTGGTTGCCGTTCCGCGCGCCGCGAGCCGGGCGGCGACCTCGCGTGCTTGCGTCATCGCAAGCGCGCTGGCCCGCGAAGCGCAAACGACGGCTGAGGTTGCGTGCGCGTCGTCATGCCCGCGAAGGCGCTCGATGGTTTCTTCGACTTCGTGTTCGGCTTGCGCCGGGTTCATCGTCGCGAGCCGCTCGATGGGTAGCTCCGCGAGCGTTTGCAGCACACCCGCGCGCTCCGGGGCAGCGAGCACGGCTTTGACGTACGTGCGCATCCGGCCGAGCGTTTTCGCGGCGGCGCCGTAGCCCTCACCGAAACGTTCGCGCAACTCGCGCGCCAGCCGTTTCGCGAACGCGGGAGAGGCCGTGCCGGTGTCGATCGTAAACGTGAGGTCGCCGACGCGCACGACTGCTTGCATCGTGAAGTCGCCGCGCGCGGGATGCATGGCATCGCAGGCGAGCACGCCGCGCGCGCGTGCGTCGTCGACGACGCGATCGTTGACGCGTTCGTCCCCGGTCGCCGCGACTGCCAGCAGGCATCCGTCGAGATCCTCCGGACCGTATTCGCGCTCGATCGTTTCTCCTCCGATGCGCTTGAGCAGGTCGCGCAGCTCGGCGAGCGCGTGCGGGGCGACGACGCGCAAAACTGCTCCGCTCTCGGCGAGCGCGGTAGCTTTGCGCAGCGCGACCGGACCGCCGCCGACCACGAGCGCGCGGCGGCCGACCGGATGTAAGGTGATGGGAAATGCCATAGGCCGTGCGCATGACTTCGCTGCTCGTATGCCCAAAACTGCCCGACTATGCGCAACCCCGCCCGCGCGGCGCTTATCGGTGCGGCTATTGCCGCGCTCATCACCCTCCCCGGCCTCGGCTACGGCACTCTTTGGGACAACAGCGAGACCGCCTATGGTGAGGTCGCGCGCGAAGTGTTGCTCTACCACGATTGGATCGTGATGCACTTCAACGGGGTGCCCTGGTTCGTCCAGCCCCCGCTCTATTTTTGGATCGCCGCGTTCTTTGCCAAAATCTTTCACGTCGGCAGCTTTGCATTGCGACTTCCGTCGGCGCTGGCCACCATTGCAATGGGCGCGATGACCGGCTACGCGGTCACCCGGCAAGCGGGCGTGCGTACCGGCATCTATGCGAGCGTAATCCTTTCGACGTGCTTGATGCAGGCGGTAGTCGGGCGTCTGGCGATCATGGACGCGATACTCGATCTGACGGTCGCGCTGGCGGTCTTTTGGTGGTTTCGCGCTTCGCAGACCGGACGGGACCGCTATTTTCTGTTCGGCTGCGTTGCGGTAGCCTTTGGTTTTCTCGCTAAGGGCCCCGTCGCTCCCGTGATCGCGGTGATGATTCTAGCCGTCTATTACGTATGGAATCGGCGTCACGAGCGCACGTCGTTACCGTCGTGGCGCGGATGGCTCGGTGGTTTGGGGCTGTTCGTTCTCGTGATAGCGCCTTGGCTGCTCGCGCTGCTCGATCGCACCGGGGCGCATGCGGTCGGCGAACTGATCGGGCATTACACGTTCGGGCGCTACACCGGCACGATCGAAAATCAAGCCGGGCCGGTTTGGTATTATCTTCCGGTCCTGATTTTGGGCTTCTTCCCATGGATTGCGTTTTTCCCATCCGCGATTGCGTACGGTGCCGGGCGCCTGAATGCGCCCGGCGACGAGAGCGGCGGCCAAAACGTACGAGCACTTCTTCGCTTGGCATTCGCGTGGATCGTCGTCCCGCTGGTCTTTTTCAGTTTCGCAAAAACCAAACTTCCAAATTACATCGCCCTGGAGTTCCCCGCGTTGGCCCTGCTCGTCGGCTTGTACTTCGACCACGCCGTGCGCCGCGGTCGCAGCCGTTCGTTGTTGATTTCGGCCGCCGCGGTTCCTGCGACCATCGCCATGCTCGCGATCGCGATCGTATGGTTTTCGCACGACAACCGGCTTACCGGCGATTTACATAACGTTGCACTCGATTTGATTGCGGTCGGAGCCGCAATTTTCATCGGTTCCTTGTTGACCTTTGCGATGCTCGCACGCAATGCGACGGTGACGTCGGGCCCCTATGTTTTGGGGGGTGCGATGACATTGGCAGTCCTGTTCCTCGCACTGCTCGCACTGCCAAATGCCGAACGATTCAAGCCGGTTCCGGCGCTGGCTCGCGTGATCGACTCCCGCGAAAAGCCCGGCGACGCGGTTGCGATCCAAAACATGGCGGGCGGCAACGCCCTCGTTTTTTATACGCGGCCGCGCGTTTTCGTGCTCGCGTCGCCTGCTTCGAAGCGCGATAGCGAGGGCCGCGATCCCCGAAGCGTGATCTGCACGGCCCCGCGCGCGTGGGTGATCGCGCCGAAGAAACGACCAAAACTCGACCCAACGTACGGTCGCCGGCGCAGCGTCGTCGCGGATTTTGCAAAGGCGGCGCTGTTTCTCTACGACGGGCCGCCGTGCTCGCCTTGAAACACATTCGCCGGTTGTTCGTATATGATGCAGGTGGGCAAACACCACTCGAACTGAAATAGACCGGCGTGCCGTGGAGGGGCCGCCTGGAGGTTAACGATGAAGCGTTTAAGCGCATTCGTAGCCGCCGGTGCCTTCCTGGCGAGCGCCCTCGCCACCGCTCCCGCCGGCGCCGTTGGCGTCGTGTCGACTACGGCGGTCCAAGCACTGTACGACTCGCAATGCAAAGCCGTGATGCACGGTGATTCTGACGCCTTACGAACGTCGATGGCGTCGAACTTTATGGCAACGTTGCCGTTTGGCGGAATGCAAACGCGCGACCAAGTCATCGACACTATTCAATCGAACATGGACATCGCGAACTTTAGCTGGTGCACGATCAAGATCGATTCCGTGCGGCTGGATGGCAACGACGTCGTAGCGGTCGTCGAACAAACGATTTCGGGATGGACCGACCCCGCGGCCGGGGATCAGAAACCGGTAAGCATCCACACGGTCGAAGAAGACCGTTGGGGCGCGAGCGGCCCTGGGTATCAGGAGATCGCCTCCGCGCAACACGAACTAACGCTCGTCATGGCGGGACAAGTGCTCCGGCACGTGACCGGCTAACGACAGTTTCGAAAGAAACAAAAGAAAAGGCCCCGCAGTTGCGGGGCCTTTTTAGCGTACGTTCGGCGGTGCTTATTTTTTGGCTGCGGCGACCGCGGATAGTTTGATTTGCGATGCCTTGTTGTTGCCGAGTCCGGTGCGGATGAAGTTCACAACGTTGGCGATGTCTTTGGTCGAAAGATTCGCCTTCCAGGCGGGCATCTGTCCGTTGAAACTCTGGCTGCCGACCTTGATCGGACCCTGCAAGCCGTTGAGTACGATGCTGATGACTTTCTTGGGATCGCCGGTGACGACCGGGTTATTTGCCAGCGGCGGGAACGTGCCCGCGACGCCCATGCCGGTCGCACCGTGGCAGCTTGAGCAATTTTGCGAGAAGACGGTCTGCCCGGCTTGCGCGGAGGCGCCGAGCGATCCGGCGGGTCCGCCTGAAGCGGCCTGCCCGTTTGACCCGGCGTTCGGAGGAGCTAACGCGGTAGCCGGGCCGGCGGCGGCGGCGGGTTGCGCGGCCTGTTTTGCGACGATGCCGGCTTGGCTCCAGAACGTCAACCCGAGAATGATGACCATCGAAACCGTCAGCATCCACAGAATCGGTTGGCGCGAACCCATGACGCGCGTCGTGCTGCGATCGATCCACGGTAACAGGAAGAGAATGAGCGTAGCAATTCCCGGGATGACGAGGGCGCCGACGATCTCGAGGTTGCCCGGAATGAGTTGCAGCAATCCGAAGAGATCCAAGAAATACCAGGCCGGGTACGGCACGAACGTGGCCATGCTGGCGGGATCGGCCTTCGCGTCGAGGAACGGCGGCGCGACGAATGCGAGAAACAGGATGACGACAAAAATGAGGAACGACGCGATCGCGTCCATGAACATTTGGTCCGGCCAAAAACGTCCGGGGCGCAGCGGGCGAGGGTCTTCGACCGGCGGTCCCGCGGGACCGTTCCAGCGAAAGATCGCGAGATGCGCGCCGACCAGCGCGACCAGAATCGCCGGCATCAGCCACACGTGCAGGCCGAAGAAGCGATTGATGGTGAGCGTACCCATGGTCGTGCCGTCTTGCGTGAACTGTTGCACGAAGGTTCCGAGCACCGGCGCCGTGAGCGTGAGGTTGATCGCGACTTGCGAAGCGGCGTACGCGTCCATGTCCCACGGCAGCAGATACCCCGTGAGGCCGAGCACCATGGTGACGAGCATCAACAAGACGCCGACGATCCATTGAATTTCGCGCGGCGATTTATACGCGCCCCAAATGACCACTTGCAACAAATGCAAGAATACCAAAGCGATCATCGCCGACGCGCCCCAGTAGTGAATGGACAGGACGAAATGCTGGAAGGGGTGATCGTAGATCGATTTGGTCGATTCCCACGCCGTGTTCGCCGACGGTGCATAGAAGAACGTCAGGAAAATACCGGTGACGATCTGCACGATCATCGCAAAAAGCGTCGCGCTTCCAAACACGTACCAGTAACTCGCGCCGCCCGGGATGTCCTCGGTGAGGAAATCCTTGGTCATGCCTACGAACCCGGTGCGCCGCTCGATCCAGTTGAGCATCTTTACTCTCTCCTACGCCTACAGCTAATTCATGTACGAAACGACGATGCGGTCGGGAACCGTCGGCGCGTAGCGGATCCACGTGATCTCCGCCTGTCCGCTCTGCTCGCGCATCGGCAGCGGATCCAGGCCGCGCGCGGCCGGTCCGGCGATGTGCTTGCCTTCGTTGTTGAACTGCGACCCGTGGCAGGGGCAAGCGAATTTGTTTGCGTCGGGCTTGTAATCGTAGCGGCATCCCAGATGCGGACAGATCGGGCTAAAGATGACGAAGCCCATGTTCACGGCCTTGTACGGTAGCATCGCCTTGCCGCCGGGACCGAAGAGATCGGGCCGGGCCTTTACGAATTTGTCGAAGCTGGTCTTAATGCCCCAAACCGATTCGGGGATCTGCTGCTCGGGCAGATATGCGTCCTTGCTCTTGAGCGTGAAGTCGATCTTTACGGCTTTGTCGGTCGCGGCCTGGAGCTCTTTCATGCCTTTCGGATCGAGCACGTCCCACGAGCCGGCGCCGGCTCCGGTGTCGGGGATTAACGAGCCGACGATGGGAATCGCCAGGCCGAGCCCGATCAATCCGCCCACGATGAGGGTGGCGTTGGCCATGAACGTGCGGCGGGTGATCTCTTCGTGCGTGCCTGGGTCGTCGTAGGCACTTAAAACTCGACGGCCACCTTCAGGTGAGGCGGCGTTCGCATGGCTCGACAAAGCTCTGTTCTCCGGAGGTCGTAATGAGGAAGATCGAATCTTTCCCATAGATTCTACGTCCGCCCTCTAAACCGGGTCGCCTACATACATCGTACGGCCCTCGCCTGCTGCCGGGTACATACGGCCGGTACGCACGAAGCGACAATTGTCACATTTTGTAGCTGTGCATGCCGCTGATCCAAATGTTCACGCCGAAGTAGCAGAACATGATCGACAGGAATCCGAAGACGCTGACCCACGCGCTGCGAGCGCCGCGCCACGAGTTACGCGTGTGCAAATGCATGTAGATGGCGTAGACGATCCACGAGAGTAGCGCGGCGGTTTCCTTGGGGTCGAATTGCCAGTAGGCGCCCCAGGCTTCGTGGGCCCACATCGCGCCGGTGATGATCCCGAGCGTGAGCAGCGGCAAGCCGACGGCGACCACGCGGTAGATCAGCACGTCGATCTGCGCGAGGCTCGGCAAGCCGTTGAGCCACAGCGCCATTGCGTTCCCGCTCGCCGCGGCCGCGGCGATGTTGGGCGTGTCCTTGCTCACCAGCGGCGCCGTCAGCACCATGGTCGACTGCATGCTGCCGAGATCGACCTGACCCGGTGCCGTCGCAGCGGCGGTCCGCAGGCCCGCCGTTTGGGGACCGAGCGAGCGCTCGTAGTAATATTTTGCGAGATAGAGGCACGACAGCACGAAGGCAACCAAAAAAGCGGCGTACGACGAAACGACCAGCGGCACGTGAATCTTGGCCCAGTACGATTGCAGCGACGGCACCGCGGGCATCGTGCCTTCGTTCCATGTAACTCCGTATGCCAGGAAGAGCGCTGCTATTGCCAGCACGAAGCCGCCTGCGAACCACATCTTGTAGCGGAACGCGAAGACGATGAAGATGGCGACGGACATGGCTGCGAAAAGCGAGAGAGACCCGTAGAGGTTCAGAAGCGGCCAGATGTGCGTGATCTCGAACCGGGCAACCAATTGCGCGAATTGCGCGACGCAACCCGCAATCGCAAGGGGGATGCCTAAATGCTTGAGCCACTCCTCGCGCGAGAAAAAATAGGCGAGCAAGGCGAGCGCGCCGACGACGTAGGCGCAAAGCGCGATGATCATCAGAACTTCGTCGAGCGGCATAGGATGGGTCGAAATCATGACGTCGCCTCCGCAAGCGTGAGATTTGCCGTCGGTCCGGGCGGCCGCATCGAACGTTCGAACTCCGCGACGAGTTCGCGGAACTGCGTTTCGAACATATCGTACCCCTTTACCGTGGTTGCGGCCAATCCGACCGTCCACGCGTTCGCGTGCTCGTTGGCATCGACACGCACGTACAAGCGGGCGGGAAGCAAGTAAAACGAGATCACCAGACCCGCGAGCAAGACGAAGGCCCCGATACCGACCAGCGGCACGCCGGGATCGTTGCGGTATTGGATGCCGCTCACGAATAGGTACTCGCGGGGTGTCACGCGCCAGCCGCCGCCGAGATCGATCCACGTGTGCATGGGCACGAGTGCGGCGCCCAAGGCCTGTCCTGCATCGCTGACGTCGAGGGCGACCGCGGGGTCGTTGATACGCGGGTCGGCGGACGGCTGCCCCGTTTGCCGGTCGACCGTGGGCACGAATTGCGCGAACTCGACGGTACGTTGCGTTCCCGGAATCTGTAGCGAATCACCGGTCATGTAGACGCGGTCGGAAAGCGCCGGCACGCGCACGCCGTCGTGAGTTACGCCGAAGCGCATCGCAAAACCGTAACTCGATTGGTAGAAAAGCGTCCCGCCTATGTCGATCGGATGATTGACGCGAACCGTCTTGCGTTTGGGTATGCCGTCTCGCCCGGCAACCGTAACGTGCGAAACGTAATCGATCGGTTGGTACACCATACCACTCTTGGTCAAAATGGGCTGCACTTTGTACGAAAATTTGTCGAGACGAATCGTCGCGTTCGCTTTTGGAATGTCGCTGGTTTGCCCGGCGACGATCGCCGTCTCGCCGTCGAAGCCGCGCGCCCAATAGAGCGTCGTTCCCGCGGCGATGATGACGAATCCCACATGCGCGACCAATACGCCCCGGCGCGCCCAATTGTGCTTGTCGGCGAACGTCCATTCGGTGCCGCCGAATTCGCGCTTTCGCACCTGCCAGCCGCGCGATCCGAAAAACTGCTCGATGCGCCGGCGCACCGAAGCTTCGTCGCCACGCACGGTCACCGAAGCGTTGAGCGGAATCTTGTCGATCTTCACCGGCCGCAGCGGTGGAAGCCGTGCGGGTATGACGCGTTTGAACGTGCAGACCGCAAGCGAGAGAAGAATGAGCCCGATGATGCCGACGTAGTACGGCGTGTGGTAGATGTTGTCGGCGTTTAAGCGCAGGATCAGCCGGGCGATCGGCGCGTCGTAGGCTCCGAAGTAAGCGCTCGCGTCTTTACCTTGCTCGACCACCACGCCCACGAGCGTGAACAGCCCCCACACGATGAAGAGACAGACGGCGAAGAGCACGTTGCTGAACGTGCGGAGAAAATCGTCGTAGAGCGAGCGCACCATCTGCATCGAACTTAGTACGCGTCGCGCTCCGCGCGCCACGACTTCTCAAGCACCGCGATGATCAAAACGCTGATTTCGTAGAGAATCCACATGGGCAGGGCGATCATGGCCATGGTCAGTGGATTGCCGTCGGGTGCGATGATGGCGCCGAAAACGAAGAAGCCGAAAATGGAGTACTTGCGATATTTACGCAGCATCGGACTGTTGATGATCCCGATGCGCGCCAGCGCAAGCATGACGATCGGCGTTTGAAATATCAGCGCAAATGCGAGCAGGATGATCAACAGGAAATTCAGCGTGGACTCGATGCCGAACGTCGGCTGCGCGACCGCATTGGTTATTCCCAGCAATGCGTGGACGACGCGCGGCAACACGACGAAGTGCGCGAACGCGATGCCCGCTGCGGCCAGCACGATCGAGGGGGCTACGTACGCATAGACCATGTTGCGCGTTCGCGGATGAAATGCCGGAACGATGAACATCCAGACTTGATACAAGATGACCGGCAGGCCGATGACCACGGCCATGTAGATCGAAAGCTTGAATTCGGTAAAAATGACGTCTGCCGGCCCGAACGCGTGAAGCTGGATATCTTTGAAATAGGCGTGCGTCAGCCATGGAATCAGCAACTGCGCGGGCCAGAATAGCGCGACCGCGAGCACGACGACGGTGCCGATCGAGATCAAGAGACGCTTACGGAGCTCCCGCAGGTGCTCCGTAAAACTCATTTCTTTTTGGTCCCACGCGCGCTCTTCGCTCGCGGGCGCCTGCCGTTGGGCGAGCACGCGCGCTAGCTGCTCGGCGTGCCCTTGCCGGGCGTCGGCGGCGGAACGTTCTCACCATTGACCGAGGTCTCGGTTACGTTGCTCATCGGGTCGGCCTTCGCCGATTCGGCACGCAGGCGCGCCTCTTCGCGGGCGCGGGCCGAAGCCTCGTCGGCCTCCGCCTGCCCTAAGACAAACTCTTTTTTCGCCTGTCCCGCGCTTCGCGCCAGCTTCGGTAACTTGTCGGCTCCGAAGAGAACCACGGCACCGATTACGATGATGCCGATGATTTCGGGGCTGAACATTGCCAGATAGGGGTGGATGGTCATACCTGCTCCTTACTACGATGCTTCAACGACGAGCGCGTCTGCCAGGTTTGCCAGTTCGGCCTTGGCCGGTCCGGCTGCGACCGGTGCGAGGCAGAGGGTCGCGCGTCGCGCATACAGTGCGATTTGTTCACGCGTGGCCGCCACGCCGCCCGCCCGGGCGATACCGGCCAAAATCTCGGGAACTGCTCGCTCGTCGCTTCCTCCATAGTAACGTTCGACCAACGCACGAAAATCGCTGTCTGCGCCCGCGAGGGCGAGAATGAGCGGAATCGTCATCTTACGCTCTTGCAGGTCGTTACCGACCGGTTTCCCTATCTGGCGAGCGTCGGCCGTTACGTCCAGCAAATCGTCGTGCATCTGGAACGCGATGCCATAATACATGCCGTAGTCGCGAAGGGCCTCGACGCTTGCCGGACTCGCGCCCGCCATGATCGCACCGCATTCGGCGGAAGCGGCAAAGAGCGAAGCCGTCTTTTTCATGACGATCTCGATATAGGCCGGTAGGGGAAGATCGAGATCGCCCAGGGCGCGCAACTGCAATACTTCGCCGTCGCAAATATCCGCGAGCGTCGCGGAGAGAATATTCGGGATCGGGTGCGGATACTGCGCGGTGACGTTCTTGAATATCCAAGCGAAAAGATAATCGCCGGCCAGCACGCTGATGCGGTTGCCGTAGTCGACGGCGGTCGCGTTGACTCCGCGGCGCGTTTGCGCGTTGTCGACGACGTCGTCGTGAATCAGCGTCGCAACGTGGATCAATTCCATGTAGGCCGCGAGATGCAGGTGTTCGGCCGGGTCGCCGCCGTTGGCATCGGCGGCGAGCAGGGTCAGGCGCGGGCGCAACCGCTTGCCGCCGGCCGCGAGCATGCGCTTTACGGCTTCGGTAATAAGCGGGTTGTCCGTCGTGAACTGGTTGCGGAAAAATTCTTCGACGAGCGCGTACAGGGTCGCGTCGTTATGAGCGCGCTCGATCACGGCGCCGTCCCGTAGTGAATCGCTATCGCGCCGCCAATTAGCGGCACGTAACCCGTATCGGCGAAGCCCGCCCGTGCGAAGCGCTCGCGCAGGTCTTTCGCGTTCGGATGGTGCGTCAGCGAATTCGGCAGATACGTATAGGCTTGTTTCGATCCGCCCACGAGGCCTCCGACCAGAGGAACCATCTTATAAAAGTAGAGGTCGAAGCAGGCCTTCCAAAGTTTGTTGGGAGCCTTGCTCACGTCGAGATTTACGTAGCGCGCACCGGGTTTGAGCACGCGGCGAATTTCTCGCAGGGTCGCATCGATGTCGACTACGTTGCGTAAGCTGAAGCCCATCGTCGCGCCGTCGAATCGCGCGTCGGCAAACGGCAGCGCCATGACGTCGCCTTCGACGAACGTAGCCGCGCCGCGCGCCTCGCGTCCGGCGCGCCGGCGGGCGACCTCGAGCATCGGCGCGGTAAAGTCGACGCCCGTGACCTGCAGCGACGCGTCCGTGCGGAGCAAATGAAAAACGAGATCGCCGGTTCCGCAACATAAATCGAGAATGTCGCCACCGTAAGGCGGCCGCAGGATCGCGATCGCGCGCTTGCGCCACGCTTCGTCCATACCGGCGGTCAACACCCGGTTGGTCCGGTCGTAGCTCGGCGCGATGCGCGCGAACATATCCCGAACGAAGGCGCCCTTGTCCGTATGCGGGGAGTGCGGGGTTGGGGTAGAGGTCATACCGATACGGCCTACGCTTTCCAACGACCCTGCCCGCCCCCTGCCTTGCGTTGCCGGAGGCGACGTTTGTCGGTATTGGAGACGCGTGGTTACGCTGTCTTCATCGAGCACGTTGCTTGCGGCCATGGGCAGAGCGCGGAGCATCACCCTGGGCGCCTACTTGTTACACTCCGGCCGGATTCTCCAAGCGCTTGAATCGGCCAGCCGGCGCGGCGCGCGCGTGGTCGTGCGGGCCGAAGCTCGTCCGTTTGGACAAGCGGGCGGACCGGTCGCGCGTGCCAACGCGAGAAATGTGGACGCGCTCGCGCGCTTGGGGGCCGACGCGCGACTCGTCGATTGCAACGAGTCGGACGAAGCGCCGATGCACATGAAGGCAGCCGTCTGCGACGGCGTCGCGTATTTGGACGACCGCAACTGGCCCGATAGCGGGGCCGACACGCTGCTGCGCGATACGACCCGGACGGATATTGCGGCAATCCGCGCCGCGCTTGACGGTCGCGTAGCAACGCCTTCGAATACGTTTTGGACGCAAAAAGCCGATGCGCTGCGCGGCGAAACCGCGGTGTTGCGGGGCGCGAAGCGCGCGGCGTGCGTCGACGTGGAGAGCGAATATCTGGGCCGAGGCAGCGGCGTGTACGGCGCGTTGGACGCGCTCGCGCGCGCCGGCGTTCGTTGCCGCCTGCTCGTCTCCAAACGCGACGTCGCACCGCGCGAGGCCGACGCGCTCAAACGCCTTGCGGCGGACGGCGTCGGCGTGCGCGCGGGGAACCTCCAAGAAAAGTTTGCGATCGCCGGTGCGCGCGCCGCGTGGATCGGATCGGCTAACGCGACGACCCCGTACTACGACGGCGCCCAACTCGATTGGGGCATTCGCACCGCGCGTAAGGACGTCGTTAGCGCTTTGCAGCAACGCTTCGACGCGGCCTGGATCGCAGCTCGACCTTGGTCAGCTTGACGGCAAGCCGAAGAGCGCGCGCGCGTTCGCACTGGTCGTTGCGATAACCGTCGAGACCGGCGTCGCCAGGACGTCGCTGAGCTTCGCGGCGGTGGCGGCGATAAAGGCCGGCTCGTTGCGCAAACCGCGGTGCGGAACCGGCGCAAGATACGGACAGTCGGTTTCGAGGATCAACGGCCCGACGCCGACCGATTGCACTGCGTCGCGCAGCACCGCGGCCGTTTTGAAGGTGAGCACGCCGCCGATTCCGAGGTTCAGGCCGAATTCGTTGACATACGTTGCGGCTTGCGCGGCGTCGCCGGTGAAGCAATGGATGACGCCGCGCATCTCCGGCGTGAACTCGGCGCGCAGGATAGCCACGAAGTCATCGAATGCGTCGCGGTGGTGAAAGATTACCGGCATTTTCCGCTCCCGCGCTATACGCAATTGGGCGCGCAGTACTCGTTGCTGTGCGTCGCGGGGGCTGTGGTCGTAATAATAATCGAGACCCGTCTCCCCGACGGCGACGATGCGAGGGTCGTCGAAAAACGGCGCGAACGCGGCGGGGAGATCATCCGGAGCATCCGCCGCTTCGTGCGGATGGACGCCGACCGACGCGTGCAGGCCGAACTCGCGCGCGCACGCTAGCGCCCGCGTGCTGTCGGCGAGATCGCACCCGACTGTGACGGCCGTGGCGACGCCGGCTTCGTGCGCGCGCGCGACGATTGCGGCCCGGTCGCCATCGAAGGCTTTGTCGTGCACGTGCGCGTGGGAGTCGATCACGTTTGCGCGACGATTTCGATTCGTGGAAAGAGGGCGTCTGCGGGCGCGGTTTTGGTACCTGCGGACAACCCGCCCCAGCGGAGCGCGTCCCAGGATGCGCCCAGGTCGCCCGCCGCTCCCAGTTGCCGCCACATTTCATTCGCGCGCTCGGGCATGATCGGCGCGAGCAGAATGGCGAGCCAACGCAGTCCCTCGCACAAATCGTAGAGCAGCAAATCGAGTTCGTCGTGACGCTCTTCCTTGAACAAGACCCAGGGCTTACGTTCGTCGATCGCGCGGTTGAGCGCCCCGACGAGTTCCCAAATGGCCTCAAGCGCTTCGCGGAACCGCAAATCGAGAATCAGCGCCCGTACGTTCGCCGGTAACTCGATGAAGCGCGACCCGACGCTCTCGCGTTGCGTTTCGCGAAGTCCCATGGCATCGGGCACGACCCCTCCGCGGTACTTCGCGAGCATGGCGAGCGTGCGACGGAAAAGGTTACCGAGATCGTTGCCGAGGTCGTTGTTATATCGTTGGACGATCTTGGTTTCGGAATACGAGAAGTCGCTCCCGAACGGCGCTTCGCGCAACAGGAAATACCGTAACGAGTCGGCGCCGAAGCGCTCCGCCAGTGCGAAGGGGTCGACGGCGTTTCCCATGCTCTTGCCGATCTTTTCGCCGTCGCGCGTGATCCAGCCGTGGGCGAAGACCAGGTCGGGCGCTGCTTCGCCAAGCGCCCAGAGCACCGCCGGCCAGATGATCGTGTGGAAGCGCGCGATCTCTTTGCCGATCAATTGCACCGTGGCCGGCCAAAACTTCTCGAACTTGGCATCGCCGGTCGACCACCCAAGCGCTGAAATATAATTCAGCAACGCGTCGAACCATACGTAAATAACGCCGCCGCCGCCCGGAATCGGAATGCCCCAATCGAATTTGGCGCGCGAGATGCTGAAGTCGTCGAGCCCCTCTTCGAGCAGGGACATCATTTCGTTGTAGACCGCACGCGGGCGCACCCAATCGGGATTGTCTTTGTAGTACGCCTTGAGCCGTTCGCCGTATTTTGAAAGCGCGAAGAACCAATCGTCCTCCGAAAGCCACTGTACCTCGCGACCGCAGGTCGGGCACTTTCCGTCGACGAGCTTCGACTGCAACCAAAAGGTCTCGTCGGCGACGCAATACCACCCTTCATATGTACCGAGATAGACGTCGCCGTTTTCGCGGAGCCTCTCGAAGACCGCTTGGACGACGCGTTCGTGGCGAGGCTGCGTCGTGCGAATGAAGTCGTCGTACTCGACGTGGTAGACCGAGAAGAGCGATTGCCAGCGAGGAACCAGCTCGTCGCACCATTGCAACGGCGTCTTCCCGGCGGCCGCCGCCGCGTCGGCAACCTTTTGCCCGTGCTCGTCCGTGCCCGTCAGGAAGTAGGCGTCACCTTGGGTTCTTGCCGTGCGCGCCAAGACGTCGGCGACGACCGTCGTATAGGCGTGGCCGATGTGCGGATCGCCGCTTATGTAATAGATGGGCGTGGTTACGTAAAACGGACGGGTCATCCCGCACCCTTATCGCTGCGAGCCGCCGCCGTCCCTTCGCAGCTGCTTGCGTTCGGTCGTGCGTGCGTACAAATGGCGCCGCTCGCCCAGCCCTCGATCGGCGAGCGCCTTGGCGATTGCGGAGACGCTCGCGCGTTGGTCGAGCAGTGCGTCGATCGCCGAATCGATCGAGCCTTCGGCCGGCGCTTGCGGCGAGAACGCGGATGGCTTGACGACTAGGGCGATCTCGCCGCGAACCGGATCGCCCAGGCGCGCCGCAACCTCGGCGGCCGTTCCAAGCAACTGCTCCTCATAGTGCTTGGTATATTCGCGAACAAGAAAAACCGCCGCGTTAGCGTCTACCTGGGCGATGTCGCCGAGGGTAGCGCGGATTCGCTGCGGCGATTCGTACCAGACGCTTGGGACGCCCAATGCAAGGGTCGCCGCGAACGCCTTGCGACGCGCGCCGGACGTTCGCGGCGGAAATCCCTCGAAGATGAAACGACGCAGATCGAAACCCGAAAGTACGGCAGCACTGATTGCCGCGGTGGGCCCGGGCAACACGTCGATCGAAATGCCGGCCTCGCGGGCTGCCGCGATGAGATCCGCGCCCGGATCCGAGATACCGGGCATGCCGGCGTCGGTTACGACGACGACGGTTTCGTGTCGCGCGCGCTCCAAAATGCCTGCGGTGGCGCCCGCGGCGTTGTGCTCGTGATAGCTCCAAATCTCTTTCCCGGGCAGCGCGAGGGCGTTCAAAAGTTTGCGCGCTACGCGTGAGTCTTCTGCCACCAGGAGCGCGCAGTCGCGCAACGCGTCGAGCGAGCGCAACGTAATGTCGCGCAAATTGCCCAATGGGGTTGGCACGAAGACGAGCGGCATTAGCGCTAGCCGCGGATCGTCGCCCAGACTTGACGCAGTTTCGGCGTTCGCCCGTAGAGCAGCATTCCGACCCGGTAGAGACGTCCGGCAAGAATGGATATCACCCAAACCGCGGCGACGTTGATGACGAGCGAAAGGGCGACCTGCCACACCGGCACGTTCGACACGGCAATCCGTGCGAACATGACGAACGGGGCGATGAGCGGTACGAGGCTCGCACCGACGATCCACGGCGCATCGGGGAATCCGAGCGCGGCGATTGCGATGAACAGGGCGCCGATTACCGGAATGATGAGCGGTCCGCTAACGCTTCCGAGATCCTCGGTTCGGCTGATCAGCGACCCGGCCGACGCGAAGAGCATCGCGAGCTGCAGATACCCTAATATAAAGAAGATAAAGAATCCGGCAAGTTCGAAGGGCGGAATCACTCCGAGCCCCGAGAGCGCTCCGCTCGATGGGGCGGCCGCGGCCTCCGCGCCTCCCGAAGACGCGCCGCCGCCCAGCAGTGCTGCCGTGACGACCCAAATGACCATCTGCACGATCGCCAGCGTCGCGGCGGCGGCGATCTTACCGTACAGCAACGCGAGCGGATCGATCGAGGCCACGAGCAGCTCCGCAATTCGGCTGGTCTTTTCTTCGGCAACCGAACTCATCAACAATTGGCTGTTGAACAGGATCAAAAAGTAGAGAAAGAAGATGAGCGTGTATGCGACCGCGCGGGCTGCGTCGGCTTCGGCTGCGCTGCCAAATTTGGAGGCGACGGTCCTGATATCGACCGGCATTTCCAGTAGCGAGCTGATTCGGCTTTGCGTCAGCGAGGTCGCAAGTTGCAAGTTTAGAGGCAACAAATCGCGCCGCAGGCGCGTCGAATCCATGTTGCCCGGATCCCTGGCATAGACGGTCGCGCGCAATCCCGTCTTAATGCGAGCGAGGATGACGTCGGCGCCGGCGTCTTGGTGAGCTTTCATGAAGGCGGGATCGGGTGGCGACGTTTGCGTGCTCGTTCCCACGATGCTGAAGTCTTTTTTGAGCAACGTCCGCGCCCGGGCCGTCAATGCCGGGTCGCCGGAAAGAACGATCGTTTTACCGTTCGTATCGAACGCCCCGCCCAAAAGCGCTGGGAGTTTTATGAAGAGAATGACGCCGGCCAGACCGACGATCAAGCCGATGCGAAACGCTCGCGACTTCAGCCTGCGGCTCATCTCGGCGGAATAGACCGTGATGAATTCGTTCATGCGCGTTCCTCGATGATTCGTACGTAGATATCGTGCAACGATGGTTCGACCGCCTCGAAGAGCGTGACCGCGTCGACAGCAACTAGAGAGCGCAGTAAATCCGGCAGCGTCGTTGCGGACGGGACTTCAAAGTCGAGCGTCCCGTTTTCGCTTGGGATCGCGTGCCCGCCAGGAATGCGTTCCAAAATGCCGCGCACCGCGCTGGTCGGCGGGGATACGCGAATGACGCGCGTCGGCCATGCGACCCGCAGTTGCCCTAGCGTTCCCGACGCGCGGTTCTCGCCCGCGTTGATAATGCAGAACTCGTTGCAAAGTGCTTCCAGCTGCCACATTTGGTGGCTTGAAAGCACGAGCGTGGTGCCCTGCGCTTTCAATTCTTTGAGAACGCCGAGCAAAATGTCGGCATTGACGGGGTCGAGGCCCGAAAAGGGTTCGTCGAGTACGAGCAGCTCGGGACCGTGAACGGCGGCGCACGCGACCTGCACCTTCTGCTGATTTCCTTTGGACAACTCCCCGCACGGCCGGTCTGCGTATGCGGGTAACTCCAACCGCTCTATCCAGCTAGCCGTCGCCGTGGTGACCTGCGGCTCGACCATTCCGTGCAAACGGCCGAAAAACGCGATCTGTTCGCGCACTTTCATTTTGCCGTACAGCCCGCGCTCTTCGGGAAGATACCCGAAGCGTCGGCGAGTTCGGCCGTCGATGCGTTCGGCTTTCCAGGTAATGCTGCCGCCGTCCGGCGTCAAGATCCCGAGTATCATGCGCATCGTCGTGGTCTTGCCGGCACCGTTGGGGCCGAGCAAACCGAACGTCGAGCCGGCCTCGATGTGAAACGAGACGTCGCGCACGGCGCGAACCGCGCCGAAGTCCTTACGTACGTGGTCGACGACCAGCACCGCCGGCTGCTCCTTTGAAGGCGAGGCCTAGCGGTCAGCTAGCCCCAGAGGTGACGGATCCATCCTTCGACGGCGTCAGGCGCCGACGGCAGGATTGCCGACAGGTTCTCATAGCCGTTCGCCGTGACGAGCACGTCATCTTCGATGCGGACGCCGATTCCGCGCAATGCCTCGGGCACGGTCGCATCGTCGGGTTGAAAGTACAGGCCGGGTTCGACGGTTAGGACCATCCCTGGTTTGAGCGCGCCGTAACGATAGGTCTCCGAGCGAGCCTTCGCGCAATCGTGCACGTCGAGCCCAAGCATGTGGCTGACGTTATGCAACGTGTAACGCCGATAATATTGACACTTTGGATCGAGGGCTTCGTCGAGCGACATCTTCAAGACGCCCAGGTCGATCAATCCCTGCGAGAGCACGCGCATCGCCGCGCGGTTGGGCTCGAGAAAATCGTTCCCCGGTTTTACGGCTGCGAATCCCGCCTGTTGCGCGGCGTAAACGACATCGTATACGGCGCGTTGCTCGGCGGTGAAGGTTCCCCGGATCGGCAGCGTGCGCGTGATATCGGCGGTGTACAACGATTCGACTTCGACGCCGGCATCGAGCAGCAAGAGCTCGCCTTTGCGGATTGCGCCGTGGTTGTGATTCCAATGCAGCGTGCACGCGTGCGCGCCGGCCGCCGCGATCGTAAGATAGCCCACGTCGTTGGCTTCGATACGCGCCCTGCTCCAAAACGCCGCCTCGACTTCGCGCTCCGAGGTTGCGGTGCGCAGCGCGCGAATGGCGTCTTCGAAAGCGCGTTTGCTGATCTCGCAACAGGTTCGCAATTCGCCGGTTTCAACGTCGTCCTTGATCAGGCGCATTTCCGCGATATGCGTGGCGAGTTCGGTATCCTGCGGACCGGTCTCGAAGAGTCTGTCGATCGCACCCTCGTGTTCGCGCACTACGCGCACGTCGCGTGCGTCGTCGCGAATCTGCGCGAGATACGCGGCAATGTCCCCGAGCGGCCGGCACTTTTCGACGCCGAAGAACAACTGGGACTCGTCGACGCCGCGGTGGCGGCCGACCCACAGTTCGCCGTAGACGCGATCGGTGAAAAACTCCGCCTTCCCGCGATTGTGTTCCGGAACGAAAAGTATCGATTCGTGATCGCGGTCGCGTGGCGCGAGTACGAGCAACGCGCCGGGTTCGCCCGCACCCATCAAGTACGCGAAATCGCTCGATGGTCGAAAGCGAAAGCTCGTGTCGTTCGCGCGCACCTTTTCGCCGCCCGCCGGAATGACGAGATACGCTCCGGGGTAGGCGGCTGCGAGCGCGGCCCGTCGCGCCTTGAAACGCTCGGCATGCGCGATGCTCGCAACGGTGATCGGTGCGTCGATCCACCCGCTTGCCATGAAGTCCAACAGTCCCTTCGGCGTCTCGGGGGTATCGTGGCCGGCTTGATTGGCACGTTCGACCGGTTTATGCGTATCCATGGGCTGGAACTTCGCGGTTCACAGCATTATATCCAGCCCCAAATCCAATGCCGGAGCCGAGTGGGTGATCCAGCCGCTGGATATCAGGTCAACGCCGCTTTGGGCGATGGCGAGGATCGTTTCGGCCGTGGCGGTACCGGACGCTTCGGTGAGCATGCGGCCGTCCACAAGCTCCACCGCTTCGCGCAATCGCTCGGGCGGCATGTTGTCCAGGAGTACCGCGTCGATAGGCGTTTCCAGCGCCTCGCGCAGTTGGTCCAGGGTGTCGACTTCGACCTCGATCTTCACCATGTGGCCGGCGTTGGCGCGGCATGCGTCGACCGCCGCGCCGATCGACCCGGCCAGCGCGAGGTGATTGTCTTTGATCAACACCGCATCGCCCAGGCCGAAACGGTGGTTGCTGCCGCCACCGCACCGGACGGCGTATTTCTCGAGGACGCGTAGGCCCGGCGTGGTCTTTCGCGTGCAGACGATGTGCGCGGGCCAGTCGGCTACCAGGTCGACGAGCATTCGCGTTGCGCTCGCCACTCCGCTAAGGTGACAGAGAAAATTGAGCGCCGTCCGCTCTCCGGTCAGCAACGCGCGCGCGGCGCACTCCACGTTTGCAACGGTCTGCCCGGCCTCGACGGGCGCTCCGTCGTCGACGGCAACGTGGAATTGTGCCGATGGGTCGAGCAGCGAGAATGCGATGTGCGCGGCATCGACGCCGCAGACCACGCCGGCGCGGCGCGAAACGATGCGCGCGCGCGCACGCCGCTGCGCGGGCACGATGGAATCGGTGGTTACATCGGCACCGTGCGCGAGATCCTCGAGCAGTGCGGCGCGCACGATGGGCTCGACGTGCAGGCGTGCCGGTCTAAGCAACGCTTTGCGACTTCATAAACGATCGTTTGGCGAACGCTACGTCGGTTTGCGGATAGTCGCTACGGTAATGGCTACCGCGGCTTTCGTGGCGCGCGAGCGCCGATTGCGCCACGAAGCGGCCGACGGTCAATAAATTGCGCAACTCGTTACTCTTGGCACGCTGCGTGCTCTCGAGCTCGGCGATGCGGACTAGCGCGGTTTCCAACCCCTGCGCGTCGCGTACGATCCCGACGTTTGCGTACATGACGTGCCGTAGATCGGCCACAGCCTGCGCGCAATCGGCGTCTACCGCACGCGGTATGTCGGTCTCCCGCACTCGCGCCGGCGCGTTGGATGCCGGAGTTGCGGCGATGTCGGTGGCGACGCGCGTCGCGTACACCAGAGCCTCGAGCAGCGAGTTGCTCGCCAGACGATTGGCACCGTGCACGCCGGTCGCGCTCGCCTCGCCGCACGCCCATAGACCCGCCAGCGAGGAACGCCCCCATTGATCGACGGCTATGCCGCCCATATGGTAGTGTGCGGCGGGCGCGACCGGGATCGCGACGACGCGCGGATCGATGCCGGCGCTCGTGCAATATGCGAAGACGGTCGGAAATTTTTGCGCGAATGAGGCACCGATCGCATCGCGTGCGTCCAGACCGACTTCGCGCCCGGCTCGCTGCTGTTCGAAGATCGCGCGAGCGACGACGTCTCGCGGCGCGAGTTCGGCGTCCGGATGTGCGGCAGGCATGAATCGTTCGCCCAGATCGTTGCGCAGAATCCCCCCTTCGCCGCGAATCGCTTCGGTGACCAGCGGCATCGGGTCTCGCCCGATCGCCAGCGCCGTGGGATGAAACTGCACGAACTCCATATCGCTGAGCGTTGCGCCTGCGCGGGCGGCCATCGCGATACCGTCGCCGGTGGCCTCGACGGGGTTGGTCGTGTAGCGATAGAGCCTGCCGATACCGCCGGTAGCAATCACGGTTGCGCGCGCGCGATACGATGTGGCCGCACCGGTCGTCGCGTCATGCGCGCGCACGCCGATCGCGCGACCGTCGTCCAGGAGCAGCTCGTCGCCGATCGCACCTTCGACGATCGTGATGTGCGGATTTGCGCGAATTGCGGCAATCAACGTCTTGAGGATCTCGTGTCCGGTGGCGTCGCCTCCCGCCTTAACGATGCGACGGCGATTGTGCGCGGCTTCGCGACCGAGCGCGAGCTCGCCGTCGGCGGTACGATCGAACGTTGCGCCGAGTTCCAGTAACTCGTCGATCTGCGCGGGTGCGTCGCGCGTGAGGATTTCGACGATCGCCGTTTCCGAGAGCCCCGCGCCGGCACGCTGCGTGTCGAGCGTGTGCAGGTCGGGCGAGTCGTCGGCACCGATCGCCGCGGCGATGCCACCCTGAGCCCATTCGGTCGCCGAACCACTGCCCAGGCTCGTCTTGCAAAGAACGGTGACCCGCATTGGGCTGAGTTTCAGCGCGACCATAAGGCCGGCGATACCCGCCCCGATCACGAGTACGTCGCAACTCTTCACCTGCATGTGCGTTACTTGCTGTACTCCAACATGCGTTCTACGGCTGCCCGCGCGCGCCGCGCGATGTGCGGATCGACGATCACTTCGTACTGCATCGTTTCCAAGGAGTGCAGAATTTTGGGCAGCGTGTTGCGCTTCATGTGAGGGCACAAATTGCACGGCCGTACAAAATCAATCTGCGGAAAGTTCGCCGCGACGTTGCTGGCCATCGAGCACTCCGTAATCATCACGATGCGCGGTCTAGCACCGCCCTCGCCCCGAGGATGCTCCGCGTCATCCTGAGCTTGTTCCCTGTCATCCTGAGCTTGTTTCCTGTCATCCTGAGCTTGTCGAAGGGCGACGTACTCGACCATGCCGTGCGTCGAGCCGACGTAATCGGCTTCGGCGAGCACGTCGGGCGGGCATTCCGGGTGAGCGAGCACGACGATCGACGGGTCGCCCTCGCGATACGCGCGGATATCCGCCGCGGTAAAGCGTTCGTGAACTTCGCAATGGCCCTTCCACGCGATGATGTCGACGTCGGTCTGCGACGCGACGTATTTCGCCAAATACTCGTCGGGCAGGAATATCACGCGTTTGGCGCCCAACGCATTGACGATTCTAACTGCGTTGCCGCTGGTCACGCATATGTCCGATTCGGCTTTGACTTCCGCCGATGTGTTGACGTAGGTGACGATCGGAACGCCCGGGTAGCGTTCGCGCAGGAGCCGGACGTCGGCGGCCGTGATCGATTCCGCGAGCGAACAGCCGGCGCGCAGATCGGGCACGAGAACCGTTTTTCCGGGGTTGACGAGCTTAGCCGTTTGCGCCATGAAGTGCACGCCGCACAAAACGATCACGTCCGCATCGGTCTTGGCCGCCTCGATCGCAAGGGCGAGCGAATCGCCCACGATGTCGGCCACCGTATGAAAAATTTCCGGGACTTGATAATTATGCGCCAAAATGACGGCGTTCTTCTCGCGTTTAAGCCGATTGATCGCCGCGACGTAGGGGCCGTGAATCGGCCACTCGACCCGCGGAATGACGTTGACGACGCGTTCGAAAATCGGCGTCGTCGCGGCTTCCACTTCGGAAGTGTAGGGGAGTTCGAGTGCGCTCATTGGGCAGTCCGTTGGGTTGGGGTTGCCGGTCCTATGGACCTGCTCCTCACGACCCCTCGCTGCGCCCGGCGTTTGCAGGCGACGCCATAGCAGGCGGCCGCCTGCCTACGTGCAACTCGTGAGGTGAAAGTCATGTTCACTTCTTACGTAACGGAGTAGACTCATAAATCCTCACACCTAAACACAGAAAGTAGACAAGTACTGCATGTTGGCACAGGTTGGTAAACCCGCACCGAACTTTACGTTGCCCAGCACGAAGGACGCGACCGGAGCGAAGAACCTCGGCAAGGAGGTAAAGCTATCGGATTATCGTGGCAAATGGCTGGTGTTTTTCTTCTACCCGCTGGACTTTACGTTCGTCTGCCCGACCGAGATCACGGCACTATCCGATCGGTATGCCGAGTTCAAAGACATCGATGCCGACGTGCTCGGAGCGTCCACGGACTCGGTGCATAGCCACTGGGCCTGGATCAACACGCCCAAGGAGAAGAACGGAATAGCCGGCCTGAAGTACCCGCTCGCCGCGGACTTCACGAAAGAAACCGCTCGCGCGTACGGCGTCCTGGATGAGAATTCCGGAGTGGCGCAGCGTGGGCTCTTCATCGTCGACCCGGAAGGCATCCTGAAATACGCGGTCGTGACCGACGACAACATCGGTCGCAGCGTCGAAGAGACATTACGCATACTGCAAGCATTGCAAACCGGCGGTTTGTGTCCGGCGGAATGGACGCCCGGCAAGCAGCTGTTGACCGTTTAGTGGCACTCCGGATGCGCAGCCCCCTTCCGTCGTTGGAGGGGGCTGCCGCGTGGATCAACGGCGCTCCGAATTTCGAGGAACTGCGCGGTTTACCGCTGATCGTGCATTTTTGGTCGATCAGCTGTCATATCTGCCACGAAACGGTGGATCGGGTCAACGGCTGGCGCGACGCCTACTCCGCCAAAGGGCTGGCGTTCGTAAGCATCCATCAGCCGCGTTCCGAAGCGGAGCTAGACTCCGAGGCGGTGACGAAGGACGCGCTCGGTGAAATGAAGATGACGCAGCCGTGCGCGATTGACAACGATCACGCGATCGTCGGGCGCTTTCAAAATCAGTTCGTCCCCGGTTACTACGTATTCAACCGCAAGCACGAATTGCGCCACTTCCAAGCCGGCGACAAAGGCTACGATCGCATCGAATCCGCGATCGAGCGCGTGCTGAACGAACCCGCCGAAGACGAAGAGTTACAGTAAGCTCCTCTACTTCGTGCGGGCGCGGTGCGTCAGCCAATTTTGCAGATCGACGCTTGTCATGGGTTGTGCCAGATGGTAGCCCTGAACCGCGTCGACGTTTAGACCTTGCAGCCATCGATAGGTGCGTTCGTCGTCGACTCCGGCGATGATGACGCGCCAGTCGAAGCGATGGGCGAAGTCGATGACGGCTTTTGCGATCGACCCGCCGTTTGGAGTCGAACTCAGGCGGCTTGCGAAGCGGCGATCGATGACGACGAAGTCGAGCGCGAGCGATGCGAGATCGATCAGGTTCAGCGAATTGGTTCCAAAGCCCGACATCCCGACCACGATGCCGCGCTCGTGACAGATGTCGACGAATTTTGCGAAATATTCCGGCGACTTGAGCGCTGCTTCTTGCGTGACCTCGATCGCCAGCCGCGCGGACTCTAATCGCTGGAGCGATTCCACGGTTTGAACGAAGCTGCTGTCGACTTCCGCGATCGACACGTGAATGACGAGGTTGTCCGGCAATTGCGCGGCTTCGCGAACGGCCGCGCTGAAGGTCCAGCGATCGATGCGCGACATGAGTTCGGTCCGGCGCCCTATGCCGGGAATGTCCTCCATTGCAAGCAGCCCGGAACCCGAATCCAGTAAACGCACGAAGCTGCGAAGGCCGACGGCGCTTTGCGAACGCATGTCGACGATCGGTTGAAAACACAGAAAGAATTCGCGTTCGAAATCCGATGTGCGCACGCGGTCGCGAAGATCGTCGATCAGGCGGCTCTCGATCTGAAATCCCGGATCGTACCATTCCAGTGCCGTTCGCGTTTCGGCGGCGCGGCCCACGGCTTCGCGCGCTCGGCTCAATAGCGTCTGCCGATCGGCGGCATTTTCCGGATAGAACGCGATGCCCATGTTCACGCCCGCGCCTTCGGGACCGTGCGTGAGAACGTCGAGAACGCGACCGCCGATGTCTATCGAGTCGGCTCTCCGGGCCAGCTGCGGTGCGATGATGGCCAATTCGTTCTCCGCTAAGTCCCCGACGAATTCGTGGCGTCGGAGCGTAGCGCGAAGCCGATTTTTCAGGTCCGAAAGATCTTGGCGTTTTCCGTTTTCGACGCGCACGAGCATGAGCGCCACGGAAGGCCCCGGTTGGCGATTGGCTGCGGATAGGTATTCATCGAGGCGGTCTAGGGTTGCGGAGCAGTCCGCGCGGTGAGCGTGTTCCATCGCGGCGACGGTATCTTCGGTCGACAGGGCATTTGCGAGCACGCCGGTCAGCCGGTGCAGATATGCTTCCTGGTGTTCGTCTGCATCGCGTGAGAGGCTTTTTGACATGCCCAACACGAGTATCCAAGATCGCTCCGACGCGACGAACGGCACGGCAAGGATCCCGCGAGCGCCAAGTTGCACGAAGATGCGCCGATTGGCGACCAGGGGGCTCGTGGACGCATCGGCGATGCGGATGATTGCGCTCGTGTCGTGCGTCCATGCGAAGAATTCCGCAGGCAGCGCTTCGTTGGCAGATGTGGCTGGGAATGCGCGCGTGCAATAATCCCGGACCAAATCGGTTCCCTCAAAATGGCCCAACAGAGCCCAGTCCATGCGCAGCGATACGATCGCGTCGTCCAGGAGCTCCGCGATACCGTCGGCCGCCGGGGTCTGCTGCCGCCGCGGCTTTTCTGCATGATCCGTTGGGCTAAGGTGGACCAGTTGCAGTTCGGCGTCGCCGGCGGCGGGCATGGCCTCTCTTTGGGCCAGGACGGTAATTTCGGATCCGTCCGCTCGAACCGCCACGACGTGGGCGTACGCGCCGACCGCGATGCTGTCGAAAGCGGGCAGTACGAGCTCCAGCGGACGGCGCGACAGGTCGGCCTCGTCGGCTCCCAGGAGCCGTAGGGCGGCCTCGTTGGCGTGCCGGATCAGGCCGGTCGTCGAATCGTAGGCGATGACGGCATGATCGGGGGGCGGCGAGGCCGCGGTCATGATCTTCGTGAGCTCCTTCTCGGCGATCGGTACTCCGGACGTACCTAAACTCCAAGGCGTTGTAACCGCCTCAAAATCCGTCCTTAGGCGGCTATCGTTCGCGGTCACCGCCGGAAAATCTCGAAACCGGAATAGTCCTTTCGGACTGTCGGCAGGATTTGGGGAGCCATAATCAGGCTTCCGTCGAAGCGACGACCCATGCCTACAAGCGAACGGGCGGTTTTGTGCTGCTGTTGAGACGTCCGCGGGTTGTTTCGCGCTTTGCCGGCGCCATGTACTTTCCGGTCATGCTCGTCGATGCCCCGGAAGGAGCCGGCAAGAGCGTTGCGATTCGCCAATTCGTTGAGACGCTTCGCCTCGACGCGCTCACCTGCAGCCTAGCCGCGGACGATGGTTCCCTGGTCGAGTTCGTTCGCGCTTTCGCGGAGGCGCTCGAGTCGGTCGCTCCCGGGCTTCGATCCTCCAGTGCCACTGCCATCGAATACGCGTTGCAGGCCGCCGTCCCCCACGAGGAACTTGCGTCGTGGATTCATGGCCACCTCGGTAGATTCTATGGAACCATAATCGTTGACGGGCTGGAGTACGCGCGTGCAGACGGCCGGGTTAACGCCTTGGTCGAGCGTTTGGTTGAAAGTTCTCCCGCGTCGATTCGATGGATACTGACTTCGCGCAACGGTTTCGCACTGCCGGTGGACGAGTGGATAGCGCAGCGGCGCTCCACACCACCAATCGCGGCCGACGATTTGCGGTTTACGCGCGACGAAGCGCAGGCTGCCGCCGAACCGCTCGGCATGCCGCTCGCGCACGTGGATGCTCTGTACGACATGACGCGCGGCTGGCCGCTCGCATTTTCTCTGGCCTTGCGAATCCCTGACGTCGCCGGCGATGCGGCGGAAGGTCCGCCGCCCGATTACGATGCTCTCTGCCGGCGGCTCGTGGCAAAAACATTTTCGAGTTTCGACGAACCCTTTCGGGAAGTGTTGCTGGCGGCGGCCGTGCTGCCGTCGATTGAAGAGCGGGTTTTGGGACGGCTCGCGCCGGGCACGGCCTGGGCTCAGGTAAAGCAACTCGCCGCCGAAGGTCTTTTGCTCTCAACACAACCGGACGGTTCGTTGCGCTTCCAAGACTTGTTCCTGCAATTTTTGCTGGGCCGGTTGGAAGAGCGGGGTACCGAAGCGTACGCGAACGCGGTTACGAGCGCGGCGACGGCATTGGAGGCCGGCGATCGCATCGACGAGGCGCTCTCGCTGCTCGTCAAATCGCGCGCCACGCAAGGCGCGCTCGGGCTTTGCGAGCGATATGGTTTTCAATTGCTCGATCGCGGGCGTGGCGATCTTTTGCACGCTGCGATGGAACAAGTAACGCCCGCGGAGCAACAAACCAGCTCCGTTCTGCTCGCCATCAAAGCGATTGCAGAATCGAAACGCGGCCGGCTCGATACGACGGAGGCCTGGTTTCTGCAAGCGCTGCAGCAGGCTCGCGATTCGCGAACGCGCGCGGAAATCGCGTACCGGTACGCGCTCGATTTAGTTCGGCACGGCCGGCTCGACGGCGCGCAATTGTTGACCGAGTATGCCAACGACGAAACGCTGCCCGACGATCTACTTTCGGCCATCCGTGCGACACTGGCCACGACGTACGTGCTCTCGGGCCGCTACGACGATGCGCGCACGCAAATAGCGCGAGCGCTGGAATTGCTTTCCAGCGCCTCAAACGGTGAACTTCGGGCCAAAATCTACCATCACGTCGCGTGGATTGCGCTCTTTACCGGCGACGTGCAGCGCGCGAAAGACTTCGGAATGCGTGCCGTGCAGCTCGCGCTCGAATCAAACCTGTATGAAGTCGCCGCGCGAGCCGACAGCGTTTTGTGCAATGTCGCATACGATATCGAGGACGACTGCGCGGCGACGTTGACGATTCTCGATCGTATTCTAGATTGCGGTTTAAAGGCGGGAAGCTCTCAGGTGCGGTTGTACGCGCTGCTCGGAAGCTTCGATATTCTCGCAGAACGCGGCGACAGCACCGCGTTGGATCGTTTGCAAGAAACGCTGCAATCGCATGAAATCGACTACGGCGACTCCTCCACGAGCGAGGCGCTCTTACCGGGGCAAGCACTCTTGCTGGCGTCGAGAGGCGAGTTTGCCGAAGCGTATCGCCTGCTGCTGCCGACGGGGGAACGGCAGATTACGCCCGACCGTCGCGGGTTGCGCTTTTCGGAGATCGCGCTCTACGCCGCCGGCGCCGACTTTCAAGCGGAAGCGATTAAAGCGATCGACGAGGTTTCCGGTATCGTGCCGCAACTCGATCCGCGTGCCCGGCGAACGATTCGCACCCTTCTGAACCTATCGGTCGCTTTGTACGTCGCCGGGTCGCAGGAGCGAGCCCGAGCAATGCACGAGGGCTTGGGCGGCTTGGCGGACAGCATGTCCCCGCGGCTGCGGGCATTTCATCTGGCCATCTCGGCGATCTTCTCCCGATGGTCCGGTGAATCGAATCATTTTGAGGTCTACGAATCTTTACAAGCCATGGAAGCAACGGGTTTTGGCGGTATCGCCGGGGTCCTCGCGGCCCTGCCACGGAGAGGAAAGCACGCATATGCAGACGCTGGATAGCAGTAGTACGGCAACGCACCTAGGTGAGCTTCGAAGCGCAATCGTCGACCGGACGCTGGAGCGATCGCTGTTGCCCGAAAAGCACACGATCTATGCCGACCTACTCGTCAACACCGCTCTAGACGGGATTCTCACGTGGATGGCCGGCGGCGATTCGCCGGAGTTTTTGGCGTTGGTCGATCGCACCGCGGCAAACACGCGGGCGGATCAAAGCCTGCTCAACTTGTTCGCCTCGACGATCAGCGCTTCGCTCGACGAATTGCTCGAGCGCAAGGTACTCGGCGAAGATATGCAGAGCGCGCTGGCGTCGTTGCAACGCGACGTCGACGTTCACGTATCGGCGGTGCGCGCCGTGGATCGCAGCGATCGGGTCGGGCAACTCGACGCCGTCGACGCGCAAATCGAAGATCTCATCCGCGACCTGTCCGCGCAAGACACGCTCACTGCCGAACATTCGCGGTCGGTTTCGATGTGGTGTTCCCGCATCGCTAAGCGGTTGTCGTTCTCGCGCACCGACACGATCTTGGTCACTCGCAGCGGGCTCGTGCACGACGTCGGAAAGATAGCCACGCCGTTGAGCATCCTTACGGCGCCGCGCGGGCTGGACGAGTCCGAGTGGGCCATTATGAAACAACATACTATGGAGGGCGCGAAAATCGTCGAAGAATTTGCGGCGATGCGCGAACTCGTTCCTGCCGTGCGTTGGCATCACGAGCGCTGCGACGGAAAGGGCTATCCCGACGGGCTCGAGGGTAGCAGCATTCCGTTTGCGGCGCGCGTCGTCAACGTTGCCGATGCGTTCAATGCGATGATTGCCCGTCGTCCCTATCGCGCGCCGCTCTCGCCTACCATTGCAATCGAAGAACTGCGACGCCATAGCGGCTCGCAGTTCGACGAGACGATCGTCGCGGCGATGATCGATGTGATCCTCAACCGCGACGAATAACAGTGTAAGACGCTAGCGTGCTAGTGGTGAATCAGGGCCGCCGCCGCAGGTCCTGGCATTGCGTGCGGGATGTCCATGGGCTTGGGCATTGCATGCGGGATGTCGAGCGGCTTCGGCATTGCATGTGGAATGTCGAGCGGCTTCGGCATCGCATGTGGAATGTCCATAGCCCTGACCTGCGACACAGGTCCCGGCATTGCGTGCGGGATGTCGGCCTGGGCCGGCGCGGCTGCGCAGATCACTGCGACTGCTCCAAAGAGCAACGTTTTATACGAAGTCATTACTCACCCTTAAGTTCCGTTACGAAGTAACTTTCGTACATGGTGACACGGAAGCGGCGCTATAGAACACTCTCACTTATGAGAGTCCAGCGGCTCGCATGCTTGATACGGCGGGGTGAGGAGCTGGAAACTACTATTTATGATAGGAGAGTTCAAACTATCAATAAGGATAGGTATACGAGGCTCGGGTGGGAAACAACGGCGGCAGACCATTTGTGCTACCAAGTTTACCGACTTGGCGAGTGGAGCGTTTGCTAATGGTATCGGCCGAAGTTACGACATCGGATCGTCTTCCCGTTGAGCAGCGGCGCGCCGCCGCACCCCAGCACGTGGACGTGCTGCGACGGCGGGCGGCTCCGGCGATGTTCGTCGTGGACGAAGATTTAAACGTCCTCTTTTATAGGGAAGATCCGCGCGAGCGCCGCGTAGACTACCGGGTTGATCCGCGGGAGTTGCGGCTGCCGGCGTTCATCGAACAAACGGTTCGCGAACTGATACAGCGCAAAATCGAAGACCGGGTTGACGGATCGGTAATGAGCGTCGCTCCCAACGGCTCCATCGTCGTCCGGGCAATCTGGCTGTGCGGACCGTCTGCGTCGTCGATCGCCGTGCTGGTGGAGCGTCTCCAGACTCGCGATCACATCAATTCGCTTGCGAAATTTTACAGTCTCTCAGGTCGCGAGCGCGAAGTGCTCGCGCTGGTCGTTCGCGGCGCGAGGAATAACGAAATCGCCGAGAAGCTCTTCATCGCGCACTCGACGGCGATCTTTCACGTCAAACGTTTGCTCGAAAAAACCAACTCGCGTAATCGCACCGAACTCGTCGCAAAAGTTATCGGATAACGCCGGGACGCGAGCGAGCGTCCCGCTCCGTGCCCGACGCGCGAGCGAGTGAAGCCTACGTAATTGTGCTCGCGGATGGGGTAATGCGCTCTGCGTCCAACGCAAACGCTTTTTTTGCGTGAAGGGGAGTAGTATGAAACGAGTCGCAATCGGTTTTGCATTCGCCGGCATCCTGGCGTCCGCCGGGTTATGGGGGCATGCAAGCGCGCAAACGCCGCCCATGCCGGAACCGTCGCCTTCATGCGCGCCTGCAACCATGTCCCCGAGCGCGCAGACGCAACCCGATCCATGTGCGTCGGCGTCGCCCGCAGCATCTCCGATACCGTCGGCGAATCCGAATATGTAACCGCGCGCCGATGCAAGCGCCGCCGGTCGGCTTCGCTTGCATCGGCAGGAAGTCTGATGTTGCTCCTATCATACATGCGCACCGCAGTGCTAACGACTTCGCAAGAAGCGGGGAGAAGCGCCGCGTGTGGAGGGGTGCAAATCTATGAAGTCCCGCCGGCTTCGCCGTAGTAGCGAAGCGCTAGCAGTTCTTACTGCCGCATCGGTTCTCGCGGCTTGTTCCGGAGGCGGATCGACCGGATCGATGACGCCGCCGATAACCAATTCGTCCAACGCGACCCTAACGGGCTCGCGATTTTTACAATCGACGGCAAGCAACACGCTCGTCGACGCGCCGTTCTACTATGTCGCGAATCCGCCGACTCGGCTTGCAGTGGCAAGCGAAGGGCCTGCTGCGATTCCGCCGCCGTCGGTGTGCGTGCGGGCGTACGGCCTGGCGTGTTATACTCCGAAAGAAATTCGCAGCGCGTACGACGTACCGGCAGCGTTTGACGGTACCGGTCAGACCATCGTGATCGTCGACGCCTATGGCAGTCCGACGATCCAACACGATCTGCAAGTATTCGACAAACAGTTCGGTCTGCCGGATCCGAAATTCAACATTATTTACCCGACGGGTCAACCGGTTCTCGACCAAAGCAGCGCGTCGATCCGCAGTTGGGAATCGGAGACCTCGCTCGACGTCGAATGGGCGCATGCCATCGCCCCCGGCGCAACCGTCGATCTACTCGTCGCGCCGACCAATCAGAGTACCGATCTCAATGCCGCCGAACAATACGCCGTCGACAATCACCTCGGCAATGTGATGTCCTTGAGTTTCGGCGCACCGGAACAGTCGATTCCAGGCAAGGGCAATAACAAACATCTCAAGCATTCCGACGACGTCTTTGCGCAGGCGCAGGAGGCGAAGATTGCCGTATTCGCAAGCGCCGGCGATACCGGCGCGACCAACGGATTGAGCAGCCCCGTGCCGCTCTTCCCGTCGTCCGACCCGCTGGTAACCGCCGTCGGTGGAACCAATCTTTTTATTAGCGATGCGGGCGCGTACCAAAAGGAAACGGTTTGGAACGATACCGATCCGAGCCTTTGTCCGTTCGGATGTCAGGACGGAGCGTTCGGCGCAACGGGCGGCGCGCCTAGTTTGATCTTCGCGGCGCCGTCGTATCAACGCATGCTCACGCATCAAAAAGAGCGCACGACGGCCGACGTCGGATACGACGCATCGGTATATACGGCGGTGCTCGTATACGAAAGCTTCGCAGGTCCCGGCTTCTATTTCGTGGGTGGTACCAGTTCCGGATCGCCGCAGTGGGCGGGCATCGCGGCGCTGGCCGATCAGGCGGCGGGCCAGAGTCTTGGCTTCTTGAATAATCGCCTGTACAAAATCGCCAAACATGGCGGATACGGATCCGCCTTCCACGACGTCACCATCGGACAGAACGGATTGTTTGGCGGGCCTGGATTCCCCGCGGCGCAAGGCTACGACATTCCGACGGGGTTGGGTACGCCGGACGTGACCAATCTCATCAACGCCTTGACGCATACCGACGACTCCGTAGAATAAGTACGGCCGATCGAGAAAGGGCGCGCAGTGCGCGCCCTTTTTTTCTCACGCAGCCTCGTCGACCGAGCAAACGGGGCATCGGTCATTCGCCCTAAAAAAAGATGCGTTTAGTCAATTTCTGCGATATACTTTTCTTCTCGCCAAATCTTTGAATTTGACTGAGAACGTTTGATGCACAAGATAGGTGATCGTATGGCTACGACTCTTCAAAACGCGGAGCGTAAAAGTCTCGAAACACCGGACGAAACTCGCGCGTTTGCCAAAGGGAAACTCGATATCGTAACGGTGGGTGGCACCATGCTCGGGCGCGCGACGTTCCAGCCCGGCTGGAAATGGTCGGAATGCGTGAAGCCGATTGCCAAGACCAACTCGTGCCAGGCACCACACCTCGGCTACGTCGTCTCGGGACGCATGACGGCGGTAATGGACGACGGCATGAGACTCCAGTTCGTAACGGGCGACGCGATGTCGCTACCGCCGGGTCACGACGCATGGGTGGAGGGAAACGAGCCCTGCGTCATCGTCGATTTCGTCGGTTTCGAGAACTACGCCAAACCGTAAAGAAAGCCCGTACCGCAGCGTGACGAACGCTGCGGTATGCCTCTCGAAACCGACGTCGCGTACATTTGTCCGTATTGCCGGGAAGAGAACTATCTCGGCATCGATCCGACCGGTGGCGTACGTCAGCGCTTGATCGAAGATTGCCCGGTGTGTTGCAGTCCGATCGCGTTCAGCGTTCGCATCGACCGGCAAGGCGACGCTTATATCGACGCAGCAGAAGCCGAAGCATAGGCTCGAACGATAACGCCGAGCCAATGCTTCGGTTCTGATGCGCGACTAGCCGCGTCAGTCGTTCGTGAAAGCGACCTGCAGAAAGTAGCGCCCGGCCGTCGCGACGCAATTGGATATTTCGGGCGTGTACCTGGCCGTGCGAACGGTCCGAGCCGCGGCTTGATCGAGCCAGACGTTGCCGCTGGGTTCCGTAACGATAGCATTGCCAATCCCGCCTTGGCTGTTCAGATCGACAAGAAACACGGTCGACCCGTACCAATTCATGTCGGCTGCAATGGTCGGCGTTTCGGAATAGATGGAACCATCGATTCCTGCGGGCACGTTTGGGTTAGCGCAGGTGTGCGTCGTGGTTATGGTGCGCAGCGTCGGCGATGCCGCGGCGAGGATATTGGGGCCAAGTTGCATGGTAAACGTTCCGGCAAGCGCGTTACCGGTTAAAGCCGACATCGTCAGTGCGCACATTGTCACCGACGCAAAAGTAAATCTCTTCATGGAGGTTGCTTTCCGAAGTTAGGTCCGAACGATGTAACAAGCCCGAGTGTAGCGCGGCGCGCGCATCGTCGGCTAGTCCTAAGCTCCTGTTATGTCAATGTACAGTTGTTGTAACGGCAGTCGTACTCACGTTGCCATGGCACACCTAGTGCAGCGATTCATGGGAGTACGACAACAAGGCTACGCGCATGACATTACTTTTGCGTTAATGCAACGCCCCTCGCCTTGAAAATCATTTTGAGGCTCTTGACGCCCGCAAACCCTGTGCTATTACTTGTTCCATGGAATGCCGGATCGCTCGGTCGAGCCGATCGTTAGCGGCAATCGCATGCGTTGCAGCCGCATTGGTTGCGCTTCCGCTCGCCGTCGCCGCACGGCCGCTGCCCTTTAGCGGCAGCCGCTCCAGCTATGCCATCACGTCGTCGTGGCATGTGCCGCCAGGGCAGTACGAGGACACCGCAGCGGATTTCGCCGAGAATTCTGCGCTTCGCTTCTCTCTCCAGGGAGCGTCCAACCGGCAACCCACGCCCGCCACCGAACAGAACGGCGCTTTCTATACGTGGTATCTCGGCACGATCGTCGCCATGCTGATCGTCAATGCAGCGCTATTCGTTTTCACGTTGGACGGCGTCGTTGCGCTTTACGTTTCGTATTTGGCGGCGCTTGCCATCTTGCAACTCCTCTCGAACGACTATGTCTGGCAGTATGCGCTTTGCACCATCGTGACGTTCGTAGCCATTACCTGGTTTGCGCGGGCGTTCTTGCGGTTGCGACGGGCCATCCCCAAACTGGACGGGGCGCTGTTGGCGTGGCTCGCAGCGCTGGTCGTAACGCAGGCGTTCAGCGCGGTGCGCTTGGGCGATCGAACCTCGAATTTCGCTTACTTCGCATGCGTTCTTGGCATACTCGTTACGATTCTCGTCGCGAGTTACCGGCGCTTGCGGCAAGGTTACAGGCCGGCCGGATTCTTGTTGCTTGCGTTTTCGGCCGGCACGCTCTTCGTCGTGCTGGCACTCGTCAAACCGTTTGCCGTGTCCAATCCGATGGAAACAGGGACCGCGATAGATTGCATTCTCATTACGTTTGCGATCGGCAGTCGTCTACGTTCCGAGCGCCGCTTGCAGGCGCTGTTGCTTCGGACGTCCGACGCCGAACATGCTAGCGCGACGGAAGATGCGCTGTGGTTCGATCCGAGGACCGGGAGAACGACCGGTCCGTTTTCGATCGAAGTGTTTCGCGGCCGGGTTTTGAAGGAGGGCGCCGCCGTACCCTTGCGAGATCGGGAAGCCGAACTCGTGATGGCGTTAGCATTGCATGCCGATCCGATAGCGGCGTCGCAATTCGCCGGAATGATTTGGCCCGATAGCGACGAGGCTGCGGCGCTCAATTCGTTGCGCGTTACTCTGTCGCGCATTCGTACTAAGACGGGTGACTCGAGCCTCGTCGGTCGTCGTGCCGGCATGTACGAGCTTTGCGCCGACGTTGCGGTCGACGCGCGCGAATTGCAGCAGGTGCTCAAGGATTTGCGCGACGGCAGCACGATGCCTAGGCGCGAGACGATGTGCGACGTTTATGGTCGCGTCGCGCACCAGCTTCCTGGAGCGTTGCTCGTGTGCGAATGGTTTGGCCCGTACGAACGGCTGCTCGTGGCCGCGCGGCGCGAACTGGCCGCAGCAATCGTCATGGACTACATTTCGAGCGGAGAGCCCAAGGCTGCCCTCGCGACGGCCACGACGGCAATCGCGCTCGACCCTTCCGACGAAGCCTGTTACGAGCTGCTTATTCGGGCGCTTCTGGCTCTCGGCGATGACGCCGCGGCGCGGCGCGCGCTGCGAGACTGCCGCGCGATGACGCAGCGGGTGTACGGCGACGAGCCTTCCCGAGACATTACGGGCCTACTCGAGCGGCGCGCGGGGCGCGCGAGTGACCGGTAGCTCGCCTATACGCTTAAAAAGTAACTAGAGTTAGAATAAATCCCCTGGGGCTTCGCCCACATTGGAGGCAACCATGCCAAAGCGTCCAGCGTTCCGGCATGTCATCGTCGCCGTCCTGGTCCTCACCGCACTGTTGAGCCGCGTAACTCCCGTTTTCGCCGGCACGACGGGCGCATTGAGCGGCAACGTTTTCGAGACGGGAACCACGCAGCCGATCGCCGCGGCGACCGTGCACGTGGCCAGCCCGTCGCAGAACGCGTCGGTAACGACGGATTCCACCGGACATTTTGTGTTTCTCTCGCTAGCACCCGACACGTATATCGTGTCGGTCAACAAAGATGGATACGAGCCGGTATCGCTGGCCGGCATTACGGTGATCGCCGATCAGAATCAAAGCATCAGCGTCCAAACCAAAAAAGCCTTGAAAGAGATTGCCAACGTAACTTCACGCGCATCGTCGGAGCTGGTCAAAGCCGGCACGACGAGCGACGTGTATTCGGTCAACGCCGCGGCGGCGTCGCGAACCGCCGTACTCGGCGGCGGAGGAAACCTCAACAACGCGTACTCCGGCATCGCCTCCGTCCCCGGAACGTACGTCCCACAGGGACAGCAGGGATACGGCCAGGCGCTGTACATTCGCGGCGGCGACTACACGCAAGTCGGTTATGAGTACGATGGGGTTCCGGTGAATCGTTCGTTCGACCAATACTCGAGCGGAGCGCTTTCGAGCCTGGGCCAACAAGAATTGCAAGTATATACGGGCGGCGCGCCTGCCGGCGCATCGGCATCCGCAATCTCCGGATTTATCAATCAAGTCATTCGCACCGGAACGTTCCCCGGATTCGCCGGCGCGGACGCGGGGGTCGGCGCGCCGACGTTCTATCACAAGCTCAACGTCGAAGCCGGTGGTGCGTCGCCGAATCGAGACTTCTCCTACTATGCCGGCGTAGGTGGATTCAACCAGGACTTTCGCCTTTTCGATCAATTCAACGGGGGCGGTACGCATCCCGAACTCGGCTATGCCACCGTCATCAACAGTCCGTACAATACCTCCGTGAGCGGAAATCCAACGGGTGTCGTTCCGACGTGCGTCGCCGGCGGTTCGGGTTTCGGCACTTCGTACAAACCCGCGGGCATGAGCAGCGATCCGGGCTGCTTCGCGTTCGGACCGGGTTACGTCGGTTTCGGGAGCAACGTGCAAAGTGCGGCGGGACCGGGTTCCGGCGGATTTTTCTTCGCGGCGGAAAACGACCGTGAGGCCGTCGTGAACCTGCACTTCGGGCTGCAGCATAAAAACGACGGCGGCAAAGACGACATTCAAGCCTTATGGATGGCGTCGACGCTAAATTCGCCTATCTACGCAAGTCAGAACGATCTGGGCCTAAGCACGGTGTTCGATGCCGTCGGGCCGCCGCCGCACCACCCCGAATGCGTCGGTCCGAGTGGTAATCTCACCTGTTCCTCCACGCTTGCATACGACGATCCACTTGCGTTCCCGCTTGGAACGCGTTTTGGAACGCCGGCAACGGGCCTGACCGCGGTTCCCTACTTTCAGCCGGGCTCGTCGATGCAGCGCCTTCCGAACGCGTTGTTGGATCCGAACGCTCGCGATGGGTACATCAACGATCAAAATATCGTTAAACTGCAGTATCAAAAGAATATCGGTTCGACCGCTTACTTGCGCCTCTATGGCTACACGCTCTACTCCGATTGGTTCATAAACGGACCCAACTACGACGCGCTGTTCGTTCCGACCGGAGTAACATCCAATTTTGGGCAGATCGGGCCGGAATACGCCGGATCTCCCGACTACGAGTTGAGCGCGCATACGCGCGGCGCCGAGCTGTCGTTTGCGGATCAACTCAATTCCAAGAATCTCTTGAACGTAACCGTGAATTACACGACCGCCACGACGATTCGCGCCAACAACACCTCGCTTCTGGCCGTAGCCGGATCGAACGCCCGGGCAACCAACGATACCGACGGCACGAATTGCTTTACGAGCACCGGCGCGATTTCTGAGTGCAACAACCGCTTTACCGCGGGAACCTATACGAATCCGACGCCGTTCGCGCCTGTAAACGGAAGCTGGATCGTGACGAACAACCTTCCGCGGGCGACGTTTAACGAAGTCATTCCGAAATTCTCATCATACGCGATTGCGGATCAGTTCAAACCGTCCGAAAAGCTCTTGATCAATGCCGGCCTACGGCTCGAACAATTCCAATTCGATCTATCCGATACGGCCGACAACGGAAAGAACTTCTGGTTTACGGCGGCGCGCCGTGAGTTTTGCTACGATCCAGCTACCCTAGCCGTCTCGTTTACGGCGACGCTGGCGTGCCCGGGAACGCTCGTGCACCCCGACGGCGCCAACGGCCATCGTTTGCTTAGCAATACCTACGATCATACGCTCGTCAACACGGTGTTCTCACCGCGAATAGCTGCGACGTACACGTTGGGCCCCGACACGGTCGTGCGCGCGTCGTACGGGCGATATTCGCAACCGATCAGTTCGGCGTTCGTCCAATACAACACGACCCAGCCGAACCTTGCGAAATTCTTGTTCCAAACGTTTTGGAAGTACGGGTTCACGTCGCCGAGGCACGATGTCGTTCCGTCTATTTCGGATAATTACGATCTTTCGCTCGAACACCATCTCCACGGCACGGACGTAGCGCTGAAACTGACGCCGTTTTATCGCCTTACGCACGGCCAAGTGCAGCAGTTCTACCTCGATCCGGCGACGGGATTCGTCAGCGGGCTCAACGTCGGACAGCAATCGAGCTACGGCCTGGAGTTTCAGCTGTCAAAGGGCAATTTCGACGCCAATGGGATCTCGGGATTGCTCTCGTACACCTACACCAAAGCGCTGATCCGGTACACGGACTTTGGCTCGGCTCCGGGACGCAACGTCATCGACGTGCTCAACGACAGCATCGTTGGATACAACCGCCTGACCTCGGCGTGCGGCGCCTCGACGGCTAACGCGCAGCTCTGCGGCAGTGCCGCGCCCGTTGCTGCTCCCTGCTATACCAATGCGGGCGACGGAACGGCGGATCCCGCGTGCGGGCCGGCGTCGATTCGCAATCCGTATTTCAACGACGCGCCGCAAGCGCTTTTCACGCGAAACGCAACGTATCTGCCGTTCGACCTGTTTCCGGCCGTCGCGCAGTACGCCGGCATTCCCGCAAACAGCACCAACAGTTTCTACGTCCCCAACGTGGTGACGGCAATATTGAACTACCGGCACAATCGGTTTGCGTTTACGCCGTCGGTCGTCTTCGTTTCGGGCAATCCGTACGGCGTGCCCCTCGATACGCCCGGAATCGATCCGCGAACGTGCACGCACAACTCGGCTGGAATTCCGAGCGCTCTCAGCCCGCTGCAAGCGGACTACACGTCATGTGCCGGGCAAGTCTCCGTGCCCAACCCCGAAAATGGCGGACACTTTACCGGGCTCGGTCAATTCCGCAATCCCGACCAACTCACCGCCAATGTAGCCCTCACCTACGACGTTACCCCGAAGATCAAAGCGACTGTGATTTTAGCCAACGTGTACAATCGTTGCTTCGGTGGTACGGCGACGCCATGGACGTCGGCGTTCCCTCCGGGCGCGAGCAGATGCGCGTACGGCTCGAACGGATTTGCGCCGCCGCCGATCGCGGCTCACGGCGGGTTCTACAACGGTAGCGGCCCGAACGATCTGGCGGCCAACGGCGTGGCGCTCAATCCATATCTAGCGCACACGTACGTACCCATCGGGTACAACCAACCCTTCGAGGCGTTCTTCGGCATACAGATCAAAATCTAGCGATCGCCTGAACCTCGCGCGAAGGCCTCTGCTCGTTTGCGGAGGCCTTCGCGCATCGTCTTGCCAAGAAAGCGCATGTGAATCCGAACTCCGTTGTACGAGATCGGCGTGTTGAATTGACCCTCCGCGGCCTCGTACTTGGGGCTGCGATTACGCTGGTCTTCACTGCCGCAAACGTGTACCTGGGCCTGAAGGTCGGTTTGACTTTCGCTTCATCGATTCCGGCAGCGGTCATTTCGATGGCCATTCTGCGCGCATTCAAAAACGCAAGCATCTACGAAAACAACATCGTACAGACCGTTGCGTCCGCGGCCGGGACACTCTCGTCGATCATCTTCGTGCTACCGGGACTCATCATGGTCGGCTGGTGGACGGGTTTTCCGTTTTGGCAGTCGTTCGGCGTCTGCGCAGTCGGCGGTATTCTCGGCGTGATGTACACGGTGCCGTTGCGGCGTGCGCTCGTAACGCAGTCTGACTTACCCTACCCCGAAGGCGTGGCTGCTGCCGAAGTGCTGCGCGTCGGCGCCGGCGCTCGTGATGTTGCGGAAAATCGCGCCGGATTGCTCGCTCTTTCGGTTGCGGCTTTTGTTTCGGCCGCGTTCGCAGCCGTTGCCGCCGCGCGCGTGTTCGCGGGCGAAATAGCCGCGTACTTCCGCGTCGGCTCGTCGGCGACGGGCTTGGGCGTGTCGCTTTCGATGGCGCTGATCGGTGCGGGGTACTTGATCGGTCTTTCCGTCGGCATCGCGATGCTCGTGGGTCTCGTTATTGCGTGGGGCATTGCGACGCCGATTCTCACGGCGCTACATCCGGCTGCGGGCGCGGCGGCCGACGTTGCCAATGCCGTGTGGGCGCACCAGGTGCGATTCATCGGCGCGGGCGCGATCGGCATTTCGGCGATTTGGACGCTTGGCCGGCTCGCGCGACCGGTGTGGAACGGCGTGCTTTCCGCGATCGCTGCGTCGCGTCCGATGGGTGCTGCACAACGGGCAGCGCTGCCGCGTACCGAGCGTGACATCCCGATCGGCCTAGTCACCCTGATCAGCTTGCTGTGCCTGGTTCCGCTCGCAGCGTTGCTTGCGTCGTTTCTCTCGGGTGGCGTTCTCGCACCGATGATCGTGCCGTTAATCATTGGGGCGGTTGCGTACGTCGTCGTCGCCGGGTTTCTGGTTGCGGCCGCGTGTGGATACATGGCAGGCCTCATCGGATCGTCGAACAGCCCGGTTTCGGGCCTGGCGATCTTGGCGGTAATCGGCGCGTCACTCTTGTTATTGCTGGTCGCGAAGGGCGCAGATCCGGCCGCCGGTCGCGCGCTCGTCGCGTACGCGCTGTTCGTCACCGCGGTCCTGGTTGCAGTGGCGACCATAGCGAACGACAATTTGCAAGATCTCAAAACCGGTCAACTCGTCGACGCGACGCCGTGGCGCCAGCAGGCCGCGCTGGTCGTGGGAGTCGTTGTGGGCGCGATCGTCATACCGCCGATTCTCGATCTGCTCAATCGCGCGTACGGCTTTGCCGGAGCGCCGCATCTGCACGGCGCGGCGGTCGCGCAACCGCTCCCGGCGCCACAGGCGACGTTGATCTCCGCACTCGCCAAAGGCGTTATTCAAGGCAAGATCGATTGGGGGTTGATCGGAACGGGCGTTTTGATCGGCTTGGTCATCATTGCCATCGACGAGATTTTTCGCAAAACCAGCCGCCTGCGTTTGCCGCCGCTCGCGGTCGGTCTTGGAATCTACCTCCCCGCATCCACGATCGCTCCGGTGGTGCTCGGCGCGATTCTCGGCCGAGCGTATAGCCGCTGGGTGAAGCGCGATACCAATGCCGATGCTGCGAACCGCCTTGGCGTATTGGTCGCGTCGGGTTTCATTGTGGGCGAGAGCCTTTTCGGCGTATTCCTCGCGGCGCTCATCGTCTTTACCGGCAAAGCGACGCCGCTTGCGCTAGTGGGCGACGCATTCGCCGTTCCCGCGACCGTGATCGGCGCCATCGCGTTCGTGCTTCTCACGATTGGCCTTTTCGCGTGGACACGCAGGTTGGCAACCAACGTAACGACGTAGCGACTAGAGCGCGTCGACCATGGCGGCGACGGCTCTTCGCGCGTCGGGAATCGATGTGGCTGCGTACCCGACGACGATCCCATTGAGCGTGGATTCCCCATGGAAGTAGCTCGACAATGCGGGAACGATGATGCCTTGCCGTGCCGCTCGGCGCGAAAAATCCGCATCGCGCACGTTGCGGGGTAATTCCGCGATGAAGTGCAGGCCCGCACGCGAATCACGCACGCGGAAGACTGAGCCCGCGACCTTTTCCAGTTCGGCACTGACGCAGCACCGCCGTTGGTCGTAGATGCGACGCATCTTTGCAATGTGCCGGCTCAAATGACCGTCGTCCATGAAACGGGCGAGCGCGGATTGCACGATCGTGCTCGGCGGTCCGTGGGTTATTTGATGCACCGCCTCAAACGAGGAGCGTAGCGATTGGGGAATGACCAAATATGCGATGCGTAGCGCGGGCGACAAGACTTTACTGAAGGTGCCGACGTAGATGACGCGCCGCCCGTCTCCGAGCCCCTGCAACGCCGGTTGCGGGCGCCCCGTGTAATTGAATTCGCTATCGTAGTCGTCTTCGATGATCCAGCCGTCGTTCTTGGCAGCCCAATCCAGCAATGCGAGACGCCGGTCGAGCGAGAGCACGGCGCCGGTTGGATACTGATGCGACGGCGTGACGTACGCAAGCTTTGCGCGACGCTTGCGAAACGACGACACGTCGATTCCGGCTTCGTCGACCGGTGCGGCGAGGATCTTCGCACCGCGTGCCAGCAGAATCGCGCGAACGCTCGAATACCCCGGATCCTCGATCACGGCAACGTCATTGGCATCGAGCATTACGCGAGCGACGAGCGAGAAAGCAGCCTGCGCGCCGCCGGTAATGAGGATTTGATCTACGGAACAAACGATTCCACGCGTTTGTTGCAGCCGCCGCGCGATTGCCGCGCGCAACGGCTCGTATCCGAAGGCGTTTGGATAATCGAGCACTGCGGGCGTCCAGCCGGAAGCGTCGAACGCGCGCTTCAATTGCGCGGACGGGAACAGATCGAGCGCCGGCAAGCCGGGGCGAAACGGTGCGTCCCCTTGCAGATTTGCAGCCAAGCCGTGCATCGAGGCATACCGATCGGCCGACGTCGATGGGACGATCGGCGTTTCAGGTCTGGATTTCTCGTGTGCGGGAAGCCCGTGCACGTGTGGCGCAACAAACGTGCCGACGCCACGGGTGGTGACGAGATAGCCTTCGGCGTGCAGTTGAGCGAGCGCGTCCAAAATAGTGTTCCGGGAAAGGCCCAGATGCGTCTGGAGTTCGCGGCTCGACACGATCCGCTCGCCGGCGGGCAGGCTGCCGGAAAGAATCGCGTTGCGAAGCGAGGACTCGAGTTGCCGATGAAGCGGAACGCTGGAGTTTCGATTGATGAGGATTCCGTGGCGTTTCATGGTGGCCCTAAAGATTTTGCGGGATTTGGACCTTTCCTGGTGCCACAAAGCGAGCTATAGTGATTTCCGTGCAACAGAACCAATCGTACGGTGTTGTGGAGTTACGCCGGTACGTCATGCGCCCCGGCCGACGCGATACGCTCATCGGCTTATTCGAACGCGAGTTCGTAGAAAGCCAGGAGACGTGCGGAATGGTGCCGATCGGGCACTACCGCGATCTCGACGATCCCGATAGTTTCCCATGGTTTCGCGGATTCACCGACATGCACCGGCGCCGCGCGGCGCTCGAAGCGTTTTACGAGCGATCGCGCGCCTGGCACGATCACCGCGAGGCCGCAAACGCAACGATGGTGGATTCCGACAACGTGCTTCTGCTGCGCGGCGCGCGCCCGGATAGCGGTTTCGATACATCGGGCCTAACGCGACCCGCCGGAAACGAGCCCGGAGACGACGGAGCATTGGTTAGCGTGTCTATCGCCATGCTTAACGAACCGGCCGACGAACGGTTCGTACGTGCATTTGAAGACTTGATTTTGCCCACGATTCGAACGCATGCGGATCGCGTCGCGTATCTGGTAACCGAAGATTGCCCGAACGACTTCCCGAAGTTGCCCGTACGCGACGGGGAGCACGCGTTCGTCGTTGCCGGCATTTGTCGAACCGAAGACGCACTGCACTCGTGGCAGGCGGCGATCGATCCGCAGCGCCTTCCGCCCGTTCTGCGAGAGCGAACCAAGAGCAGCGAAAATCTTCGCCTCATGCCCGCGGCACGCTGCCTGTTCCGGTAGGTTACGATTGCGGGGCGAGCGCGGCGGCGACGGCCCGGAGTTTGTCGGGATTACGCATCGCGTACATGGCCGCGACGCGCCCGTTAACGATTTCGAGCGCGAGCGTTAGCTCGAGTGCGCGCTCGCTGAAAATGGCAAAACCGGGCAGTCCGTTGAGCGTAACGAGCTCGATCCTGTGCGTGAACGTCGCACCCTTGCGCCTGAGGCCCACGAGCAAGCGCGCGACCCGGTCGCGCCCTGCGACCGGAACGATCGCGGTGGGAACCTTTCCGCCGCCGTCGCTGGTGAAAACGACGTCGTCGGTCAGCAGCCGCTCCAGCGCGACCGCGTCGTCGTTGGTTAACGCGGTTAAGAACGCATCGCGTAGGCGCAGCGTCTCCTCGCGGTTTCCCGGCGACGGCCGACGTGCATCGCGCACGTGTTCCCGCGCGCGAGACGCGAGTTTTCGGACTGCCGGTTCGCTGCGGCCCAGCGTATGCGCGATCTCGCCGAACGGAACGTCGAGGACGTCGTGAAGCAGAAAGGCCGCGCGTTCGAGCGGGGCGAGACGTTCCAGCGCGAGTAGTAGCGCGAACGAAATGTCGTCGGCGAGCAATGCCGACACCTCGGGCGTATCCGCGTCGCCCGAGACGACCGGTTCGGGCAGCCACGGCCCAACGTACACCTCGCGCCGCGCATGCGCCGATCGCAACCGATCCAGACACAATCGCGTAACCGTCGTGCGTAAAAATGCATTGTCGTCCTCGATGCTCGTTTTGGACAGAGCCTCGCTCCAGCGGAGGTATGCGTCCTGGACCACGTCCTCGGCGTCTCCGTACTGCCCGAGCATGCGATACGCATGACGCGCGAGTGGAGCGCGCAGGCGCTCGAAGCGCTCGACGCAATCGTTCATGCGAAATCGACGCGAAGCAAATCGGAGTTTTCCAAAACGATCGCGCGCAGCCGGGCGTACGTTCGCGACGATTGCCCGCGTTGCCCGTAACCGGCGTCCGCGAGACCTTTTAGAACGGCTTCTAAGCGGTCGACGAAAGGTTCCCACGTTCCGAGAATCAACGCCGAGCGATACGCCGATACCAAATCCGCCGTCGCGCGTGCGATTCTTGACGACGGCAGGCTGGATTCGTTCAACACGCTGTCCAGGTCGCAGGCAAAGCGATCCAGCGCCGCAGCTTGGTCCGCATCGAGTTCGATCGATGACTCTGAATGTGACACTTCCATTTCATCACTCGGACGAACCGTATGGGCAAAATGTGACATCCGCCGGGCGGCGAAAAATCAGTCTGTTTCGCGCGCGTTCAAATGGATCAATTCGCCATTCACGCCGCTGCTTACGTCGCTTGCGTGGAACGCGAGAACGTCGGCAACTTCGTCGGGCTGCGCGGCCGCCGCAAATTCCCCTTCGTCTAGATACTCGCGCGCAGCCTCGATCGCCACGCCACCGAGCACGATCGCGTTGGCAACGATTCCGTCGGCCTTGTGCTCGCGCGCGATCGCGCGCATGAGTGTATTGACTCCTGCCTTACCTGCGCCCATGATGCCGAAGCTCGGCTGCGGATCGAGCGAACTGCCTGCCGTAACGGCGACCAGTCGCCCACGCGATCTCGCTCCTTCGCGAAACGGCTGCGCGAGCATTCGACGAAGCGCCGGGACGAACAAATTGTAAGCGACGATGAGGTTGTTGCGTATGCTCGTCTCGATGTCGGCGAATGACGAGCCGGCTATCGAAACAAATGCGCTGCCGCCGCCCGCAAGGCTGACGACCGCGTCGACCCGGTCCCGCCAAGCGGCCGCGGCCTCGGCTGCCCGCTCGCCTTCTACGGGGTCGGTAAGATCCGCCTCGATCGCGATGCATCGATCGCGCAGGCTTGCGGCTAGGGCACCGATCGCGGCATCTGCTCGCTGTGCCGAACGTGAAACGACGGCGACAGACGCTCCGGATTCAACCAGTCTGCGCAGCGTAGCGCCGCCCACTCGCCCGGTCGCGCCCGCAAAGATGATGGTATCCCCGTCCAAAGAAGTCATGCTCATTCGATTATCCACCTTGACTGCGGCTTCGCAATGGCCTAGATTTCGGGACATGTGCCGGAACATCCGTACCCTTTTTAACTTCGACCCGCCCGCAACCGAAGAAGAGATTCGAGCTGCCTGCGTTCAGTTCGTGCGCAAGCTCTCGGGATTCGCGAAGCCGTCGCAAGCGAACGAAGCGGTTTTCGATCGTGCGGTCGACGACGTTGCAGTGGTCGCGCGCAATCTCATCGACGCGCTCGTGACGCCCGCCGCACCGCGCGACCGCCAGGAGTGGGCGGCACGTGCCAAAGCCCGTGCCGCAACCCGCTGGAAATGATACTTGCGTGGGAGCGTCCCAATCGCATGAGGATTGACGCGGCGTGACGGCCTTCGACACGCATAGCGCGATCGACGCGGTGTGGCGAATCGAATCGGCGAAGATCATCGCGGCAACCGCACGGATCGTGCGCGACGTCGGTCTTGCCGAGGAACTTGCGCAAGATGCATTCGTGGCGGCGCTCGAGCAGTGGCCCGAATCGGGGATTCCGCGTAATGCCGGCGCTTGGCTGATGGCGACCGCTAAACACCGCGCGATCGACCGGCTGCGCCGCAACACGGTGCTCGAGCGCAAGCACGAACAACTGGGCCGCGCGGTTGAGGACGCGCAAGCATCGACGGCGCGCGACGTTGAGTCCGGTATTGAGGACGATATCGGCGACGATCTGTTGCGCCTGGTGTTCGTAGCGTGTCATCCCGTTCTGCCCGCGCAATCGCGGGTGGCCCTTACACTCCGGCTGCTCGGGGGCCTGACAACGGTGGAGATCGCGCGTGCGTTTCTCGTCCCTGAGGCGACCGTCGCTCAACGCATCGTTCGTGCGAAGCGAGCGCTCGCGGAGGCCGGCGTGCCTTTCGAGGTTCCGAGCCGGGACGAACTGGCGGTGCGTCTGTCGTCGGTGCTCGAAGTGATCTATTTGATCTTCAACGAGGGATATTCGGCAACGGCGGGCGACGATTGGATGCGGCCGGCGCTCTGCGAGGAAGCCCTTCGCCTCGGACGTATCGTCGCCGAACTCGCAGCCCGGGAATCCGAAGTCCACGGTCTGGTCGCATTGATGGAAATCCAGGCCTCGCGCATGCGCGCGCGGATCGGCCCGCGAGGCGAGCCCATTTTGCTGCTAGATCAAGACCGGGCCCGCTGGGATCAGATTCTCATACGGCGCGGTTTCGCGGCCCTCGCGCGTGCGCAGAATCTCGGCGGCGAGCCCGGTCCGTACGCGCTGCAGGCCGCAATCGCGTCGTGTCACGCGCGCGCCGGTGTAGCGTCGCAGACCGATTGGGCTCGTATTGCCACGCTTTACGACGCCCTCGCCAAGCTCGCACCGTCGCCGGTCGTGGAATTGAATCGTGCGGTAGCCGTCGCTATGGCTTTTGGGCCTGCGGCGGCCCTCGAACTCGTCGATGCCCTGCGCTCCGAGCCGTCCTTACAAACGTACCACCTCTTGCCGAGCGTGCGAGGCGATCTGCTCGCGAAACTCGGTCGTTCCGGCGAGGCTCGCTCGGAGTTCGAGCATGCGGCATCGCTCACGCAAAACGCCCGCGAGCGGGAGTTGCTGCTCGAACGCGCCCGCTTGTCTTAAGAAATGGGACTTGCTTTTAACAAGAACTCTGGGTATACTGGCAAAAAAAGAGATTTTCAAAGGGGAAATACGTAATGCAACTCGTGCCGTACATCTTTTTCTATGGTCGCTGCGAAGAAGCACTCGAGTTTTACAAGACCGCGCTCGGCGGAACGTACGAAGCTATGCGAAACGCGGATTCTCCGATGTCCGCGGAAGTATCCCCGGATTTTCGCAACAAAATAATGCACGCCACATTCACCGGTTCGGGCGTGACGTTCATGGCCTCGGATGGGCGAGAAGCAAAGGCGATCGACTCCGACGCCGGCAATATTTGTCTCGGGCTTACGGCGACCGATAGCACCGAAGGCGAGCGTGTCTTCAAAGCGTTATCGGAAGGGGGCACGGTCGACATGCCGTTAGCCGAAGCATTTTGGGGTGGCCGGTTCGGAATCATTACCGATCGTTTCTCGACGGAATGGATGATCACGACGCCGTAATGCTCCCTTCGTCACCCTGAGCTTGTCGAAGGGCGGCGCCGCTTATCTCGAATGTAGGTATCCGGCAGTTCAATGACGGTTGATAGCCTGCCATGGAGACCGCCGACAGGTCGACGTTTTCGGTCAACGCGCATACGCCGGCCCTCGCGATCGAAACCGCCATTTGAGCGCCCGGGCACGCATGCGGGCCCAGGCCGAACGTGAAGGACTTCGCTCCCAGCGGATCCCGATTGGCCGCCGCGAGCAGTGCCAGCACCGCGTCGCCTTTGCGGATCGTGCAGTTCGCGATCGCGACATCGTTGACGGCGAAGCGTCGCGTATTGTGAACCGGCGCATCGTAGCGCACTGCGGCGGCGAGCAGAACGTCGAGTCCAGCATCGTCAGGTATGGTTCGCCGTGCGACGATGGTCGCGAAGATTTGTCCGATCAAACCGGCGGTCGCGTCGTAGGTTTGAAAGAGAAAACCAAGTGAGCTTGCGAGTTCGTCCTCCGTCATCCGCTCCGAAAAAACATCGTGCAATGCCTCGACGGCTGCGGACCCTCTCTCGACGTCGCCGGGCGTGGCGGCCGGTGCGATCGCTCGGGCAAAGTCGCGAATCCAGGTCAATGCATCGCGCTGACGATCGATCTCAAGCATCGTAGCGATCGTCATAGCCGGCATCTCGTGCAGATACGCGTTTAGACTGTCGGCAGAAGCCCCGATCTTCTGCGCTCGCGCCTGCGCGCACGACGCTGCAATAGACGCTAACGTGCCGACGCTCCACGCCTCTACGGCGGTGACCGCAGCGTGTCTCAAATGCCGATGGGTGGGACCATCGTTCATTCGCGCTAAGCGTTCGAATGCAGCGCCGATCGCCGTTCCACGCATCGCATGTGGAATTGGGTCCGTCGCAGGACGTACGCGTAACGCCGGATGCGAAAGGACAGCCTCCACCGCGGAAGCGCTCGCCGCGACCCAAGCGTTCACGCGTTCGTCAAATGCGAACGGTGCGTGCGCGACCAGGCGTTGATAGTAATCGTAGGGATCCGGCGCGGTGACTGCGGTCAAGGGCGTGAGTCCGCTCATGTGCACGATCATAGGCGAAAAATCGTTCACTCCGGCGTGAAACGTGAAAGACGCGTCCCGGAGTCCAGGACACTTCACCGGTACCTGTAGTGTCGGCGTGGTATACTGTCGCTCTTATGCGCAAGCGCCTTCCAAACGTCGCTCACGTCGGCCCAATGATCGAACAGACGTGCGCGCTCATCGGCGATCCAACCCGTGCCCGGATGTTGTTCGCGCTCCTGGCTGGGCGCGAGTTCTCGGCCTCCGAACTCGCCTCCAGCGCGCACACCTCGCCGCAAGCAGCGAGCCTGCATTTAGGAAAGCTCGTCGAGGGTAAGCTCCTCTCGGTAAGAACTGTCGGGCGTCAGCGATTGTTCCGTCTGTATTCAGCCGAGGTTGCCGAAGCGATCGAATCCCTCGCGTCGATCGCGCCGGTCGGCCGGATCGTCTCCTTGACGCAGCAGACGACCATGCAGCGGTTGCGCGAAGTGCGCTCGTGTTACGACCATCTCGCGGGGCGCGTGGGGGTCGGCATAACGGATGCGCTGCTTAAGAAGGGCGCGATTTCGCGGCGCGATGATTCCTTTCACCTCACGCCACGGGGAGCACATTTTTTCGAGGGTATTGGGATACGCATCGCGCCCCTTCGTGAGAATAGAAGAGCGCTGCTTCGCGCGTGCACGGACTGGACCGAACGCCGCCCGCATGTGGCGGGCGGCCTTGGCGCGGCGCTCTTAGACCGTTTGCTGGCGGACGGCCTGCTGCGAGGCAATTCGAAAGACCGGGCATTACAGATTACGGAAACCGGTAGGCTCCGCATACCGCAGATGTTCGGCGTTAGATTCGATATCTAAGCATCTCTCGTTGTACGAAAAGAATCTAGGTGCGATCTTTGGGCTCACCGAGTCCAGGCTAAGGCGCCGGAGGCAGGATGGTGATCTTGTGGCGGCGCGCGATCTCGGTCATGATCGCCGGATTCAGTTCGGGTTGAGCGCCGAGTTCGGTAAAGAAATCCTCGATGCCGCCGGGAGTGAACGAAAAGAGCATTCGCCCAATGGATTTGCCGATGTTTTTGTAGCGGTGCGGGAGTCCGCGCGGAGCAAATACGAACGTACCGACGCCGCCGTTAACATGGTCTTGACCGCAGACGAATTCAAAGGTGCCTTCCAGCACGTAGTAGCTTTCATCTTCCTTTTGGTGGATGTGCAGTGGCGGACCGGAATCGGGCGGGATCACATCTTCGATGATGGTCAGATCGCCGTTCGATTGGGCGGCGCCAAGCTTCACGTTCATCTCCTGGCCCCCGTACCGAATGCACGGCCCTTGACCGGCCGAAACGTAATGAATGCTGCGTTTCTTAAGCATGGCTACCTCCCGTCGCACAATATGCGCCGTGCGTCTGATGCGAAACATAGTACGCGTGGATGTCATAGTGCGGAATCGGCATGCCTGCGTGTCCATGCGGCTCGTACTCGATGTCCACGTGATTGATAGTGTGTCCCGGAAGCGCGGCCAGGTCTTCGTAGTTGAATCCTTTATCAAATTGCGCTTTCGGAACCATGATTTCCGAAAAAACGACCTTCCCATCGTAGGTGCCGTACATCGGCGCATGAAGATCCTTAGGGTTGGCCCAATGCTCGCCCATGCCCGGGACGCACGGGCTCACCATGACATACCCGGCGGGCATCCCGGCGGGCGGCACCTTTGGTTGAGGGGGTAGGTCGCTTGCAGCGAGTGCCGGTAGGCCGAGGGCAACGACGACGGCTATAGCGATCGAATGGTACAACATAGATGTTCACCTCAGGGAAATCGTGGTACTTGAATACCATAACGGTATTGTGATACTATAAACGCGTCATGATATTCCGTCAAGCGGCTCAGGAAGTGGAGACTACAAAAGGCGGCCGGGTGGCTCAGAAGCAGCGCACTCGCGATGAGCTGTTGCGTACGGCGCGCGAACTGCGCGCTTCCGGCAAGGTGCCGGGTGTGGCTGACGTCGCGGATGCGGCCCGGATCTCCCGGACGACGGCTTACCGTTACTTTCCGACGCAAGAGATGCTACTCGCCGAGGCCACGGCTGATCCCCTGATCGAGGCCGTTAGGGAGGCTATAGCGAGAACAGACGAGCGCACCGGCCCCGTCGAGCGCGTCGACGCCGTTTTCGCCGAACTTGCTCCGCTGATGATTCGCCACGAGCCCGAACTGCGCACGATGTTGAAGATCGCACTGGAGCGATCGCTGGAAGAAGCGCACGAGCGCCACATCCCGCTTTTAAGCGCATCGTGGATCGTTGCATGGGACCGCATCTTGGAACCGCTGCGTTCCAAAGTACGGCCGGCGAAATACGCGTTCATGGTGCGTTCGCTGGGCACGCTCTTAAGCGTTGAAACGCTAAATGTCTTGCAGGATGCATGCGATCTCGATGAGGACGCCGCGGCGGCCGCCATTCGTGAAGCGGCGCGGGCAATGGTTCGGGGTTTTTTGCTGGATTTGCCGAGGGAGGAACAGTGATGAAAAAATATGTCGTGTGCCCGCCGTGCGGAACGGTGTTCGAAGAAGAGACTGAGGAAGAACTCGTGCGCGTCACGCAAGCACACTCAACCGAGAACCACCGCTATACGCCGCCCCCGGACGAGGTGCGCAACGCGATGACGTCAACGCCTCCGATTCAAAAACATCACTGAAATTTGGCCGATCGTGACAATGCCGGATCCAATAGCTGTGATGGTAACGGCGCCATTTGTGTCGGTACGGTACACGTGCGCGCCGAAGCCCCGCAATGTCTCGATAGTCAATGGCGCCGGGTGGCCGAACATATTATGGCGGCCCACGGAGATGATCGCGTAGCGCGGATGCACCGCGGCGATGAATGCCGGCGAAGATCCGTAGGCGGAGCCGTGATGGCCGACCTTCAGCACGTCGGCGTGCAAATCGACGCCTTCGTCGACGAAACGCTGCTCCGCGGCACTGCCGGCGTCACCGGTGAATAGCATCCGGAAATGCTTGTACGCTAAGGTGAACGCGATCGAATTGTCGTTTATCGCGTTGCGGCCGCCGATAAAAGGCAGCTGCGGCCCGATGAAATACAGTGTCACGCCGTCGTTTGTTTGCCAAACCGTTCCGGCACGCGGATTGACGACCGGCACACCGTCAGCATGCGCAATATCTAGACAATCGTGATACGCGTGCCCACCGTACGTCTGTCCGCTGTCGGCGATCTCGCCTACGCGAAGTTTTCGCAAAACTGGGGCGCAACCGCCTGCATGATCGCCGTGCGGATGCGACAGGATCAGTGCGTCGAGCTTGTGGATGCCTTGCCGGAGTAAAAAAGGTACGACGATGCGTTCCCCGATTCGTTGTGCGCTGGAGTCGCCGGGGGATTGCGGCCCGCGTTCGAGGCGTCCACCCGCGTCGACTAAGATGGCGTGTCCGCGCGGCGTTTGAATTACAATGGCATCGGCTTGGCCGACGTCCAACACCGTGATGCGTAGCCGATGGTTGGAAGCGCGCGGCGGCGCGACGACGAGCGAGGCTGCAATGGCGAGCGCGAGGACGGCCACGGTTCGACCACCCCGGCGCCAGGCCCACGCACCGGCGAGGGTGGCGATTTCGTAGACCGCAATTGCCCATGCCGGAGCCGGAGTCATTGGAATGCTTGCGTGCGGCAACGACGCAATTGCGTGCACGCATCCGACGATCCACGCGAAGAGCCACCCGTTAATATTGGCGACGATCTGCGCGATCGGGGCTAATGGAGCGCATGCGAGTTGTGCGAAGCCGAGCAGCATCGTCGCGCCGACGGCTGGAACGACGGCGAGATTCGCGAGCACGGCATAGGGCGAGAACGTCCCGAAGATGGCGGCCGTCAATGGCCACGTTCCAATTTGCGTTGCGAGCGTCAGGGTGAGCGCTTCGCGAACTCGCGGTGGAATCGAACCGATCGTTGCGACGAGTTCGTCCAGCGGATGCGCCCACGCCGCGATCGCGCCGATGCAGGCGAATGACAAGGCGAAGGATGCGCCGGTTACGGCAAGCGGATCGCACAGCGCGATCGCGAGCGCGGCAGCAGCTACGGCGTTGATGGAAAGCGCCTTCGCTCCGTAGGCTCGAGCGCACAGTGCAAACGAGAGCATCGTTGCCGCACGCATGGCCGGCAAATGCAAGCCGCTAAAAAACGCATACAGCCACACGATTGCGGCCACGCAGACGCATGCCGTCATGCGCGGCGCACGCAATCCGCGCAGCAGCGCAAATGCAAGTGCCGCGACGACGCCCAGATGCAGGCCTGCAGTGACCAAGACGTGCACCGTGCCGGTCTCTTGAAACTCCGCGCGCAACGCCGGGTCCATCGAGCCGCGATCGCCCCACAGTTCGCCGGCTAGAATTGACGCCGCCGGTTCGCCAAGCCGCTCGCGCATCGTCGCGATTGCCCAAGCGTGCACCCGCGCAATCACAATCGCGAACGTCGCCCTCGACGGTGGAAGTATCGCCAGCACGCGCGCGCTGGATATCTGCGCGAATATGCCACGATCGCGCTCGAGGCTACGCTCGCTTGGTTCGCCCGGATTACGCGGCTCGTCGAACGGCTCCATACGTCCGCGTAGTAAGAGATGCGCGCCGATAGCCGGCGCGCGTCCCGCGGCGTGCACGGCGACCGTCGCGCCACTGTCGAGCGCGCACGAGAACGAGCTTGCAAAGCCGGCTTCCTGCACGTCGCCGAGTACCGTGCAACGAAAACGCTGCGTATGGCTGCTCGTAGCGTGTGGCTCGCGCCACTGTTGCATTGTCGCGCTCGTGGCTCCCGCGACGAGGGCGATAGCGACCGCCGCGCGAAAGCGGGCAGACCCCTTGCGCGGAAGAGTCGCAGCCAAACACAGCGCGGCGAGTCCGATGGTTACGACCAATCGCTGCTCGGGAGCGATCGGAGTCGCGAGCGCGGCGCCGATCACTGTGGCCGCGGCAAGGGCAACCACGGGCCGGCGTTCCATCGCTAAAACAACTGCGACGGCGCGGACGCGCGGCTAGATTTGGAAGGAACCTGCGTGCGTATCATCGTCACCGGCGGCGCCGGATTTATCGGCTCGCACATCGTCGACGCATACCTAGCCGAAGGGCACGAGGTGCTCGCGATCGACTCGCTGTGGGAGCACGGAGGCGGACGCCGCCAGAACGTGCCGGACCGCGCGAGCTTCGTCCACATGGACGTCCGCGACGAGAACGTCAAGCGCATCTTCCACGAGTTCAAGCCCGAGATCGTCTCGCATCACGCGGCGCAGCACAGCGTTGCCATAAGCGCGCGCGATCCGATCTTCGACGCGCAAGTCAATGTGATCGGCCTGCTCAACGTGCTCGAACAGAGCGTGAAGGAAGGCGTTCGCAAAGTCATTTTTGCATCGAGTGGCGCGACGTTCGGCACGCCCGACTCGCTGCCGATGAACGAGCAGACGCCGCAACGTCCGACTTCGCCGTACGGCATCACGAAAATGGTAGCCGAACACTATCTGCGGTTCTTCAATGCCGAGCACGGGCTGGATTTTACGGCGCTGCGCTACGGGAACGTGTACGGTCCGCGGCAAGACCCCAACGGCGAGGCGGGCGTGATTTCGATTTTCATCGGCAAGTTTCTCGCCAAGCAGGGCGTGCGCATCGACTGGGACGGCGAGCAGACGCGCGACTACGTGTTCGTAAAGGACGTGGCGCGCGCGAACGTGCTGGCGCTGGATCGCGGCTCCGGAAGCTGTTACTGCATCGGCACGAACCTGCGAACGAGCGTCAACGCCATCTATTCGGCGCTGGCAGACATCACCGGATTCGACGCGCCGCTCACGCGCGCGCCCAAACGCGCGGGTGACGCGCGCGACGCGCAGTTCGATCCGGCACTGGCTGCGGCCGAACTGGGGTGGTCGCCGTCGACGGCACTTCCGCAGGGAATGCGCGCGACCTACGACTTCTTTAAGGAACGCTTGCCGGTCGGCTAGGAATAACGGCTAGTTCGCGACGAGATTGAGCAGCTTGTCGGGAACGAAAATGCGCTTGCGCAGGTGCTTCCCGTCCATCTGCGCTTGCACGCCGCCCTGCGCGAGCGCCAACTCCAGCGCCGCTTCTTCCGATATGCCGGGCGCTACCTGAAGGCGCGCGCGGATCTTACCGTTCACTTGCACGACCAGCGTCAGTTCGTCCAGCGCGAGCGCGCGCTCGTCGGGCCGCAGATACGGCTCGAGATGCACCGATCGCGCATGTCCCATGCGCTCCCACAACTCGTCGGCGATGTGCGGCGCGAACGGTGCGATCAACACCGGTAACGCGTGCACTGCGTAGGCAACGGCAACCGAATCCGGCGCGTTCTGTTCGAGCGTCGTCAAAGCATTGACGTATTCGTCGAATTTCGCAATCGTTGCGTTGTAATGGAACCGTCGCGACCCCGTCTCGTCCATCGCCGACTTCGCGGCCACGTGCACGGCGCGCAGCAGCTCCTTTTCAGCGGGCGTTTCGACTGGCGGAAGATCCGCCAGCGACGTCTTGCCGGCGCGCTCGAGAAACGGCTCGCATGCGCGCCACACGCGGTTGATGAAGCGAACGCGCCCGCTGATGCCCTCGTCGGTCCAATCGCCGGTGTCTTCGGGCGGCGTCACGTACAGAAGAAACAGGCGCATGGCATCGACGCCGTTTGTTTCCGCGGTTTCATCGATGCCCACGACGTTGCCGTGCGATTTCGACATTTTCTCGCCGTTGTACAGCACGAAACCTTGATGGAAGAGTCGCGTGAAGGGCTCGTTGGGGCCGGCGACCCATCCCTGGTCGTGGAAAAACTTGTAAAAGAAGCGTGAGTAGAGCAGGTGCAACACGGCGTGTTCGGCACCACCGATGTATTGATCGACCGGCGCCCACTGCGCTACCTTTTCGGCCGACCAGGGTACGTGCTCGTTCGACGGGTCGATGTAGCGCAGATAGTACCACGACGATTCGAAAAACGTGTCCATCGTGTCGCTCTCGCGCGTGGCGGGGCCGCCGCACTTCGGACACGTGGTGTTGATAAAATCGGCATCGCGCGCGAGCGGCGAGCCTTCGCCCGTGATCGGCACGTTTGCCGGAAGGCGAACGGGCAATTGGTCGTCGGGAACGGCGACTTCGCCGTCGCGATCGCAGTAGACGATCGGAATGGGCGTTCCCCAGTAGCGCTGGCGCGACACCAGCCAATCGCGCAATCTGAAATTCTTGGTCGCTTCGCCGGCGCCGAGCGCGTGCAACCGCTCGGTGATGGCGCTACGCGCGCGTTCGCTCGACATGCCGGTGAAGTCGCCGCTGGCGATCAATCGACCATCCGTCACGAACGCGGCGGCAAGCGGCGTTTCCAGGTCGCTGCCGGGTTCGACGACGACTTGCGCGATCGGCAATCCGTGTTTGCGCGCGAAGTCGAAATCGCGTTCGTCGTGCGCGGGCACCCCCATTACGGCGCCCGTGCCGTACTCGGCGAGCACGTAGTTGGTCACCCAAATCGGCACGCGTTCGTGGGAGAGCGGATTTACCGCATACGCGCCGGTGAAAACGCCGGCCTTTTCCATGAGGCTCGTGCGCTCGAGTTCCGATTTTGAACGCAGGCTTTCGACGAATTGCTCTACGGCGTTGCGTTGCTTGTCGGTGACGATGTGGGTTACCAGCGGGTGTTCGGGGGCGATCGCCAGATAGGTGGCGCCGTAGACGGTGTCGACGCGGGTCGTGAAAACGCCGATCTTCCGATCGGAATGCTCTACCGCAAACGCGAACTGCGCTCCCGTACTGCGCCCGATCCAATTGCGTTGCATCGTCTTGGTGCGCTCCGGCCAACCATCGAGTTCGTCGATGTCGTCGAGCAGCCGGTCAGCGTAGTCCGTGATCTTCAGAAACCATTGCGAGAGGTTGCGCCGTTCGACCGCATGGCCGCACCGCCAGCACGCGCCGTCGATGACCTGCTCGTTCGCGAGCACCGTTCTATCGTGCGGGCACCAGTTGACCGGCGCTTCTCGCTTATAGGCGAGGCCGCGTTCGTATAGGCGCAAGAACAGCCATTGGTTCCATCGATAGTACGCCGGATCGCAGGTCGTAATCTCGCGCGACCAGTCGTAGCTGGTACCCATGAGCCGGATTTGGCGCTGCATGTTGGCGATGTTTTCGCGCGTCCACACGTTAGGATCGATTCCGCGCGCGATGGCGGCATTCTCGGCGGGCAGGCCGAATGCGTCCCAGCCCATCGGATGCAAGACGTTGAAGCCGAGCATGCGGTGCATGCGCGCGACCGCGTCCCCGATCGAATAATTCTTGGCGTGCCCGACGTGCAGATCGCCCGAAGGATAGGGGAGCATTTCGAGGACGTAGTACTTTTCGCGGCCGTCGTCGTCGGGCGCGCGATAGAGTGCGCGCTCTTCCCAACGTTGTTGCCATTTGCGTTCGACCGAACGAAAATCGTATGTTTGCGCCATAGTGTAGGGGATTGCAATACCCGCCCCGGCGTCGCAACCCTTTCCTTACCTGGAGCGCTGCGTGAAAGATAGCAGCATGACGCGCTTTTTGCCGATCGTAGCCGGAATCGTACTGGTCGCCCTTGCGGTGTGGCATCCGGCGCCCAACCCCGCCACAATTTCGGCCGGGCGCGCGCCGATGTCCGCCGCGGCGCGGACGCATCGGCCGGCAAGAAGAGGCGCGGTCTCCACCGGCAGCGCCGTAGTCGTGTACGTCGCCGGTGCCGTCGCGCGGCCAGGCGTGTACCATCTTTCGCCCGACGCGCGCGCCATGGACGCGGTGAGCCGCGCCGGTGGCTTCACGGGCGCCGCCGATCGGGTGGGCGTCAACTTGGCGGAGCACCTCGTCGATGGCCAGGAGCTGGCCGTTCCCAAGATCGGCGAGTCGCTTGCCACGCAACGTCCCCGTTCGCGGCGCGTTTCAAAGCGCGGCGCAATCCCGACGGCATCGATCGATCTGAACGCCGCCGGCGCGCAGGCGTTAGCGCAGTTGCCCGGCATCGGCCCGACGCTCGCGCAGCGCATCGTTGACTACCGCGACCTCAACGGGCGTTTCGCGTCGCTGGATGAGTTGGCGGACGTTTCGGGCATGACGGACCGGCGCATCCAAGAGGTCGCACCTTTTATACTCGTGCATTGATACAAACGCCAGGGCCCGATTCATGGCGGGCGAATTGCGCCCGACATGCAGAGCGCGCCCGCGGGACACGAGACCCTGCCCGCGATGATACGGCGGGCCTTGGCGCGGCCGCGCGAAGACGTTCTGGTCGAGCGCAAAAACGGTACTTGGACTCCAATTAGCAGTATCGAATTGCTCGCGCGCGTCGAGAACCTCGCATGCGCGATTCGCGACGCCGGTCTGAACGCCGGCGACCGTGTCGCGCTGATCTCCGTAAATCGAATCGACTGGATCGTTGCCGACTTCGCGACGCTCTTTGCGGGTTGCGTGGTCGTACCGGTATTCCCGACCCAAGCCCTCGATCAAGTCCGCTTCATCTTGCAAAACTCCGAGGCGAAGCTGGTCTTCGTCGACACGCCCAAGGCGCGCGAACGGTTGCACTCACTCTCCCAAGCGCTCCCGCGCACGCTCGTTTTCGACGGCGATGGAGACGATTCGCTGGCGCGTTTCGAAGCGCGCGGCGCGCAAGCCCGCGCGGCGCATCCCGACTGGCCCGCAGCCTTCGAGGAGCGATTGCGCCCGGACGATCTGGCGATATTGATCTACACGTCGGGAACGACCGGCATGCCCAAAGGGGTGATGCTCTCCCACGACAACCTCGCGTTCACGACCAAGTCGTCGTTCGGTTACGCCTTCGACCGCGTGGGATCGGGATCCGTGGTGCTCTCGGTGTTGCCGTTTTCGCACATATACGAACACTGCATTCTCTATGGATACATGATCGCCGGCGTGCGCCATTACATAACGCATTCGGCCGACGAGCTGCTTGCCGACTTGCACGAGGTGCATCCCGAAGCGATGACGGTCGTTCCGCGCATCTTCGAACGCGTTCTCGCCGGCATTACCGGTAAGGCTCTGGTTGCCGGCGGATTGAAGGCGCGGCTCGTACCGTGGGCGCTCGCCACCGGTCGCGAGTACATGACGGCCAAAACGCGCGGCACGGCCCACGGCGCGGGTCTGGAACTGCGATACCGTATCGCACGCGCGCTCGTGCTCAAAAAACTGCGTCCGCTGCTCGGTTTGGACCGGCTCGCATTCTTCGTCAGCGGCAGCGCGCCGTTGCACTTCGACACGGCCATGACCTTTCTCGGCTTCGACATCGTCATCATCGAAGGGTACGGCCCCACCGAATGCTCGCCGGTCATAACGGTAAACCGCTTCGAAACCAATCGGTACGGTACGGTCGGGAAACCGATTCCGGGCGTGGAGATACGCACCGCTTCCGACGGCGAGATTCTCGCGCGCGGTCCCAATGTGATGCTAGGCTATTACAAAGACGAGGCCGCTACCGCCGACGTACTGCAGGACGGCTGGTATAAAACCGGCGACGTCGGACATATCGACGCCGACGGCTATCTGACCATAACCGATCGCAAGAAGGAACTCTTCAAGACGTCCGGCGGCAAATTCATCTCGCCCTCGCGCGTGGAGTCGGCCATCAAACGTTCGGTCTACATCAATCAGGTGATGCTCGTCGGCGACGGGCGTCCGCACCCAGCCGCGCTGATCGCGCCCAATTGGGATCTCGTGCGTGCGGAATTGCACCTGAGTGCCGTGGTGCCGGCTGCCGACCTCGCGGGCCGAAGCGACGTCGTCGCGTTTCTTACGCATGAGACGCACGCGCAGACCGCGGACTTAGCTACGTTCGAGCAGGTCCGCCGCATCGTCGTGCTTCCGACCGATCTTACGGTCGAAGCCGGCGAACTCTCTCCGACGCTCAAAGTCAAACGGCGCGTCGTCGAAGATCGGTATGCGGCCGAAATCGAACGCGCGTACGCTACCGCCTTGGCCCACTAAGGAAATCCATGAGTCATCGCGTCGACGACGTTCTCAAGGGGCCGATAAAAAGCAAGACGGTCTTTCCGGTGTTGATCTTGCATATGGTGAAGGCGCACCCCGACCACGGGTACGGTTTGATGCAACGCATCGACGCGCTTTGCGGCGGTTTGGTCGCCGTCAACACGAACAAGATTTATCCGCTCCTGCGGCGTCTCGAAGAACGCGGGTTTCTCACCGCAACCTGGGATCACCCGACGAAGCGCTCGCGCCGCATTTACTCGATAACGGCGGACGGTGAAGCTCGCCTGGAGCGGATAAAGGGCGCCATGCTGCCCTATTTGGAAACGATCGTAACTGCGGTTTCGCAACTCAAACACGAACTCTACGGAAAGCGCTGAGCGTGCCGTTTCTCAGTTTGGTTCATTTGCACGACATGGCGTGCGCCGTTTGCCGTGCGCCGGTCGCGCGCGCCGGCGCACGGTCATTCATCGTCGACGAAGACGGCACGCCGGTCAGCTTTTCGGCGAGCGATCCGCCGGCCGAGATGATCGTCGAGGTGCTCTGTCCCAACCGGCACGTCAACGAGTTGAACGTCCCCAACGAAATCTCGGCGGAAGAAACGTTGATGACGCCCGACGACGCGCCGATCGCGCTCGACGCAACGCTAACGAGCGGAACCACCGAATCGGGCAAGCCGCTCCCGTAAGCGCGTGCCATAAACCTGGCCTGAAGGGGGCGGAGGCGAAAAACGCGATGTACGTTCTATGAACCTTGCCCGTGCTTTCGCTGCCACGACGGCGGCGCTCTTTGCGATGACCGCCCTCGGCGCGGCGGCGCCGGTCGCGCGCGGGTTTTCGCCGGCCGAACTTTCGGCGGAGCTAGCCCTGGAACGCACCGTCGACGCATCTCCTTCGGAGGCGCAGGCCATGCGCGACGAGATGGGGCTCGCATCGTACGTGCATCGCATGGGGCAACCCGGCGATTTGCGCGCGGCCAACTACGTGCGCGCGCAGTTGGCGGCAGCCGGCTGGAATGCAAAATTGGTCGAGTACGACGTTCCTCTTGCGTGGCCGTACGAACAGCGCCTGACGCTGGTTGCGCCGGTCAAACGAGCGATCGATCTGTACGAGCCCGCGGTCGCCGGCGATCCGTATTCGCGCGATCACAAGGCCATAGGCATTCCTTATTCGGGCTACAGCAACGACGGCGACGTCACCGGTGCGCTCGTATATGCCAATCACGCGACCGCAGACGACTTCGAAACCCTGGCGAGCTTACACGTCGACGTGCGCGGTGCCATCGTGATCGCGCGCGGCGGCAACGGTTCGCTGACCGGAAAAGCGTTCGAAGCCGCCAAACATGGGGCTAAGGCCGTTCTAGTATTCAGCGATCCCATGACCGGCGGCTATTGGAACGGCGAAACCTATCCGAAAGGGCCGTGGCGCCCCACGGGTGCGGCGGTTCGCAACACCATGACGTTCACCAACGACCCCGGCGATCCGACCGCGATCGGAATCCCCGTTCCGGGTGCGCCGCACAAGCCGTTCTCCGCGATCAAGCTTCCGTCGATTCCCGAAATGCCCATCACGGCGAACGTCGCGCGCGAACTCTTAGCGGTGCTTGGCGGACCGACGGGCCCTTCGCAGTGGCATCCGGGGTTTGCGTTTGCGCTCCATCTCGGCGGAGCGGCGCGCGCGCATTTCGTCCTCAAGTCCAAACGGTTTTTCGGCCCCATGTGGGACGTCATCGCCACCATGCCTGGCCAGAACCCCGCGCAGATGGTAGTCGTCGGCGGACATCGCGATTCGTGGACGTACGGCGCCGTCGATCCGATCAGCGGAACGGTCGACCTGCTGCAACTCGGCCGCGCGTTCGGCAGGCTCAAGGCCTCAGGCTGGAAACCGAAGCGCACGATCGTCATCGGTTCTTGGGACGGCGAAGAACTCAACCTTTTCGGTAGCGATGAGTGGGTCGCGCAAAACGAAGCGCAACTTCGGGCCGGGTGCGTGGCCTATATGAACACCGACGAGGTCGCCTTCGGGCCGTCGTTCGGTGCCTACGCTACCCCCGATCTCTCCGGTATGTTGCGCGACGCCGCGACGGCGGTGCACGCGCCGGACGGACGAATGCTCGACGCGTACTGGCGCGCGCAAGATCCGAAGCTTGCCGTCGATGCCATCGGCGGAGGCAGCGACCACGAGCCCTTCGTCTATCATGAAAACCTCCCGGGGGCCGGCGCCGGCTACGGCGGCCCCTTCGGGAGCTACCATTCCGCATACGACGATCCGTGGTCGTTGCGCGTTTACGATCCCGGCATGCATCGCGCGGCCGCGATCGCGCGATATACCGGCGTCGTGGTTTTGCGATTGGCGAACGCGACGTATCCCGACCTTCGCTTGGGCGATCTCGCGGCGACGCTCTCCGCGCGCGTGACCGGATTTGCCGAGGAAAAGACTAATGCGTCGCAGCGTGCCGCGGTCGCGCAAACGCTCTTCCCGGATGCTACCGCCTTCGAGTCGGCGGCGAAGGCGCTCGACGCGCAAGCCGCGGCGGATGTAGAGAAAGGCGACGCGAGCGCAGCCGCCGCGGAGTATGCAAAGCTACGCGCCGCCGAGAGCGCATTTTACGATTCGACCACGTCCAAATGGCAGCGCACGCTGCTTTACGACGTCTCGGGGTATGCCTCGACCACACTTCCCACATTGGAAACGACACTCGATTCGGGCGACGGCGGTGCCGCACTCAAAGCACTCGACGCCGCGTTTAAAGCCGCAACGCAAGCGGCATCTTAGACTGGAGAACCACCCGGTGAAAAAACTTTTCGCTCTACTCCTGCTTGCGGCGCTCGGGCCGACGGCACTTCCGGCCGGGGCCGCAAGCGCTCCGCCAAAAGCCGCCGCAGCCAAAGCCGCGCAGGCCTCCCCCGAACCGGCGGAGCCCGGGGAGACCCCCGATGCCGTGACTGAGCATAGCGTCACGGTCGACGGCCGTCCGATCGCGTACACCGCGCGCGCCGGCACGATCACGCTGCGCAACGACAAAGACCAACCGACGGCTCGCGTTTTTTATACGGCCTATACGACCGAAGGCGCCGATTCCACATCGCGTCCGGTCACGTTTTTATACAACGGCGGTCCGGGCAGCTCGACGATGTGGCTGCGCATGGGGTCGTTCGGTCCCGTGCGCGTGTTGGCAGCCAACGGTAAACCATCCGGTGCGCCACCGTATCGTATCGTCGACAACCAGTACAGCCTGCTCGACAAGAGCGATCTCGTCTTCATCGACATGCCCGATAGCGGCTACGGGCGAATCGTCGGCGCCGGCAATCCGAAGATGTTTTTCGGCGTCGACCAGGACGTCGCCGCGTTCGGTCAGTTTATTCAGCGCTACATCACGAAATTCGATCGTTGGAACTCGCCGAAGTTCATCTACGGCGAGAGCTATGGAACGACGCGGTCGGCGGCGCTGGCCGATTATCTTTTGAACGCCGGCATCGCGCTCAATGGCGTCGTGTTGCAATCGTCGATCCTTAACTTCGGCCTGGATTTTGGTAACGGCGACCCGATCGGCGGGGGCGATTGGCCGTACGTGCTGTACCTCCCGACGGAAGCAGCGACGGCGTGGTATCACAACAAAATCCACAACAAACCGGCGGACCTCGCAGCGTATCTCACGACCGTCCAACAATTCGCGATGGGCGAGTACTTGAGCGCGCTCGAACGCGGCGATCGGCTTAGCAGCTCCGAACGCGACGACGTCGTGCGCAAGCTAAGCGCGTACCTCGGCATCCCCGAGCAGTACGTCCGTAACTCGGACCTGCGCGTGCCGTATCCTCGTTTCGAACAGGAGTTGCTGCGCTCGCAAGGCATCATAGTCGGCCGTTTGGACGGGCGTTACCAAACCTATACGGTCGACCGGGCTGCCAACGAGGGGCCGAACTGGGATCCGACCGATTCGTCGATCGATGCGCCGTACACGACCGCGATCAATCAGTACCTGCACGAAGATCTCAAATACGATACGACGCTTCCGTATCGCGCGAACATTTACGGCATCATTTACGCCAACGGCAGCTCGTGGGATTTCACGCACAACCACCGCGAGCCTACCAACGTCGCGCCCGATCTAGCCGATGCGATGACGCAAAATCCAAACCTGCACGTCTTCTCGGCCAACGGTTATTACGACTTTGCGACGCCGTATTTTGCGACCGTCTACACGCTCAAACATCTGAACCTCGCACCGCCTTTGCAGAAGAACATCAGCTACGGTTTCTATCAATCGGGGCACATGATCTATCTCGACGAATCGTCGCTGGCCCAAATGAAGCAAGATCTCGCGCGCTTTTACGACAGTGCTCTGGGACGTTAGGAGAACGACGCACATGCATTACTTGAAGAGACTCCTCGCGTTGAGCACGGCGCTGGCCCTGATCGCCGCCACTCCGGCGGCAACGCACAAGAAAAAGCCCGTGATTCCGCCGGCTACGCCCGACGCCGTCACCCACCATGTCGCCAACGTCGGCGGCCAATCCATCCCGTACACCGCGCGCGCGGGCACGGTCACGCTGCGCAACGATAAAGAGCAGATCACCGCGCGAATGTTCTATGTCGCGTACACGAAAGACGGTGGAAGTCCCAACAAACGACCCGTCACGTTCTTCTACAACGGGGGACCGGGAAGCTCGACTATTTGGCTGCACATGGCGTCGTTCAGCCCGATTCGCGTCCTCACGACCAACGGCGCTCCGACGGGGCCGCCGCCGTTCAAACTCGCGAACAATTCATCCAGTTTGCTCGACAAGACGGACATGGTCTTCATCGACGCGCCGAATACGGGCTACAGTCGCGTGCTCGGATACGGGGAACCCAAGGATTTCATGGGTGTCGACCAGGACGCGCGCGCGTTCACGCAGTTCATTCAGCGCTACATTTCGCAATTCAATCGCTGGAACTCGCCGAAATTTCTCTTCGGCGAAAGTTACGGCACGACGCGTGACTGCGTTCTGGTCGACATGCTGCAAGGCGCCGGAGTCGAAATGAACGGCGTGGTGCTGCAATCGTCCATTCTCAACTTCGGTCTGGGTGGTCTGGGGGGCGGTCAGCCCATCGGCGGCGGCGATTGGTCGTACGTCACGTATTTGCCGACCGAGGCGGCGACGGCGTGGTTCCATCACAAGGCTGCGAGTCACGGTCAGAGTCTCGATACGTTTCTCAAAGGCGTCGAGACGTTTGCCAGCGGGCAGTATCTCCACGATCTAGCGCAAGGATCGGATCTCAACCCGAGCGAGTACTCCGTCGTGGTCGCAAAGCTGCACGACTATCTGGGATTACCAAACAGCTACATTCGCAATTCGAATTTGCGCATTTCCTATCCACGTTTCCAGCAAGAGCTGCTGCGCAATACCGGCAAGATCGTCGGCCGGTACGACTCGCGTTTCATGACCTACAATCTCGATAGAGCCGAGGATGCCCCGAATTGGGATCCCTCCGACGTCGGCATCTCAGGCGCCTTCGTTGGTACGTTCAACCAATACGTTTCCCAGACGCTGAAGTACGAAAGCAATCTACGCTACCGGCCGACGGCATACGGCGGCCAACTCGGCGCGCGTTGGGACATGCATCACGATGGAAACGACCCGCCGGCGAACGTTGCCCCCGACCTCGCCGAAGCCATGACGCAAAACCCGCACCTTCGCGTGTTTTCCGCAAACGGGCGCTATGATTTTGCAACGCCCTATTATGCAACGGTCTACACGCTGGATCACCTAAATCTCGCGCCCGCATTGCAGAAGAACATCACATTCGGCTTCTACCAATCGGGTCACATGATCTACTTGAATCCTGCGGCGCTGGTCAAATATAAAGCGGACTTGGCCCGGTGGTACGACCAAACGCTTTCCGGACGCTGAGCTCCTAGCAGCGCTCCCGGCAAAAGCCGCAAGACGCGCGAGCGTTGCGCGCAGCGTGGTTTCGAGCTTGTCGCGTGCGATGCGTACGTCGGGCGACGGTGCGAAATCGCCGCTTTCGACGACGCCTTCAAGGTTGTCGAACGCGACGCCGAGGTAGCGCAAGCTGGTGAAGTCGTGCGGCGGCTTGCCTTCGGAATCGTCGGGGTCGTCAGCGGGCGCGACGCCCGCAATCGTTGCCAAACGCGCGCGTTGCGTTGCATTCGACGCGCGCTTTTGTAGCGTCGTCACCTCGGCCTGAGCTCGCGCGACTCGCGCTTTTGCCGCTTCGAGCGACTGCGCGAACGCAAATTGCGCGCGCAAGTCGGCGTCGCTCGCTTTGACGCGCGGGTCTCGCGCGAGGACGAGTCTTTGCGTCGTCGACGTGCCGTTCGCGGTTAGGCGCACGGAATAGGTTCCCGGGGGCGCCCACACGCCGTCGGCGTAGCGCATGTCCCACACGAACCGGTGCTGCCCGGGGTCGGTTGACGGAAGCTGCTGCGGTTTCACCCAAAACGCGGGGATGCTCAGCGTGCGCGGGTCGACCGTCTTGCGCTTGTCCGCAGACGACCACCCGCGCACGATCGCTCCGCTCGCATCTACGATGCTCAGGGCGACCGGTGAGCTTGCGCCGCGAAGATAGTAATCCAGCATCGCGCCGTTGGGCGGATTCGTTCCGAGCGGCTCGTCCTTTGGCGGTAGCGGCGTACCTTCGTCGCTCCCCGGTCGCGTGCGATAGGTTTGGAGCGGCGCGTACAGATAAGCCGCGGATCGTTGCGCTCGCGCGATTTGGCGAAGCGGCGTCGCGTTATCGAGAATCCAGAACGCGCGCCCATGCGTGGCGAGGATGACGTCGCCGCCGTGAAACGCGATGTCGCGAATCGAGGCGACCGGCATATTCAATTGTAGCGACTGCCAGTGCGACCCGTCGTCGAACGAAACGTACGTGCCGGTTTCAGTACCGGCATACAGCAATCCGCGGCGTTTGGGATCCTCGCGCACGACGTTAACGAAAGAATCCTTCGGTATCCCCGCAGTCGCAAGCGTCCAATGTGCTCCGCCGTCGTGCGTGCGGTAAATGTAGGGCGTTCGGTCTTCCAGCCGATGGCGGTCGACCGACGCGTACGCGGTCTTCGCATCGTAGCGTGAGGCCTCGATGATGCCGACTTTGCTCCACGCAGTTAACGCCTTGGGCGTGACGTTTTGCCAATGCGAACCGCCGTCGCGGGTGCGCCAGATCAGGCCGTCGTCGGTACCGGCCCAAATGAGGTTTTTGCGTAACGGCGACGGTGCGATCGCGTACACGACGCCGCGGCGCGCGATGCCGTTGTTGTCGCGAGCGTCGTAGACGTCGAGGTTTTTGGGAATCGTAAGGGTCGGCCGCGTCAGATCGGGGCTGATGATGCGCCACGATTTGCCGCCGTCGGTGCTGCGGAAAATCTGTTGATGGCTCGCATACAGAGCGTGCGGGTCGGCCGGCGAGAACACGACCGGCAGCGTCCAGGTGTTGCGTTCGATCGTCGCCGTTTGCGTGATGGTCGGATCGACCACGCGTTCGAAACCGTCGTCGACGTTCTCGTCGCTAAGCGGATTGCTTCCGAGGACGTGACCCGGATGCAACGGATCGGGCGCGGAGTAGCCGCTCTCGCCCGGCGCGTCGATCGGCATCCAATCGCGCTCGCCGATACCCGCGTGGCGGCTGCGACTCACGATGGCCGCGCCGCCGGAGTCTTGTTGCGCGCCGTAGAGCCAATATGGGAAACGATTGTCGACGGCGACGTGATAGAACTGCCCCGTCGGCTGGTTGTACCACGAGCTCCATGTCTTCGCTCCGTCGACGCTGACGACCACGCCTTGATCGCTGCCGAGTATCATACGGTCGCTGGTCGTTGGATCGATCCACAACGTGTGATAATCATCGCCGCCGGGCGCGCCTTTGATGGCCGTAAACGACGCACCGCCGTCGGTCGAGCGATAGGTGGACGTATCCATGACGTAGACTTCGTTCGCATTCTTCGGATCGGCCGTGATGCCGCTGAAATACCAGCCGCGCGTCCAGATGCGCTGCTCGCCGTCGGTATGCCGCCACGTAGCGCCGCCGTCGTCGGAACGATACACACCGCCGGCTTTGGTGTCGACGAGGGCATAGATGCGATTGGCGTCGGCCGGTGAAATGGCGATGCCGATTCGGCGAACCGCGTCGGGGAAGCCGTGGCCGCTCACCTGCGTCCACGTTTTCCCGGCGTCGGTCGTCTTGTAAAGACCGCTGCCTGGTCCGTTGCTGGGCGGATATACGTTCCACGGCGGCCGTCGCGTCTGCCACATCGCGGCAAAGAGCACGCTCGAATCGCTCGGCGACATCGAGAGATCGATCGCGCCCGTGTCGGCATTCTTGTACAGAACTTTGCTCCACGACGTCCCGCCGTCGGTCGTCTTGAAGACGCCGCGTTCGGTGTTGGGCCCGTATTGGTGTCCGAGCGCCGCGACGTAGGCGACGTTCGCGTTTTTCGGATCGACGACGATCTTGCCGATCTGCGCGGTGTCGGTAAGTCCGATGTGCGTCCACGTTTTGCCGCCGTCGGTCGACTTGTACATGCCGTTACCGGCTTGAATGTCAGAACGCATGTCGGCTTCGCCCGAACCGACGTAGATTACGTTCGGATCGCTCGGCGCAACGGCGATCGCGCCGATCGAGGCAACCGGTTGTGAATCGAAAATCGGCGTCCACGTGCGTCCGGCGTTATCGGTGCGCCAGACGCCGCCGCCGACCGAGCCAAAATAAAACGTGCGGTCGTTGCCGGGAACGCCGCTCACGGCGAGCGCGCGGCCTCCGCGAAACGGGCCGACGAGGCGCCATTGCAAGCCGGAGTAAAGGCTTTGGTCGTAGCTGCGGGCGCTCGCCGCGACCGGCACGGCAAGCGTCATCGGCACGCACAATACAAGTGTGAGAACAAAGAAAAGCAAGCGTCGCATAAACGCAAGCTTTCATCAACCGGGAAACGTAGCCTTCACTCCCATCCACCCTTCGACCGGCTCAGGGTGACGGGGATCGGCTAGGGTGAACGAGGCCCTTCGACAGGCTCAGGGTGACGGGTTCGCTAGGGCGAACGAGGCCCTTCGACAGGCTCAGGGTGACGGGGATCGGCTAGGGCGAACGAGGCCCTTCGACCGGCTCAGGGTGACGGGGATCGGCTAGGGTGAACGAGGGCCGCTCGACGGGCTCAGGGTGACGGGGATCGGCTAGGGCGAACGAGGCCCTTCGACAGGCTCAGGGTGACGGGGATCGGCTAGGGTGGACGAGGCCCGCTCGACAGGTTCAGGGTGACGGGGGATAGGCTAGGGTGACGAGGAGGGCCCTTCGACAGGCTCAGGGTGAGAGCTGTCATGCTGAGCCTGTCGAAGCACGCCGTCTGTGGTTACCAGCTTCCGCCTCCGCCGCCGTCACCACCTCCGCCGCCACCGCCGCCGAAGTCGCCACCGCCGCCACCGCCGCCGCCGAGGTCACCGAAACCGCCGCCGCCCCAATCTCCGCCGCCGCCGGCGCTGGGATCGGCCTGCCCGGGATCACTCTGCCAGCCGCCGCCATCCGTCGGAGACTGCTGCTGACCGCCGCTCGTGTCCGCGCCGGAGCCTCCACCCAAACCGCCGCC
>DATBTT010000032.1:0-2264 GCA_036559125.1 Vulcanimicrobiaceae bacterium
AAGTTCACGTGAATCGTGTATTGCGCGAATGCGAATTGGACGAACGGCCAGGTGATCGCCGCGAAACTCGCGCCCGGCACGGCAAAATGCCACGAGACGCGGCGGTTCGGCAGAAACGTGTAGAGGATCAGCACGACCACGAACACGAGTGCCATCGAAATCAGATACCCGGTGATCTGCGTGAGATGCTGCTTGTCCGGCAGATTCGCGACGGCGATCACGATCGAGAGCAAGATCGGTAGCGAGATCGCGATGATAAAGAGAATGCCGACGACGGGAAGCATCACGATCGAAAGGACGATGTCGTGCACGAGGGGCCGCCCCTTCGGCACGCCGAGCGCGCGGTCGAGCGCGTAGGCGAGGCTCATGAAGAGATTCTTGCCCGACCAAACGACGAAGCCGAGAGCGATTATCGATGAAATTCCGCGACCGTAGATGTACGATTGAAGGTTCGAGGCGATGAAATCGTGCAGCGCCGGCGCGAAGGTATCGAAGAAGGTGATGACGCGTTGTTCGCTGTTGGGGTAGACGAACGACCCGGCGGTGATCACCAAGACCAATAAGGGAAAAATGGTGAACAGCGCGTTGAAGGCGACGGCCTGCGCGAGGAAGGCGCAACCATCGCGCGAGAAGCGGATGCCGCCCTCGCGGAACGCTAAGATGAGTCGTTTCATCCGATGCGGTATATCGCTCCCAAAGCGTGATATTCCCACTTGCAGCACTGTCGCTCACCCTCGTCGTCGACGGATCGGTGGTGCGATCGTATACGCCGGCGTACCTCGAGCGGGGCCGCGTGCTCGCGCCGGTCGATCCATTTCTGACCGCGGTTGCCGATAGCATCGGCTACGACGACCGCACGATGATCGTAAGCCTCGGCGACCGGTTCTCGCAGATTCGCCTGGCGCGCCGCCCGTTTCCGGGTGACTTGCATGCCGTCTACGTTGAAATCGCGCCCATTCTGCGAAATCTGGGGGAAATGGTTCGCTACGATTCCGCGGCGCACGTGCTCTACGTCAAAACGCCCGGACCGCGTGTCCTGGCCATGCCGACACCTTTCAATCCCGCCGTGCCTCGCTTCGTCCCGACGACGGTATTCACGCCGACGCCCGCAACCACGCCGCGCCCGGTGTTTACCGGGGCGCCGATCCCGCGCCGTACGCCGATTCCGCTCTCATCGATGGCCGGCCCTTCGGCGGCACCGTCGCCACCGGATTGACAGCGCGCAGCCTACGGCTGTACCAAGGTTCTATGAATACTCTCACGACGTTCGCGCTCGTCGCATGTTGCGCGCTAATACAGCCGGCGGTCGCGCGAGGCAGCGAGGCGAGTTCGCGAGATCTGTCGTTCACGTCGAGCGATGGGAGCGTGTTGTCCGCGACGATTTCTTGGCCGGCGCAGGCGAGCGCGCGCGCACCCGCGGTCGTGTTGCTTCACGACGGCGGTCCGGAAGATCGCGACGAGACGATCGGCCCCAATAAAATATTCGCGCAGATTGCGGAGGCTTTGAATTCCGCAGGGTTCGCGGTGCTTCGCTACGACAAGCGCGCGATCGGTAAAAGCACCAGCAAAACGCCGATCTCCAACGTCGTGCGTCAAAATTATCTGGATGACGCCGAAGCCGCGGTGGACGCGGTTGCGAGCGATTCGCACGTCGATCCGCAACGTTTGTATCTCTTGGGCCATAGCGAGGGCGGCGAACTCGCGCTCGGCGTCGCTCTTAGCGGTGCGAAGGTCCGCGGGCTCGTGTTGCTTGCGCCGCTGCCTCTGTCGTACCAGGCGATCATCGAAGCGCAACTCGCGCGTCAAGATCAGTCGCCCGCAGTCGTATCGCAGCTACGGCTGGCCGAACGTCTGCCGTTCATCAAGAGCTATGCTCGCGTCAATCCCCCCGCCGAGATTGCCGCGGTCGAACAGCCCGTGCTGGTCGTTCACGGAAGCAAAGACGTTCAAATCACCGATGCTGACATCGCGCCGTTGGTCGAAGCCGGAAAGAAGAAGTCGAATTTCACCGACATCGAATTGGCGCCCGACAACCACCTGTTTTTCGCTCTTACGGGCGATGAAGTATCGACCGGTCAGGAATACCTTCAGTCGCACCCGCTCGACCCGGCCCTCATGCAGGCAGTTGTCGGATGGCTGCGCGCGCACTAACCGACATCGTCACCCCGAGCCTGTCGAAAGGCCGCCCTTCGACAAGCTCAGGATGACGGGGAGAGCTCAGGATGACGGGGAGAGCTCAGGATGACGGGGAGAGCTCAGGATGA
>DATBTT010000033.1:0-14590 GCA_036559125.1 Vulcanimicrobiaceae bacterium
AGGTTTGGCACCTCGATGTCGGATCGTCGCATCCTGGGGCTGTAGTAGGTCCCAAGGGTTGGGCTGTTCGCCCATTAAAGCGGTACGCGATCTGGGTTCAGAACGTCGTGAGACAGTTCGGTCCCTATCCGCCGTGGGCGTTAGAGATTTGAGGAGTGTCGACCCTAGTACGAGAGGACCGGGTTGAACGAACCGCTGGTGAACCGGTTGTCCCGCCAGGGGCATAGCCGGGTAGCTACGTTCGGATCAGATAAACGCTGAAAGCATATAAGCGTGAAACTGACTTCAAGATGAGATCTCAATCTCGAAAGAGGGAAGGGTCGTGGGAGACTACCACGTTGATAGGCCGGGGGTGGAAGGCGAGCAATCGCTGGAGCTGACCGGTACTAATAGCCCGGAAATTTTTGACAATACCTCCTTTTAATTGGCACTGAAAGTTCTTCTGTATGCAGCTTTCTCATCGCGATCGCCTGGAGCTCCGGCTCGGCGTCGCGGTGAGGATCAAGTTTCTGGCGTTCATAGCGGCGGGGTTCCACCCGTTCCCATCTCGAACACGGCAGTTAAGCCCGCCCGCGCCGATGATAGGCGGACCGCAGGGTCCCCTCGAAAGTAGGTCGACGCCAGATTATTACGACAGAAAGCCCGCCGGTTATACCGGTGGGCTTTTTTGCTTGGCCTCGGCTAGAACCGTAAGCGCATGCGCGTAGGATAGACATGTGACGACATCGGATGCCGGCTGGTTCCATGCGGCCTATACGCGCTACGGCGACGAACGCAATACGGCGTTGCTGTTCATCCACGGCGTTCGACTCGGTCGCGAGATATGGAAACCGCATGCGTTGGCCTTAGCCGACGAGTATAGCATCGTCACCCTCGATCTTCCCGGGCATGGGAAGCTGGCGGCGCTGCCGTTCAAAACGCCGACGGTCGAAGCTCTCTTGGCGCACATCGTTGAAGACGTGTTGGGGAAGCCCCCCATCGTCATAGGGTACTCGCTGGGCGGATACGTGGCCATGCAATTCGCGCACGATTATCCGGAGCATACTGCCGGCTTGGTGCTCGCTGACTGCACGCTGGATCTCGCGGGCTGGTTACGGCACCCGTACAACTGGGCGGTCCGCGGGAGGTGGACGGTGCCGACGCGTTCGGTGCGCCGGACCTTGGCCTTGCTCTTTCGTCTCACGGTACATCATCGCATCGCCAAAACGATCGTACCGCTGCGCTTCAAACGCGCATTGGTGGCCAATAGCCGCGCATTCAAGCGAATAGAAACATTCAGCGGACGCTTAAGCAAATATCGCCGGCCCGTGTTGATCGTAAACGGCGAATGGGATTTTATTTTTCGGGCGGACGAGCAAAAATTCGCCCGCGCGGCTAACGCGGAATTGGGCCTGATCAAGCGCACCGATCACATCGCTCCGTTGCGCCGGCCCGAAGAATTTGCGGCGCTGGTTCGGCAGTTCGCGCGCGGCGTATATGCCGCCGGCGATAGTCCACACGCGCAGACTTCGAATGTAGATACGTTATAGGTATTTTACGAACCAGGCCAGCCAGCGTTTGTTGACGTCTTCGCGGCGAACGGGGTCGGTTGGGAAATGGCCGTTGACCGGATAGACCACGAATTGCACGGGCGTACCCGTCGCGCGAATCTCGTGGTAGAAGTCGTAGGCTAGCGGAGTAGGAACGCGCTGATCGCCCGCGTCGCTCATGATAAGCGTCGGCGTGCGCACGTTCGACGCATACGTCAGCGGCGACTCGCTCCGGTACATCGCGGACGCGGTCGCATTGGTCCACGGGGACGCGGCGATGAACTGCGGCGTGAAATCCTTAGCGTCGGTCATTGCGTCGTAGCCGATCCAGTCGTTCACCGCGGCTCCTGAAACCGCGGCTCGCCAGGTGTGATGGGTGATGAGCCACGAGGTCAACAAGCCGCCCTCCGACCAACCGGAGATACCGATGCGCGAGGTATCGACCGGCACGATGCGTTCCACCGCCGCGATTCCGGTCATGATGTCCGAGCCGGGCGCACTCGTAATATGCGGAACGGTCGCTTTGGCAAAACGCCATCCGAGGTTGTCGCTACCGCGATAATTCGGCTGAAACACGAACCATCCGTGCGCCGCGAGAATCTGCGGAAACGACGCGAACGACGTTGTCGACGCGGCCGTTGGGCCGCCATGAATGTAGACGACCAACGGCGCGCGCGTGGCGCGGCTCCAGCCCGGCGGCGCGGTCAGTACGCCGTCGACGGTAAAGCCCGCGGCATCGCGCCACGTTACGGCGCGCGTGCTTCCGAGCCGGAGTTTCCAGATTCGCGCGTTGAGTGACGTGAGCCGCCGCGGCGCGCGTGCGTGCGGCGCGAGAATGTAGAGCTCCGACGGTCGCGCGGAGGTAGCGCCCGTAAAAACGATCGTCCCGTCGCGGGCTATACTTGGGCCACTTACGATGTCGATGTCGCCGAAATCGTACCGCGTCACCGTCCCGGAAACGGAGACTCGAAAGAGTCGTTCGAGCGTCGCTTCGTCGGCCGAAACGACCAAAGAGTCGTCCGGCATAAAGTCGGCGCTACCCACGTTGCGGTCGAGCCGGCGGGTAATCCAGCGAGCGTGGCGGACGTTTGCGTCGGCAAGAGCGATCTCGCCCTGCATCGTCGCACGCGGATGGGTGATGCCGTACGCGACGTACTTGCCGTCCCGCGAGCGTACCGGCCCGACTGCAGGCGTGCTGATAGTCGGCACTGCGGAAATACGATGCGTCGTGACGTCCACACGGGCGATTTCTTGCGCGAGATACTTGTTAGGATGTGATTTGGGTTTCGAACGCGTGAAGAAGATCGCGGCGCCGTTGGCCGCGTACGCAAAGCCTCCGCTGACCGTGAAATTTCCGCTCGTGAGTCGCTGCGCCTTCCCACCGGCGGTGTGCACTTGCCAGAGGTGCGTCGGAACGGGTGCGGCTTGCGCGATCCATTCGTCTTCGGTCACGTCAAACGCATCTTCGTGCTTGGAGATCGCCTTCGCATTCGAGGCGTCGTCCTCTTTGGTGAACGCGATGGCGCGCCCATCCGGGCGCCACGCGATATCTTCAACGTGATGCTTGTCGTCGTCGGTGAGTTGCAACGGTTCGCCTCCGTCGAAGCGCATCAGGAAGAGCTGGCCGGACTCGACGTATGCCAGCCGGTCGCCGTTCGGCGACCATTCGAACGACCCTAAGTCCTTGTCTTGTGCCAGCATCCGCTGCGCGCCCGTTCGCGCGTCGATCAGCACGAGATCCTCGCGATACTTGTCCTTCGGGAAATCGGCACGGCGAACGATTGCAACGATCTTCGATGCGTCGGGCGAAATCTGGGGCGATGCGATCGAAACGATCCGGCGAATGTCGTCGAAATCGATCGTTCGCGCCGTCCCCGTGGACGCGCTCGCGCACGCCATCGACGTAGCGGCGCACAATGCGAAGATAAGCCCTGTAGTGTTTTTCATTTCATCCACCGATCGAACCAATCGGCCCAGGCTCGAAGCGCTTGTTCGCGACCCGCGGGGTCGGTTGGGAAATGACCGTACCGCGGAAAAGCCGTGAACCTCACCGGCACGCCGCGATCGTGCAGTGCATGATAGAAGACGTACGATTGTGCGACCGGAACGCGCTGATCGCGCGTGTCGCTCAAGATCAAGGTCGGAGTCCGGATCGCATTCACGTATGCAATTGGCGACTCGGCGGCATATGCTTTGCGTCCGGCCGCGTCGAACGGCCGCACGCCGTTAAAAAATGTTTCCGCAAAGTTCTCGTTGATGTCCGCTAACATGGCCTGTTGATACCAATCGTCCACCGCAGCGCCGCTGACGGCGGCTCGCCAAAAGGTCGCATGGCCGATTAGCCACGAGGTCTGCAAGCCGCCGCCGGACCAGCCGGAAACGCCGATTCGTTTCTCGTCGACGATGCCCATCTTGCGCACGGCGTCGACCGCCGCGAGATTATCGCGGCCGGGGCCGCTGGTGACGTCGCCGACGATCGCCTGCAAAAACGCATCGCCTTCGTTATCGCTGCCCCGATAGTTCGGGCGTAGCACAAGATAGCCGCGAGCGGCCAAGACCTGATCCAACTCTCCGGCTTCGATGCCCGAAAGGTCCCACGTCGACGTCGACACGGGTCCTCCGTGAATGTCGAGGACTAACGGGTAGCGTTTTCCGGCAACGTATCCCACAGGGTAGGTTAGGACGCCGTTGGCCATCATGCCGTTGTCGATTTTCCAGTCGATTCGCTCGACGTTGCCGAGTTGAAACCCGCCCAACCACGCATTGTCGTCGCTCAACAGCCTGGGAGTCGATCCGCCCGGCGGCAAATAATAAATCTCCGGCTCGCGATCCCGCCGCAGTCCGACGAAGGCGATCGCGCCGTCGCGCGCCACGGTCGCGTCGGGTGCGAAGTCTACGTCGCCGAGATCCACGCGATGCGAAGAGCCATCGCTCGCGAGCGTCCAAAGCACGTTTCGAACGCCGTCGGAGGTTGCAACCGCGAGGCTCTTGTCTCCGGGCAGCCAGGCGGCCCAATGCAGATTGCGGTCGATACCGCGCGAGTTGAAGAGTTCGCGACCGTCTGCGCTCGAGCGCACCGAGAGATCGCTTTGCAAATACAGCGAACCATGGCGCGGCATCGCGAGGGCCAGCATCGATCCATCGTGCGATACGTCTTGCAATCCGTCGACGCCCACGCCTAATGGAAGGTCGGTCTTTGCGCGAAAATCGTGCACGTAGGTCGTTTGCGCGACGAAATGCGCGAAGATTCCGTCAGGTTGGCGCTGATAGTAGATGCGGCTTCCGTCGGGGGACCACAGCGGCGGCGCATCTTTGACCACGCTCCATGAACCGGCTGCCAATCGCGTCGCGGAACTTCCGTCGGCGTTTACGGTCCAGAGATGGGCGGGTTGCGCTGCCTCGCGCGTCAAGTAATCGTCGTCGGTGATGACGACGGCGTCGAGGTGCCGATCGATAGCCGCCTTGTCGGGAGGCTCCTCGTCGCTCACGTAGGCCAACGCTTTGCCGTCGGGTCGCCACGCGAACGAATCGATGCCGGTCTTCGCATTCGTGATGCGTTCGGAGTCGCCGCCGTCCATGCGCAGGACGTAGATTTGCCCCGGTTTACGCGCGGTAGCCGAGGCGACGTAGGCGATGCTGCTTCCGTCGGGTGACCACGCGGGCGAGGTGGCGCCGATTCGATCGTGCGTTAACACGCGCGACGCTCCGCTCGCTACGTCGAGCAAAACCAATTCGCTCTGGTTGCGATCCTTTACGAAATTGGCGCGCGACCGAACGTAGACGACTCGTTTACCGTCGGGGGAGATCTGCGGCTGACGGACGCTCGCGACGCGCCGCAGATCGGCAAACGTGAGCCCCCGACCGGCGGCGATAACCGGCCCGGCGAGAAACGCCGCGGCTACAAGAAAGCAACAACACAACGATCGACCGACGCGCATACGGGCTCTCCTGCAAACGCTCCAGGTTGCATGCCGCTTTCGCAGGACGCAAGCCAAGCCCTTGCGCGAACCTTAGCAGGGGTGCGCTACCGCGGGCGAATGCGATAGATCGCTCCCGTCTGATCGTCCGCCACGAAGAGGTCGCCCTGCGGACCCACCGCAATGCCCGTCGGCCGGCCGATGCGCGTGACCGTGCCGCCCTGCTGATAACCGCCGACGAATTCGGACCATTGGGCCGCGGGATTGCCCCAGTCTACGGGGCGCACGGGCTCGTCACCGCGCATCGCTACGAAAACCACGCGCGGCGGTACGTAACCGCGCAATCCTTGCGAGGGGCCGTGCCACGACCCGTGCAGAGTCACGAATGCGCCGCCGCGGTACTTGGCCGCAAAGGCATATTTGCCCGACGCCTTCAACGGGTAGAACGTGGCGCCGACGGGCGTTTCGTACGCCGGAAACACCACGCGTTCTACCGCCGTCTTAGAACAGTTGTGTCCGGACCACGCCGCCACCGGATTTTGCTTGCGATTCTCGTAGCAGTATGGCCAGCCGTAATCTGCAACTCCGGCGTGCGCGCCGACCGCGTCGAAGAGTTCGTAGGGATGGCCGACCGGCAAGTCGTCCTCGCCCGCAACTCCAGCCCAGAGCATGCCCGTATTCGCGTTGACCGCCAGTGCGATGGCGTTACGAATGCGGATGGCTTTCGGCTGCAGCTTGCCGCTGGGTGCGACTTGCTGGATGGTGGCGCGTGTGTCGTCGAGTTCGGGAACGCATGCGTTGCACGACGAACCGACGCTTGCGTAGAGCGTGCCGCGGCTAACGGCCACCGACGTCGTTTCATGATCGCGGCTCGTTCCCGAGGTCCGGACCGATGCGATCTTGATGGGCGCGCTTCGCGCCGACCGATCTCCCGTGCGATAGTCGACGCGATACACGCCGAACTGCGTGCCGACGTAGAGCGTGTTGCCGTCGAGCGCGACGCCGGCAGCCGGCTCATTGTCGAAGTGCGCGAAGACTTTCGGCGTGCCTGCGGCGCCGCTCGCATCCGCGTGCGGCACGACATAGACATCCTTTCCGTACGTGCCCACAAACAGATCGCCGTTAGAGGCGAAGGTTAGCTCGCGCGCTTGATCGACGGTCGCGATCTTTTGAATCGTGAACCCGGCCGGCACGTGGGGCAATCCGGCAGCGGAGGTTCCGGCCGCGCAGCCGGTTGCGAGCGCGACTGCGGCCGCGAGTATCCGGAGGGAGGAACGAACGTGCATGATACCTCGTTACGGGAAATTAGGAGCTGCAGCTCACTTCTATGGATTGTGCCCAATCGGGCGCCGGTTTCGCGTAGTCCTCGAATTGAGGGCGTTCGTCGAAGGGAGCGCGCAGCGCTGCAAGCAGCCGCCCGACTTCGCTGAAGTCCCGGCGTTGCGCGCGTTCGATTGCGGCCTGCGCCAGATAGTTTCGCAGCACGTACGCGGGATTGGTCGACCGCATCGCCGTCATGCGCTCCGCCTCCGGCGTGTCTTGTTCGCGCAGTGCGCTTCTATACCGGTTCAGCCACGCCGACGCATCGTTTTCGTGAGCGCCAAAGGCGGTCACGAAGGACGCGTCCGCCGCATTCGCAGCCGCGGAAACGGAGCACAGCGCACGGAAGGTCAGCGTGTAGTCGGCGCGCGCGCGAGCCATAAGCCCCAGCAAATCGCCGAGAATAGCGTAATCGTCGCCAGGCCAGCGATCGAGTCCGAGCTTGCGTTTGGAAAGCTCCAAATATGTCGCGCGCAATTGGGGTTCGTACGATCCCAAGGCCGCGGTAGCCGCCGCTTCGTCGATCAGCGGATCCAGCGACGCGGCTAGGACGTTCAGGTTCCACAGCCCAATGCCGGGCTGCGCCGAAAAACGGTAGCGTCCCAGATGATCCGAATGATTGCAAATCCATTCTGCATCGTAGCCCTCCATAAAACCGAATGGTCCGTAATCCAGCGTCAATCCAAGGATCGACATGTTGTCGGTGTTCATCACGCCGTGTTGAAAACCGACGGATTGCCACTGCGCCATCAGTCGCGCCGTACGCGCGACGACTTCGCGAAGAAATGCGGCGTACCGGTTTTCGTTTTTCGGAATCTGCGGGAAATGCCGGTCGATCACCCAATCGGCGAGGGTGAGCAGGGCGTCGCGATCGCCGCGCGAGAAGAAGAACTCGAACGTTCCGAATCGCACGAAGCTTGGTGCGAGCCGCGTGAGCACCGCGGCCGTCTCCACGGTTTCGCGATACACGGGTTCGTCGCTCCCGATAATGGCGAGCGCGCGGGTGGTTGGGATACCGAGCGCATCCATAGCTTCGCTGCACAGAAATTCGCGTATCGTCGATCGCAAGACCGCTCGTCCGTCGCCCATGCGTGAAAACGCGGTCTCGCCGGACCCTTTGAGTTGCACTTCCCATCGCTCGCCCCGGGCGTTTCGAACGTCGCCCAGTAGCAGTGCGCGCCCATCCCCCAATTGCGGAACCCACGAACCGAACTGATGTCCGGCGTAGACTGCGGCGATCGGCGAAGCGCCCGGAAGCGGCGCGCTGCCGGCGAACGCGCGCACGACCTGCGGATCTTCGAACGCCGTTGCGTCGATATCCAGCAATGCCGCTGCGTCGGGGCTGACGGCGACTACATATGGATCGCGCAGCGGCGTGGGCGGCGTGCGAACGAAAAATGGCGACGGAAGAGCCGCATAGGCATTCCCGTCGATGAATGCGTCGAACGTGCGCTCAGCCCGCAATTTTGGAAAATCGGTCGGCGAATGCGCCTGCCGAGAGGTTGGTGTGCCCGGCCAGTTGCGACAACCGCGGCTCGGCTAGGTCGTGCGTCTGCATGCGCGTCATGAACGCGCGCGCGACTTCGTACGATTGCGCCGTCGCGTCCACCAGCCGAACGCGCACGCGATGCGTCACCGGATCCTGTAGATCTTGCAGTTGCACCGGTACGACGCGTCCGCCCGAAAGCGCAATCAGCGCGCCGCTGCCGCCGTCCAACAAGTAGCGAACCGCGCCGTACCCGAGCGTGCGCGTGTATTCGACGTCGAATGGGACTGGTTTCGCGCAGCGCATTTCGTAGCCGATGTCTTTGGTTACGACGGTCGTTTCGGCGCCGATCTCGGCGAGGCGCCGACGAACCGCGTCGCGCAGCACCGCACCGATGGGAACGTCGGCAAGACGAACGTGGCCGTACGCGTCGCGCGGAACGTCCTGCAGCGACGCGAGCGTGTCCTGCGACATGCGCTCGACGATGCCTTCGGAAATTATGGCGACGCCGGAGTTGTGGCCGTCGCTCTTCCGCTTCAGAATCGCGCCGACGATGGTATCCACGACCGTGTCGAGCTCAAGCTCGCCGTCGGGAAAGTCTTCGGCGATCACGGCGAGCGTCGCGGCTGCGGCTTTACACATGCCGATTGCGAGGGCACCGGATTTGCGTCCCATGCTCACGACCAAATACCAGCGAGCGGTCGTCCGCGCGTCCTCCATCAAGCTTTCGACGATCGCAGTTCCGACCGAACGGGCGGTTTCGAATCCAAACGTAGGCGCGTGGTCGGGAAGGGGCAGGTCGTTGTCGATCGTTTTGGGCACGGTTGCCACGCCGATCCGGCCGTGCGTCAGCGCCGCAATGCGCGTCGCGCCGTAGGTCGTGTCGTCGCCGCCGATTGCGATGAGATAGCGGATGCCCAGCGACGTGAGCGTCTCGACGCAATTGGCGAGCGTTGCCTCGTCCTTCGCGGGATTCGTGCGCGACGTGCGCAGTATCGATCCGCCGGTCGCGTGGATGCGCGAGACGTCGTCGATCGAGAGCTCGACCACCTTCGACGGGTCCCGTCGAGCGATGTGGTAGTAGCCGTCGTAAAGGCCGACGACCCGCAGACCGCTATTGATTGCTTCGATCGTGGCGGACGCGATGACCCCGTTAATGCCGGGTGCCGGGCCGCCGCCCACGAGAATGCCGAGTATATCGCCGCTCATGCGTGTCTCTTACGCGCTCCCGCAAGGCAAGTCTTTGCCGGACCCGAACTGCGCGCGCATGGAAGGCTACCAGGCCGTTCTCTTCGACCTCTACGGGACGTTGGTCGACGGCCGGGGCGAGGCCGTTGCGGGCGCGAGGGAGCTGCTCGCTTCGCTACCGTTACGGCGCGTTGCGATCGTCACATCCGCTACGCGCTCGATCGCTGCGATGCTGCTCGAGCGCGCGCTGGTGCCATATCCCGGCGTCATCGTGACCGCTGACGACGTCGCGCGTGGAAAACCCGCGCCCGATTGTTATTTGTTGGCGGCGGCGCGCCTGGGAGTTGCGCCGCCGGCCTGCGTCGTCGTCGAGGATAGCGAGCACGGGATCGACGCGGCCGTCGATGCCGGTATGGACGCGATCGCGATCGTGCGCGGACGCGGAACGGCATTCGGCCGGCGCGCCACGCGACTTATCGAGCGCCTTGCCGATCTTCACCTGCGCGCGGCACCGGATGGTATTGCGATCGACTAGGGGTTCGGGCTCGGTGCCGTGGCGGGGCGTTCCTGGCGCTGTTGTTGCAGGTTCTGTTGATACTGCGTGCGCTGCGCCGGGGTCAGAACGTTGAGCATCTGCGTGCGCATCTGCTGCATGGCTTGTGGATCGCGAGCGCTTCCCTTCGGGTGTGCTTGGCGATACGACGTCCGGATCGCTTTGAGTTGCGTTTTCTGCTGGGTGCTCAGCGTAATGCCGCGCATCGCGCGCATCCATCCGCGATGATGATGACCGCCATGATGGCGCGATCCGGCGGGTGCGGTTTGCGCCGCCGGCGGAGCGGGCGCTACTTGGGCGAAGGCGGCTGCCGGCACGGCCAGCGCCAAACCGAACGCGGCGGGAAGAAGAATTGCTCGGGACAGGTTCACAAAAAAGACTCCTTAGGAATTGGCTATCTGCCAGCAAGATAACGCCTGCGATCCCGTAACGTTCTGAAAATCAGATTAAGGTCGGCAACCGCGCTCTCAGGATGACGGGGTTAGGTTCCGGGATGGGATTAGGCTACGGGCAACCGCGGGGTTAGGTGCCGGCGCGAAGGGGGCGCGCGCAGATTTCGAGTTTGGTCCCGGCGGGATCTTCGAAGAAGATTGCCGGGTATTCGTCCATCGATTCGCTCCGTTCGACGGCACGCGCTCCGATGGGTCCCAGGAACGCGCCAATCTCGTCGAGGCGCTCGCGCGAAACGCGGAAAGCGATGCGCGTCATCGACGGCTCATGCGCGGGGTCGTCGATGAAGCCGATGAAGAAATCGGCTCGGTCCGGGACTTGGGCTTCGTGATATTCGACGGTGTTGTAGCTGCCGTCGGCCCGCGCGTCGTGCCAATCACCGCGTTCGTCGACGAAGGCGTAGCGTTTGAGGGGCAATCCCAGCTCGGGCATCAACCGGTCGTAAAATGCTTCCACCGCGCGTAGCGAGCGCACGCGCGTGTCGACGTGGTCGAACGCGATGAAGTGTTGCACGATTGCAGACGTTACGGTTTAATGGCTACGGCTTTAACCGCGTCCGAAGCGTGCGCTTCGAACTTCGTGAAGTTTTCCGCGAAGAGCCGCGCCAGCTTTCGGGCTTGCGCGTCGTATGCTGCGGGGTCGCTCCACATCGCGCGCGGGTTCAAAATTTCGGGGGGCACTCCCGGTACGTTCGCCGGAATCCGCAGCGAAAAAAACGGCTCGGTTTCGAGCGTAACGTCCGCGAGCGATCCATCGATTGCAGCATTGACCATGGCCCGCGTATGCCCGATGGACATGCGCTTGCCGATTCCATAGGGTCCGCCGGTCCAGCCGGTGTTGACGAGCCAGCAGGGGACTTCGTGCTCGTCGATTTTCTTGCCGAGCAGCTTCGAGTAGACCGTCGGATGATGCACCATGAAGGGCGCGCCGAAGCAGGTCGAAAAGGTTGCGGTCGGTTCGGTGACGCCGCGTTCGGTCCCGGCCACTTTTGCGGTGTATCCCGACAGAAAATGGTACATCGCCTGCTCTTTGGAGAGCTTGCTGATTGGAGGCAGCACGCCGAACGCGTCGGCGGTCAGCATGACGATCGTGCGCGGATGTCCGCCCTTGCTGCCGGCGACGATGTTCGGAATGTAATCGATCGGATAGGCCGCGCGCGTGTTCTCGGTTTTTGCTTCGGAATCGAGCGCTAGGGTCCGCGTGCTTTCATCGTAGACGACGTTTTCCAGCACGGTGCCGAAACGATGCGAGGCTGCCCAAATTTCGGGCTCCGCTTTTTGGGAAAGCCGGATCACTTTCGCGTAACAACCGCCTTCGAAATTGAACACGCCGTCGGCGGACCATCCATGTTCGTCGTCACCGATGAGCGGACGATGCGCGTCGGCCGAGAGCGTCGTCTTTCCGGTGCCCGAAAGCCCGAAGAAGATCGCAACGTCCCGGTCTTTGTTCCCGACGTTCGCCGAGCAATGCATCGGCAGCGCCTGGCGCAACGGGAGCAGGTAATTCATGACCGTGAAGACCGACTTCTTGATCTCGCCCGCGTAGCGAGTGCCGCCTATGAGAATCATCCGCTTGGCGAAGTTCACGAGGATGAACGTCGGCGAATTGGTCCCGTCGCGCGCGGGGTCGGCCTGAAAGAGCGCCGCATCGACAACCGTGAATCCGGGATCGAAGTCGCTCGGAACGGAGTCCGGAACGATGAAGAGATCGCGCGCGAACAGACTGTGCCAAGCGAACTCGGTAACGATGCGCACCGGCAGGCGAAAACGTTCGTCGGCGCCGACGTAGCAGTCCAGCGAATAGAGTTCCCGCTCCGAAAGGTACGCGCTGACGCGATCCCAGAGCGCGTCAAATACCGCCGCGTCGATCGGGCGGTTGGTCTCGCCCCAGTCGATGTGGTCTTGACTTGACGGCTCCCTGACGAAGAACTTGTCCTTCGGGGAGCGCCCCGTATGCGGGCGCGTGTCGACGATGAGCTGGCCGTCGTTTCCGAGCACGCCCTCGCCACGGCGGAGCGCATGTTCGATCAGCTGCGCGATCGAGAGGTTTTCGTGAACGAGCGCGGCCTTGAACTCGGCAGGAACGGTAAGTATGGCTGGCACTCCCAAAGCAAAGGAAAGATATTCTGTTAGGTGTGCCAGTTGGACGCGCCTGCAGGCCGGCAGGTCCGCTGGTCCTAATGCCTAGCCCCATGCGGACCGCCCTGTCCTGCGCCCTCGTGGCCGTATTTGCGTTTGCCTTCACCGCGTCGGCCGGGGCGGCGATTCCCTTTCGCTTCGGCTTCTATCCCGCCGGGCCGCTCGACGGCATTACGGACGTGCCGGGCGTTGCCGTAGCTCATCTTACGAAGATCGAAGGTAGCAGCGTTCGGACCGGTGCGACGGCCATTTTGCCCAACGCCGATCCGTGGGATCGCAAAGTCTCAGCCGCCGCGCTCGCCTTCAACGGCAACGGCGAGATGACCGGAACCCACTGGATCGGCGAAGCGGGGTACCTCGAAGAACCGATCGTGCTAACCGACACGCTCGACGTCGGCCGTGCGGACGACGGCGTCGTGAGCTGGGATATCGAGCACCATCCACAGATCGGGAAATCCGACGACGTGCCGCTGCCGGTTGTCGCGGAATGCGACGATCAATTGCTCGACGACATCGGGGCGCGCTACGTTAGCGCCGACGATGTGGTGAAGTTACTCGACGGCGCAAAGACCGGCCAGTTCGCGCGGGGTAGCGTCGGCGCCGGCACCGGCATGAAGGCGTTCGGTTTCAAGGCCGGCATCGGTTCCGCGTCCCGCATGTTGCCCAAGGAACTCGGCGGATACACGGTAGGCGTCTTGGTGAACGACAATACCGGTTCGACGCGCGAGCAGTTGACAATCGACGGGGTGCACGTCGGCGAACGCCTGCGCAACCGCTACAAAATGCATTTTCCGCAACGCGTCTCGCTGCACGGACGCATGGCTTCGGGTAGCATCGTCATCATCGTCGCGACCAACGCGCCGCTCGACGCGCGCCAATTGCGGGCCCTCGACCTGCGCGCCGGCCTCGGCATGGGCCGCACCGGCCTGACCTCCGACGTCGGCAGCGGCGATTTATTTCTCGCCTTTTCGACGGGCTACGTCTTCAATCGGACCGGAAACTTTCAAATACAGGCGCCGTCGGCGCGCGTCACCGAGAACCAAGACGTCCTCAACGGCCTCTACCGCGCGACGGCCGAAGCAACCGAGGCCGCCATTTACGACGCGCTCTTCAATGCAAAAACGATGACGGGGAATCGCGGTGTAACCGTTTACGGTTTACCTGTAAACGAAGTCTTGTCGATGTTGCATGCGGCCGGTGTTCGATGAGCTTCATCGAAACGCAGCGCCTGCTCATTCGCAAATGGATGCCGAGCGACGTCGATGCCGCGACCGCGATCTACGGCGACCCCGAGGTGATGCGATTCATTCCGGTGGGACCGCTTTCACGCGAACAGACCGCCCGCATGATCGAGCGATTCGTCGATGAGGACGAACGCAGCGGCTTCGGTTTGTGGCCCGTCATCGCCAAGGAAACCGGAGCGATCGTTGCGGAATGCGGCCTGCACACCCTTGCGGAAACCGGCGAGGTGGAAATCGGTTGGCTATTCGCGCGCGATGCATGGGGTAAGGGGTATGCGACCGAAGCCGGTCGCGCCGTGCTGGAATTTGGGTTCGGCGAAGCGCGTTTGCGACGGATCGTGTGCTTGATCGATCGCGAAAATCATCGTTCCGTTGCCGTGGCCAATCGCTTGCAGTTTCACTACGACCGCATCGGCCGGTATTATAATCGCGATCTGATGAAATACTATAGGGAATCGTAATGCGCGTGCATCTGGGTCCGGTCGGCCATTTCAGCCTCGCGGTGAAGGACGCAAATGCGAGCGCTGCATGGTGGACCCGAAATTTCGATCTCGACGAACTGTTCCGGTTCGACGACGGCGTGGCCGTGGGCAACGACGCGATTACGATCGCGCTCTTTAACGGAAAACCTGACCCCGCGGTTCTCGAACACCTGTCCTTCCACGTTGCAAGCATGACGGCATTACGCGCCGCCCGCAACCAACTCAAGGCTAACGGCGTCGAGTTGGAGGATCCCGGCGATGAGATCGGTCCCGAGGGCCCCCGCTC
>DATBTT010000034.1:0-8688 GCA_036559125.1 Vulcanimicrobiaceae bacterium
CGATGATCTCGCGGCGTTAACGGGCGATTCGCTCCCAGGCCAGGGACCCATGCGTATGCTAGACCTCGGTTGTGGCCCTGGGACCTTAGTATGGAAGGCATTGCGTCGCGGCCACGACGCGTTTGGCATCGATCTGAACCCGAGGAAGATCGACCTAGCCCGCCTGTGGGCCAGCGCCATGCAATACCCGTGTGACTGGCTACAGCGCGTCGACGTACAGAATGCCGGCAATCTTGCATATGCGGACGAGACGTTCGATCTGGTTACGAGCTATCACGTCGTGGAACACGTGGACGACCTTAGATCGGTGCTTTACGAGGCCGTTCGTGTGACCAAGCGAGGGGGTTGGATAGAATTACGGGCGCCGGACTACCGTATGTCCTATGACACTCACTACTGCATGCCGTGGCCGCGGTTTATGCCGCCGCTTCAGGCAAAGAGATGGGTAGCGGCAATGGGCAGGCCCGAGGCTGGGGTGGGGACCTTTTACTACGTCACCGGACCGGAGGTAGTTGCACTTCTTGAAAGCCTCGGCTGCCGCATACAGGCGCTGCTCTATAAAGAACACAGGGATGGCAAGATAAGTCAGCACCAAGGCAACTTGGTTTGCGATCCAATCATTTTCCGGTCCGACGCGGACGTCTCAGCTCTCGCGGTCGAATTAGAGCGACTACGCGCGGCCGATGCGCTACCCGACATTTATAAGACCTGCTTGGAGTTCACGATCGTAGCTCAAAGGAAATAGCGAGCAAGTGGTAGCTACCATTGGTAATCGCTTCCCAACTGTCCGGGCGCGTGTTATAATTCGGCGGTTGTAACTCACTTCGCCCCGCACGGATGGGGGGCGGTTATGGTCTTCCCAGAGCGGCTGGAGCCAGGACGGCAGATGGCCCGAGACCAGAAAGGACCCTGACTGATGTCAGTCATTTCCATGCGCGCCCTGCTTGAGGCGGGCGTCCACTTTGGCCATCAGACGCGCCGGTGGAACCCCAAGATGAAGCCGTACATCTTCCAAGAGCGCAACGGCATCTACATTATCGACCTGGCCCTCACGGTGCAGAAGCTCCGCCTGACCTATGACGCAGTCAAGCAGATGTCGCGCCAGGGTAAGGTCATTCTCTTCGTCGGAACCAAAAAACAAGCCCAGGACGTCGTTCGCGACGAGGCCGAGCGCGCGGGCACCTACTTCATTAACCAGCGCTGGCTGGGCGGCACGCTCACGAATTTCTCGACGATTCAAAAACGCATCTCGCGCCTTCGCGAACTCGAGGGCATGAAGCAGCAAGGCGAGTTCGACCGGCTTCCCAAGAAAGAAGTGGCCAAGCTCTCCGAAGAGATGGGCAAGCTCGAACGCTTCCTGGGCGGCATCAAGGACATGCACCGCCTGCCCGATGCGATCTTCATCGTGGATCCGAAGAAAGAGCGCATCGCGGTCATGGAGGCTCGCAAGCTCAAGATTCCGATCATCGCGGTCATCGACACGAACTGCGATCCCGACGAAATCGACTATCCCATTCCGGGCAACGACGACGCCATTCGCGCGGTCAAGCTGATGGTCAGCAAGATCGCCGACGCGATCATCGAGGGCAAAACGGAGACCGAGAGCGCGACTGAGGGCGGCGAAGAAGCCCCCGACTACAGCGCCTACGCGGAGCCCGAATCGGTTCCGACTCTGGCCGAGGCGGAAGCGGCGGCCGGCTAGGCCGAGGCAAGAACGAGAAGCATCGTCGCGAAGGGGAGGCCAAACGGCCTCTCTTTTGCGACCCACCGTAAACACAACTGGAGAAAACTGGTGTCATCCGTGGCGTATTCCCCCAAAGCCGACGAAGTCAAAAAATTGCGCGACGCAACCAGCGCGCCGATGATGGATTGCCGCAAGGCGCTCCTCGACTCCCAAGGCGACTTGGACAAAGCAAAAGCCGTCCTGCAAGAGCGCGGATCGGCGCAAGCGCAGAAAAAGGCCGAGCGGTCGGCCAACGAAGGTATGGTTGCCTCCTACATCCACGCGGGCGGCAAAATCGGCGTTCTCGTCGAGGTCAATAGTGAGACGGACTTCGTCGCGCGCAATCCTAAATTCGGCGAACTGACGCGCGACATCGCGATGCATATCGCCGCCATGTCACCCAAATATGTCGACCGGGAAAGCGTGCCGGCCAACGTCGTGACCGAAGCGCGCGACGAGTTCGCACAGAACCTGCCACCGGGCAAGCCGGCCGAAGTCCAAGCCAAAATCGTCGAGGGCAAACTCAACAAATGGTACGAAGAACATTGTCTGCTCGATCAGCCGTTCGTCAAAGACGACAGCATGAGCGTCGGCGATCTCATTAACGGCGTGATCGGCGTTCTCGGCGAGAAAATCGTCGTCCGGCGCTACACGAAGTACGCTTTGGGAGATCAGTAACCACTTGCAAACGACGCAACCGAAATACGCACGGGTTTTGCTAAAAATATCCGGCGAGGCATTCTCCGGAACGGAGACCGGCGTCGACGTCAATACGACGCGCGCCATGGCCGAGCAAATTGCGGACGTCAGCCGCTCCGGCGTTTCAGTTGCAGTCGTCGTCGGCGGCGGCAACATCTGGCGCGGCAAAGTCCACGAAGAAGCCGGAATGGACCGCGCCACCGCCGACTACATGGGTATGCTCGCGACGGTGATCAACGCGCTCGCCTTGCAGGATGCGCTCGAGCGGATGGGCGTTCCGTCACGCGTGCAGACCGCGATCGCGATGCATCAAATCGCCGAGCCGTACATCCGGCGGCGCGCGATCCGCCATCTGGAAAAGGGTCGCGTCGTCATTTTTGCCGCCGGCACCGGCAATCCGTATTTTACGACCGACACGACGGCGGCGTTGCGCGCGGTCGAAGTGAACGCGCAGGCGATTCTCAAGGCGACGAAGGTCGACGGCATCTACAGCGCCGACCCAAAGAAAGATCCCACTGCCACGCGGTTCGATCGCCTGGATTATCTCGAAGTACTTCAGCGCGGCCTCGAAGTGATGGACAACACCGCGCTAACGCTCTGCATGGACAACAATCTACCGATCGTCGTCTTCGACATGGCTACGCCGGGGAATATTCGCCGCGTCATCTGGGGCGAAGAGATCGGGACCTATGTCGGCAAGAACCGGTCGTTGACCGGCAGCGCCGGAGCCGTGCGATAAGCGCTTGGGGAGCTACGTATGACGGATAGTTTTTTTAAGGATACCGAGGGTAAAATGTCCAAGGCCGTCGAGGCGACGCGCAACGAATTCGCGTCGATTCGTACGGGCCGCGCAACGCCCGCGCTGTTGGACCGCTTGCACGTAGAAGCATACGGTTCGGCCGTTCCGCTCAAGCAAGTCGCAACGGTAAACGCGCCCGACTCGCGTTCGCTGCTGATTCAAGCGTTCGACCGCAATACGGTCGGCGACATCCGCAAAGCAATAGAGAAGAGCGACCTCGGCTTGACGCCGAACATCGACGGCAACGCGATCCGCTTGATGATACCGCCGCTCAACGAAGAGCGGCGTAAAGACCTCGTCAAACTCATCAAGAAGAAGGCCGAAGACGGCAAAATTGCGGTGCGCAACATTCGGCACAAAGCGCAGGACGATCTAAAGATACAGCTCAAAGATCACAAGATCACCGAAGACGACAATAAGCGGATGCAAGACCAGTTACAGAAACTGACCGATCGTAGCGTCAAAGAGATCGACACGCTGGTCGGCTCCAAAGAAAAAGAAATCATGGAGGTCTAGACCATTTCGCACTCGGACCTGGTCTTGATGCCGGAAGTCGACGCGCGCCGCGCTCTGCGTGGGCGCGCGCTCGTTTTTTCGGTGCTCGCACCCGTCGGCGCGTACCTCGGGCACGGCACGCTGCGCGTTCTTCGAACGCGCGTTCTTGCAGGTGAAGCCGTCGAGCTTGTTTGCGGCTACGAGTCATACGAGCCGTTTGCGCGATGAGTATCGCGCGTCCGGCCGACGATTTTCCGGCGCTCGATCCGCAGCGACTACCCAATCACGTCGCAATCATCATGGATGGCAATCGGCGCTGGGCCAAGCTCCACGGATTGCCCGCTATCGAGGGTCATCGCCGCGGCATCGTCGCGCTTCGGCACGTGACCTGCGCGGCCAGCGATTTGCGCATCCCGATCGTCACGGTTTATGGTTTTTCCACCGAGAACTGGCGCCGCGACTCAACCGAGATTTCGCTGCTTTTGGATCTGTGCGTCTTCTTCGCGCGCAACGAGTTCGCGGAGTTGCAGCGCAACAACGTGCGCGTCAACGTGATCGGCAATTACGCCGCACTTCCTCGACCTTCGCGCGAGGCGCTGGAGGGCCTGATGCAGCGCACGGCCGCCAACACGGGGCTGCTGCTCAATCTCGCGGTTAACTATAGCGCTCGCGAGGAGTTGCAACGGGCGATAGCCGCGATTGCGCGGGACGTGGCGGCCGGGACGCTCGATCCCTCGCAGATCGACGACGGCAAGATATCCTCGTACCTCTACACGGCGGCGCTGCCGGATCCCGATATTTTGATCCGGCCAGGCGGAGAGCGCCGGCTCTCGAACTTCCTGCTCTATCAGGTTGCGTACACCGAATTGGTGATGACCGATGTATATTGGCCGGATTTTACGAGAGACGAATTCGTACGGGCGCTGATCGAATATCAAAAACGTCAGCGACGTTTCGGGGGAGCATGACGGCAACCACGCCGGCTTCGCCCGTCGCGCGGGTGCGCGCCATCGGCGCTCGTCGCGTCGGTATGGGCGTGTTGCTCGCGGTCGTGGGCTTGGCGCTGGTCGTGTACCCCTGGGCGTTTTATGCGCTGATCCTCGTTGTGGGCCTCGCAAGCTTGTACGAGCTTTCCAATCTGTGCGACATCAAAGGCCAGCCGCTCGAATACCCGGTCGCGGTGCTCGGGGTCGTGGCGTACATCGGGTTATCGGTCTTCGGCTATATCCACAAGTGGGAGGGCGTGCTGCTCGCCGGCATCGTCATCGCGACGTTCTGGCTGGGCATTTACGGCGAGGAGAAAGGCTACTTCGCGCGGACCGCCTACACGCTGCTGGCGGTGCTCTACATCGGCAAGCTCTTGACGTATTTCGTGTTCATCCGCGAGGTTCCGGGTAACGGCATCTGGTGGACGTTTTTCGTGATCGTGCTCATCGCGATGACCGACATTCTCGCGATGATCGTGGGCTCGCTCGCAGGACGCCATCAGTTGACGCGCGTCTCGCCGCGCAAAACCGTCGAAGGCTCGCTCGGTGCGCTCGTCCTGGTTGCGGCCATCGGCGCGCTGCTGGCGATCACGCCCTTCCTGCACATGCTCTGGTGGCAAGGCGCCTTCATCGGGGCGCTTACGTCGATCGCCGCGCAGGCCGGCGACCTGGTGGAGTCATCGCTCAAACGCGACGCGGGCGTGAAAGATACCGGCTCGGTGATTCGCGGGCACGGCGGCGTCCTCGACCGGTTCGACTCCTACCTTTTCGGCGGCATGGCATTTTTCGGAGCGTTGCACGTTCTGGGTTTCTTGCAAGTACAATAGCGTCGTGCACCGCAAGCGCGTAGCCATTCTCGGATCCACCGGTTCCATCGGAACGCAGGCACTCGACGTCATCGCGCGCCACCCCGAGCGTTTCGACGTCGTAGCATTGGCTGCCGGAACGCGGGTCGACGCGCTGCAGGCGCAAGCGGCACGCTTCAGCGTGGAGATCGTTTCCAGCGCGGCTGACGGTCCTCCCGGGCTGATGCGCGTCGCGGCGGAGAGCGGCGCGGAGATCGTGCTCGCGGCCACCGATGGTTTCGTCGCGTTCGACGCAGTCTTCGCCGCCGTCGAGCGCGGAATCGACATCGCCGTCGCAAACAAAGAACTGGTCGTCGCCGCGGGCGAACTCCTCGTCCAGGCCGCCGCGCGTAGCGGCTCGCGCATCGTGCCGGTCGACAGCGAGCATTCGGCGATTTTCCAGTTGCTGGTCGGGGAAGACCCGGCCGCCGTTCGCGCGATCGTGCTGACCGCTTCAGGCGGGCCATTCTGGCGGAAAACGCGCGAGGAGATCGCCGCCGCAACGCTCGAGCAAGCGCTGGCCCATCCGACTTGGAACATGGGCGTGAAAAATACGATCGACTCGGCGACCATGCTCAACAAGGGGCTCGAGGTCATCGAAGCCAGCCGGCTCTTCGGCCTGGCGGCCGATCGCATCGCCGTTCTCGTGCATCCCCAGTCGATCGCCCACGGAATGGTCGTATTCACCGACGGCAACGTCAAGGCACAGCTCGCCGCCCCCGATATGCGCCTTCCCATCGGCTACGCCTTGGCCTACCCCGACCGCCTGCCCAGTCAACCCGACCCTGTCGAACCCAGTCACCCCGCCCCTGTCGAACCCCGTCACCCTGAGCTCGTCGAACCCCGTCACCCTGAGCTCGTCGAAGGGCGGACGTTCGATGCGCTCGTAGCCGCAGGCGCCGTCCCCGACACCTTGTCACTGCGTTACGATTTCGAACGGCCCGACCTGGAGCGATTCCCATGCCTACGGCTGGCGTACGAGGCCTTGGCTGCCGGTGGGACGATGCCGGCCGTGCTCTCGGCAGCAAACGAAATCGCGGTTCGCGCGTTTGTAGGGGGAGAGATCCGCTTCGCGGACATCCCGGACGTTATTGAAAACGTCATGCAAGATACGCGGTGCGCCGAGGTATCATTAACGCAGGTGCGCGAGGCGGACCGGGAAGCTCGCGTGCGGGCTCGCGAGACGGTTGCCACATTGCACCATCGGATAGAGGTATAGATGCTCCTGCTCGGCCTTGTGGATCTGGTTCAGATCGAAAAAGTCATCATCTTCCTAATCGTGCTTTCGGTCTTGATCGTTCTGCATGAATACGGTCACTTTTTGGTCGCGCGACTCAACGGTGTCCGCGTCATCGAGTTCGCGATGGGGATGGGGCCAAAAATCGTGGGTTGGACGAGCCCCCGCAGCGGGACCGCCTATTCGCTTCGCGCGCTACCGATCGGCGGCTATTGCCAAATGCAGGGCGAGGACGGCAAGACGACGCAGGCCGAACAGCAACGCGAGTTCCGCCAAGCCGGCGGCTACGCCGACGACAACTTTCAGGCGAAGAGTCCGCTGCGCAGGCTCGCGATCATCGTCGCCGGTCCCGTCGCCAACTTCATTCTGTGTCTGGCCATTCTATTGATCGCCGCGCTCGCATTCGGAGTTCAAACCGACAAAGAACAGGCAGTCGTCGGGCCGATGATTGCGGGATTGCCCGCGCAAAAAGCCGGCCTGCAAGTCGGAGACCGGATCGTCGCCGTTAACGGCGTCGCCGTGCACGGTGGAACCCAACTCGTCAACGCCATCCACGGATCGCTCGGGAAGTCCATCACCCTTGCGTACGAGCGCAACGGGAGCACGAAGACGGTGCGGTTGACGCCCGCGGCCTGCCCAAAACCCAATCCGCCGGGCCAAGGCTGTATCGGCTTCACGCCCGTTCCCGCATACGGACACGTGGGATTCACCGAAGCGGTGCGCGATAGCTTCATCGAGTTTTGGAATATCGCCCAACAAACCGTCGGTGGAATCGTCATGCTCGTGAGCCATCCGCAGCAGTATGCCGGCGGCGTGCACGGTATTGTCGGCATCGGCCAGGCCGCAACCACGATTCAAGATTTCGGCTGGGGCATGTACCTCGGTTTCGCGGCGACCATCTCGTTCGCGCTCGGCCTCTTCAACTTGCTGCCCGTTCCCGCACTCGACGGCGGGCGTGCGGCGTTCATCATCGCGGAGCTCTTTCGCGGTAGGCCCGTCGACCCGGAAAAAGAAGCGATCGTGCACATTGCCGGTTTTGCCGCGCTGCTCGCGCTCATCGCGATCGTTACCTTCCACGACATAACGAATATCGTTGCGGGCAAGGGAGTATTCTGATCGTGCTGCGCTTACGCCGGGAGAGCAAACCCATCTTCTTGCAAAACAAGACCGGGAAGGACGATGCGAAGAGCGTTTGGATGGGCGGCGATCATCCGGTCGTCGTGCAGTCGATGACCACGACCGACACAGCCGACGCCGATGCAACGCTCGAACAAGTCTACGCGCTCGCGATGGAAGGCTGCGAAGTCGTTCGCGTTACCGTAAAAGATCCGGCCGATGCCGCGGGTTTGCCCGCCATCGTGCACCGGTCGCCCGTTCCCATCGTCGCCGACATTCACTTCGATCACCGCATGGCGCTTGCCGCCATCGAGGCCGGCGTTGCGAAGTTGCGCCTGAATCCTGGGAACATTCGCGACGTCGCGAAGACGCGAGAAGTCGTCGAAGCGGCGAAGGCGCGAGGCATTCCGATTCGCATAGGCGTGAACATGGGCTCGCTCGCGCCCGATCTCGAAAAAACGCTCGGCCACACGGCCGAAGCGATGGTCGAATCGGCGATGCGTCACGTGCAGATCCTCGAAGACCTCGGTCACACCGATATCGTAATCTCGCTTAAGGCTCACGACGTTCTCACGACCGTCGGCGCATATCGTTTGATGGACAGGCGCCTTCGCGAACGTAACACGCCGTACGGCTTGCATCTGGGAATCACCGAGGCGGGGCTGTTGCGCGACGGCACGATTAAGTCGTCGATCGGTTTGGGGATTTTGCTGTTCGAGGGTATCGGCGATACCATCCGCTGTTCGCTTGCCGCCGATCCGGTTGAAGAAGTTCCCGTCTGTTGGGGC
>DATBTT010000035.1:0-7117 GCA_036559125.1 Vulcanimicrobiaceae bacterium
ATGCTTCGACAAGCTCAGGATGACGATGCTTCGACAAGCTCAGCGTGACGGTGCTTCGACAAGCTCGGCATGACGGTGCTTCGACAAGCTCGGCATGACGGTGCTTCGACGGGCTCAGCATGACACACAACCCCCGTCACCCTGAGCCTGTCGAAGGGCGCGCGTGCTTCGACAAGCTCGGCATGACGGTGCTTCGACAAGCTCAGCATGACGGTCAGGATGACAAGGTGTTTGGAGGATGCGAATGCAGAGAACTAGCGCCGGCGTAGCCGCGCGTCTGGATCGATTGCCGCCGACGCGTTACGTGCGCAATTTGATCCTGCGCATATCGCTGGGCGGATGGTTCGAGTTGTACGACCTCTTCATGACCGGGTACATCGCGCTCGGCCTCATCGGCGAAGGGCACTTCCGCGCGACGACGGCGCGGTTCTTCGATCTCAACGGATTTGCGAGCTTTATTGCCGCGGGATTCGCCGGTATGTTCGTGGGCACGCTGGTCTTTAGCTGGATATCCGACCGGTTCGGACGGCGCGCGACCTTCACGTACTCGCTGCTTTTTTACTCGTGTGCGAACGCAATCATGGCGTTTGCGCACGGCGCCGCGGCAATCGACGCATGGCGTTTCGTCGCCGGCCTCGGCATCGGCGTGCAACTGGTGACCATCGACACGTATATCTCGGAGCTGGCGCCGCGGACGTGGCGCGGCCGCGCTATCGCGCTTTCGCAATTCGTGGGCTATCTGGCGATACCGATCGTCGCGCTTTTCGCGTTGCTGCTGGTTCCACATGTATTTGCGGGTTTGGCGGGATGGCGGTACGTCGTGCTGATCGGCTCGTTAGGCGTGCTCGCGATCTGGCCGCTGCGGGCGCGCTTACCCGAATCGCCGCGGTGGTTGGAAATTCGCGGCCGCGCCGGCGACGCGGATGCTGCGACGAGCGCCATCGAAAACGCCGTCGCAGCCGAAACCGGAAAACCGCTACCGCCGATCGGCAAGCACCGCGTCGAAACCGGCGCAGGGTCGTGGTCGGACCTCTGGCGGCCGCCCTACCGCGAGCGCACGATCGTGCTGATCGTGTTCAACTTCGCGCAGACGATCATGTTCTACGGCTTTGCATCCTGGGTGCCCGTCCTGCTCGGCCACGAAGGCGTCACGCTTTTCAAAACGCTGCTGTACACGCTGCTGATTGCGATCGTCAATCCGGTGGGGCCGCTCGTTGCAATGTGGTGCGCGGATCGGTGGCAACGCAAATGGCAGATCGTGTGGCTCGCGCTCGCGACGGCAGTCTTCGGCCTGTTATTCGCGTACGTGCGCGTACCGGCACTCATCGTGCTCTTCGGCGGCCTCATTACGCTCGCGAACGCGTGGTTCTCGTGCGCGTTTCACGCCTACCAGGCCGAACTGTTTCCAACCGCGATTCGCGCGCGCGCCGTGGGGTTCGTCTATTCGTGGAGCCGCTTCAGTGCGATCTTCGTCGGCTTCGTCATCGCGAGCCTACTCGGTCGGTACGGTACGCCCGGCGTCTTTGCGTTTATCGCGGCAGCAGCGGTCGTCGTGGCCATTGCGATCGGCGGTTTCGGTGTCGCGACCAATAGACGCGCGCTCGAAGAGCTCTCTCCCTCGTGAAGCGCTACGCCGACACGTACGCAGTCTTGATCGTCGTGTAAAACTCGCGCGCGTAGCGTCCCTGCTCGCGCGGCCCGTAGCTCGAACCCTTACGGCCACCGAAGGGAACGTGATAGTCGACGCCGGCGGTCGGCACGTTCACCATGACCAGGCCCGCCTGCGCGTCGCGCTTGAACGCGGATGCGTGCGCGAGCGAGGTCGTGCAGATGCCGGCCGAGAGTCCGAACGGCGTGTCGTTCGCAATCGCGATCGCTTCGTCGTAGTCTGCCGCCGCGATGACGGTTGCGACCGGTCCGAAGATTTCCTCGCGGTTGATGCGCATGGCGTTGTGCGTTTCCGAAAAGAGCGTCGGCCCGACGTAAAAGCCGTTGTGTTCGAGGGAGAGGCGCTCGCCCGCGACGATCGCGCGCGCGCCTTCGCTCTTGCCGATCGCGACGTATTCCAAAACCTTATCGAGTTGCTGTTGGCCTACGACCGGTCCCATTTGCGTTTGCGCGTCGAGCGGCGAACCGACGCGCAACGTGCGTACGCGGCCCGCCAACGCGTCGACGAAACGGTCGTGGATTCCGCGAGTCACGATGAGGCGGCTGCTCGCCGTGCAGCGCTGTCCGCTCGAATAATACGCGCCGTTGAGCGCGCACTCGACCGCGAGATCCAGATCGGCATCGTCTAAAACGACCAGCGGATTCTTGCCGCCCATTTCCAACTGTACGCGCACCTGCCGCTGCGCGGCCCGTTGCGCGATCGTTCGACCGACGGCGATCGAACCGGTGAAACTGAGCGCGTCCACGCCGGCGGCCTCGACCAGCGCTGCGCCCGCGTCGGCGTCGCCCATAACGAGATTGAACGCGCCCGCCGGAATGCCGTGCCGGGCAATGATTTCGCCGAGCGCCCACGCGCTGCCGGGCACGAGTTGCGCGGGTTTGAATACGACGCAGTTTCCGTATGCCAGCGCCGGCGCAATTTTCCAAGCCGGTATCGCAATCGGGAAATTCCACGGCGCGATCAAGCCGACGACGCCGAGCGGTTCGCGCGTGACCTCGACGGTGACGCCGGCGCGCGTTGACGGCAGCAATTCGCCGTCGAGCCGCAGTGCTTCGCCGGCGAAGAACTTGAACAGCTGCCCGGCCCGCACGACTTCGCCGGTTGCCTCCGCTACGATCTTGCCTTCTTCGCGTGCGAGCAATGCGCCAAGTTCGTCCTTACGTGCAAGAATTTCCGTACCGACGGCGTCAAGCAAATCGAAACGCATTTGAATCGGCGAGCGCGACCATTGCGGGAAAGCAGCGCGCGCCGCTGCTACGGCCTCGCGCACGAGCGCCGCATCGCCAAATGCATACTCGCCCACGACGTCGGAGCGATCCGACGGATTGATATTGGGAACGGCCGTCGTGCCGACCCAGCGGCCGTCCACATAATTGCGGTGAAGCATCGTTGACATTGTAGACAATGCTGTATACAATTTCAAGTGTGGACGTAACCCTGCCGGAAGATCAACATCAAACGGCTCCCGGCATAATCGCCGAGCGGATCCGCCAAGCCATCGTGCGCGGTCAACTGCGCGCCGGGCAACCGTTGCGCCAAGCCGAGATTGCCGAGCGATTCGGCGTCAGCCGCATTCCCGTGCGCGAGGCGTTGAGTCAACTCGAAGGTGAAGGCTGGGTCAGTTCGATTCCGCATCGCGGTGTCGTCGTTACGGATCTTTCCGCCGAGGACGTTCGCGACCTGTGCGACATTCGCATCGATCTGGAAACCCGCGCGCTGCGTTTGGCCGTGCCGCAACTCGACGAAGATACGCTGCGCCGCGCCGAGGGCATCCTCGACGAGATCGACGCCGAACCCACGATCGACGCGTGGGCCGATTACAACCTTACGTTTCACTGCACGTTGTACGAAGCCGCGAACCGGCCGCGTCTGCTGACGCTGATCAAGAATATGCATCGGCTGACCAGCAGATATTTGCTGGTGCACGTGGCAATTCTGAATTATCGCGATCGCGGGCAACGCGAGCATCGCGCGATTCTCTCCGCGTGCCGCGAGCGCGACGTAAAAAAAGCCGACCGCTTGTTGCGACGGCACATCACCGACGTCGCCGATTTGCTCGAAGATTATCTTCGCCAGCGCGCCGTAGCGGCCGGCTGGTGAACGCAGAGTCCGGCGCGGACGTTATCGTCGTCGGAGCCGGCATCGTTGGGGCCGCCTGCCTGTACTTCCTCGCACTCGCCGGAGTGGAGGCCGTGCTTGTAGATCGTGGTAGTATCGCAGGCGGCACCAGCGGTTCGGGCGAGGGCAACGTTCTAGTCAGCGACAAACGACCCGGACCCGAACTCGATCTCGCAAAACAGGGCGTCGCGCTTTGGCGCGATCTCGCCGCCCGCCTCGACGATTTCGAGTACGACGCCAAGGGCGGAATGATCGTCGCACTCGATGACCGCGAGCTCTTGCAACTCGTCGAGCGCGGCGCGCAACTGACGAACGGCGGAGTGACGGCGCATCTCATCGGTCCCGCGCAGGCACTAGCGCTCGAACCGCACCTCACCGCCAATCTCGCGGGCGCGCTCTACGTTGCCGACGACGCCCAAGTTCAACCGATGTATGCTTGCCGCGCGCTGGTCGACGCCGCCAAAGCGGCCGGCGCCCGGACGTGCTGGAACGCGCCGGTTCTTGAGATCGAGCGCGACGCGGACGGCGCCGCCGCCGGCGTGCGCACCCCGTCCGGACGCATCGCGGCCAAGACCGTTATCGTGGCCTGCGGCGCGTGGACGCCCGCGCTCTGCGCGACGCTCGGCATCGATCTCCCGATCCTTCCGCGTAAAGGACACATCGTCGTTAGCGAGCCATTACCGAAATTCGTAGCGCACAAAGTGTACGAAGCCAATTACGGCGACACGGTAAATTCGAGCGATGCGCGCCTGCAGATATCTTCCGTCGTCGAGCAGACGTGCAGCGGCACGCTGCTCCTGGGCAGTTCGCGCGAAATGTGCGGTTTCGATGCGACGATCGATCCCGACATCGTCGCCGCCATCGCGCGGCGCGCCGTCCGCTTGTTCCCGCGCCTCGCCGAGGTCAACGCGATGCGCGCGTACGTCGGTTTCCGTCCGTTCGTGCCCGATCATCTGCCGCTCGTCGGTGAATTGCAACTCGCGCCGGGGGTCTTCGTCAACGCGGGACACGAAGGCGCGGGCATCGGCCTAGGTCCGATAAGCGCGCAGTTCTTGGTGCGGCACATACTCGATCGGCAAAGCGCGGCCGATATTAGCGCGTTCGATCCCAATCGTTTCGTGCGTTACGGCAAGGAACCGTTGCATGCAGGTTGAGCGCAAGATCGAGTGCGTCGAATCGCACACGCAAGGAATGCCGACGCGCGTCATCACCGGCGGCATCGATGCGATCCCGGGCGAGACGATGTTCGCTAAACGCGAATACGCGGTCGCGCATTTGGACGCGTTGCGTCGCTTGTTGATGTACGAACCGCGCGGACACGGATCGATGTCGGGCGCGATCCTCGTGCCGCCCGCCGATCCCAAAGCCGATCTGGGCGTCGTGTTTATCGAAGTGAGCGGATTTTTACCGATGTGCGGCCACGGCACGATCGGCGTGTGCACGGTCGCCGTAGAGACCGGGCTCGTCGCGGTTACCGAACCGGTGACGCGACTGGTTCTCGATACTCCCGCCGGAACGGTACGCGCCGAAGTGAACGTGCGCGACGGCCGCGCGATGAGCGTGACGATCGCCAACGTTCCCTCGTTTCTCGCGCTGCGCGATCAGACGGTCGAAGTCGCCGGCATGGGCCGCGTGCCGTTCGATCTCGCATACGGCGGCAATTTTTACGCGATCGTTCCGGCGGAGGCAGCCGGCCTCACGTTGGATTTGGAAGAGGCACCGCGCATAGTCAACGCGGGCATGCGCGTCATGCATGCCATCGACTCGGCGTTTGAATTCGGCCATCCCGCAAACGACGGCATTCACGAGTTGCGCCACGTGCTCTTCACCGCGCCGCCGACGCAACCGCCGGCCGACGGCAAGGGCGCCGTCGTGCTGCATCCCGGAACGCTGGATCGGTCGCCGTGCGGAACGGGAACCAGCGCGCGCATGGCGCAGCGCTACTTTCGCGGCGAACAGCGGCTGCAGGAGCGTTTCGTGCACGAAAGCGTTCTGGGTCCGCTATTCACGGGCCGTCTCGTGGAAGAACTCGAGTTGGCGCCGGGTGTCCGAGCCGTCGTTCCCACCATTACGGGACGGGCTTGGATCACCGGTTTCTCGCAACACGTCCTGGCCGCCGACGATCCGTTTCCGTCCGGCTTTCTCATTCCTCAATCGTAAAAGGAGGTCGCTGTAATGGCCCGTTTCGCGGGGATTTATGTCGCGGTCATCACGCCGTTTACTGCGGACGATCGCGTTGACTACGCGCGGCTCACCGAACACGTCGAATGGCTGATCGCGCAAGGCGTGCACGGGATCGTGCCCTCCGGGTCGTGCGCCGAATACGCGGCACTGTCCGATGAAGAGCGCGCGCGCACCGTCGAACTGATCGCGCGTTTGTGCAAAGGCCGCGCGCACGTGCTCGTCGGGACAGGCGCGTCGTCTACTGCAAAGGCGGTGAAGTGGGCAGAGCACGCCGCCTCGTGCGGGGCGCAAGGCATCATGGCGTTACCGCCGGGTTCGTACCGCCCGAGCCGGCGCGAACTCGTCGCCTGGTACGGTGCGCTTGCTACTGTTGGTTTGCCGGTGGTCGCGTACAACAATCCATTCGATACGACGGTCGACCTGACGCCCGGCGTGTTGGCGGAACTCGCTACGATCGACAACGTCGTCGCCGTGAAGGAATACTCGGGAGACGTGCGCCGCATTCCGGTGATTCTCGAGACTACCGATTTAGAAGTGCTCGTCGGCTGCGACGACATCGCGCTCGAAGGTTTGTTGGCAGGCGCGACGGGGTGGATCGCGGGTTTGACTAACGTCCTCGTGCGGGAATCGCTCGACCTGTATGCGTTTGCGATGGCCGGCGACGTGCGTGCCGCGCTGCCGCTCTACCACAAATTGCTGCCGCTCTTTCGATACGACGCGCGACCGACGTTCGTGCAGGCGATCAAATACGCGTTCGAATGCATCGGCAAGCCGGCCGGCGCGACGCGCGGCCCGCGCTTGCCGCTTGAGGATGCTGACAAACGCGCGATCGCCGATGCGCTGGAGCAGTTCGTACCCCTCGTCGCGCGGGTATGATGCCGGACCGCGATTGCATCGTAACGTTCGACGGTCGCGACGTTCACGCGCGCGCCGGGCAGAGCGTCGCGTCGGCGCTGCTCGCGGCCGATATCATGGCGTTGCGGGAAACGCGCGTCGGCGCGCGCCCGCGCGGAATCTTCTGCGGAATGGGCATCTGTTTCGACTGCCTGGTCGTGGTCGATGGTATGCCCAACGTGCGCGCGTGCGTCGAACCGGTACGCGAGGGCATGCGCGTCGAGCGTCAGCGCGGCACGGGATGAACGCGGA
>DATBTT010000036.1:0-17710 GCA_036559125.1 Vulcanimicrobiaceae bacterium
CTGCACAACCGTTGGACGCCGCGGCGGGATGCGCATTCCGCTATGCGAATGGCTCAGCCATGTCTATCGAACGTGCCCTTCAAGAAGAGCCTCGCTGGCACGCGGCGACCGGAACGATCGTCGCCCTCCTGCTCTATCTCACGCTGCCTCCGAAGCTCACCCTAGGGCCGTATTGGTTGCTGCCGCTGATCGTACTCGTGCCGCTCGTGATACTTGTGATATTTAAGCCCAAACGTCACGATGAAACGCCATTGCAGCGCGCGATGTCGATTGGAATAATCGCGGCGCTCAACATCTTTAACGTTGCGACGATCGCGCTGCTATTTTTGGAACTTATCGGCAAGCCGGCAATTCCGTCGAAAGAAATAACCGGCGTCCAGGTACTGCTAGCGGCAGTGCAAATCTGGCTTACCAATATCATTGTGTATTCGTTATGGTTTTGGGAAGTCGACGGCGGCGGCCCCGACAAGCGGGCGCACGCGGCGTTCGAACAAATGCATCGCCGCGCCGATTTTTTATTCCCGCAAATGGCGCTTGGGGCCGACGTGCAACGACGATACGGCTTCCGGCCGCAGTTCTTGGATTACGTGTTTCTGGCATTCAATACGGCGACGGCGTTCAGCCCCGCCGACACGTTCCCGATGACGCGCGCCGCCAAGGTGTTGATGATGGGCGAGTCCCTTACGTCGCTGGTTACCCTCGCCGTGATCGCCTCGCGCGCGATTAATATCTTGAAGTGACGTCGCGATCGTGCGTCCGCGCGTAGGCTTCGACGATCGCTTGCGGACCGATCGCGGTGTCGCCCCTGAAAGGATAATCGAGTTCCGCAATGAGCACCAGCATGACCCCGATGACCGCCGTCAGCGCGAGCGTCATCAAAAAGTGCGCGGTGACATTTTCGATGCGGAAGAAGTACGAGAACACGACGGTCAGCGCACCGAGAAAGAACATGGTGGCCCACAGAATCATCGGTATGCCGGTTCGGTTGTCGTGCAGTCGCTGACGCCGGGCATCGGTCAAAACGTGCGCCAGGTCGAGCGCTTCACCTTGCAGTTGCGTTTGGCCGGGCGACGCAGGTTTGAATCCGGCCACGATCTGATAGATGCGATAGGACGCATCGCGAGCCCGAGAACTGCTCTGTCCGCGTTGCATCGCGGGAAAGTCGTCGTGGATCACGACGGTCATGTACCGGTCGACTTCGGCTTTGAGGCGGTTGCGCGTGGGTTGCGCGAGCAGATCGGCCAAGTGATGCAGGTCCGAAGCGGCGCTCGCCTCGCGCTCGACCGTATTTGCGGAGGCGTCGTACTCTTGCCACACGGCCACGACCATGAAGGAAAGCATCACCGCGAGCAAAGTCCCGATCGTGCCGAGAATGGGCCCCGCGACGTCGTTGTGCGTGATTTCGTCATTGCGAAGAACGTGACGCCGCGCATAAAAGAGCCCGGCTGCGGCAAGCACGCACAGCGCCGCGACGGCTAACGGGCCGAAGACCCAGGATGGAAGGCCGTAGATCCAGACCACGCCTGGTCGCTTCGCCCGAAACGCATCAAAGGCTTCTCGGGTTGTGTAGGACGCGGTCGGCAGCGGGGAGAACGGAGGGCGTCGTTTGGTAGGCGGGTATGATGTAATGGTAGCCTGCGACCTTCCCAAGGTTGATGCGTGGGTTCGATTCCCACTACCCGCTCCAATGCAATGTGCGGCGACGTAGCCAAGTGGTAAGGCAGAGCTCTGCAAAAGCTCCATTCGGCAGTTCGAATCTGCCCGTCGCCTAATGTAGTAGGGAACGTGCGTGTAGCGGTTGTCGGCGCCGGCGCGATCGGCGGATTCATTGCGGGAGCCCTCGCGCGATCGGGCATCGACGTTTCGGTCGTCGCGCGCGGTGCGCATTTGACGGCCATCATCCGGGACGGACTTCGTGTTCGCAGTCAACTCGGCGATTTTAGCGTTTCGATCCCTGCGGCCGCGGACATTCGTGATTTGGGCGGCTTCGATTGGATTCTCGTCGCGATCAAAGCGCATCAGTGGGCGGCCGTGCTCCCACAACTCGCACCGTATGCCGGCACGCCGGCGACGATCGTTCCGATGCAAAACGGCCTCCCGTTTTGGTACTTTCCGGATCGCTCGCTCGATAGCGTCGACCCGGGAGGCCTCCTGCGTAGGACGTTTGCCGACGCGCAACTCGTCGGAGCCGTCGTTCACGCGTCCGGAGATATTCCGCAGCCCGGTGTCGTGCACCAACTTGGCGGCAAGCTCTATCCCATCGGCGAGCTTGATGGACGACGCAGCGAGCGCGTCGCGTTTTTGGCGGCCATGTTTGAGAACGCCGGTTTGGAAGCGCCGATTCAAACCAACATCAGGCGTGAAGTGTGGCGCAAGCTACTGGGCAACGTTTCGCTCAACCCGGTTAGTGCGCTCACGAGAGCGACCATCGGCCCGATGCTTGAGGACCCCGACGGGCGTGCGCTGATTCGAGCAATCATGCAAGAGACCATTGCGACCGCTAAGGCCGCAGGTTGCGATCCGGAGATCGATGCCGAGGAGCGCATCGTCTTCGCGTCGCGCCTGGCCGGCGTCAAAACGTCCATGCTGCAAGATCTCGAGGCCCGGCGCCCGCTCGAGCTCGATCCGATCGTCGGCGCGGTTGTCGAACTGGCATGCGAACTCGGCGTCGACGCACCGCGAACCTCGGCCGTTTACGCGTTGACGAAACTGTTGGACGCCGTCGTCCGCACGAATCCCACGTAGCCGATGCTGCTGAGCGAACTCGCGGGCGTCGGTAAAGAATCCGCCTCAAAATTCGGCGAACTTGGAATACGCACGGCCGAAGATCTGCTCAATGATTTCCCGTTTCGCTATGAGGATCAGCGGTTTCCGACTCCGGCGGCGCAGCTCGTCACCTCGGAGAGCGAAGTCAACGCGGTGGGACGGATCGCATGGGTGCGCGAAAAGCGAGCGCGCAACCTCGCGATCGTCGAGGCCGAATTACACGACGACACGGGGAGCTTCGTCGCCAAATGGTTCGGGCGAAGCTACTTGCTCGGCGCTTTCAAGAAGGGAACTCGCCTCTTCGTACGCGGCCGCGTTCAGCGCGCGCTCGGCATTGCCGCGATCAACGTCACGATGCACAAAGTGCTTGCCGACGACGAAGCCTATCACGGCGAGATCGTCCCGATCTACTCCGCCGGCAAGGCGCTGACGTCTCGAAAAATTCACCAAGTCATGCAGCGCAATCTCCCGAAATTGCTCGGCCTTGCCGGCGAGGATCCATTGCCCGAACGGCTTGCCGGCCCGCGCGGTTTTGCTCCGTTGGAAGACGCGTACCGCGATCTTCACGCGCCCCGGACGCCCGAATCGGCCGCCAAAGCCCGAGAGCGATTCATCTTCACGGAGTTTCTTGCGCTGGCGCTTGCCGCGCAGCTAAAACGCAACGCGCGAGCGCGCGAGCACGATGCGCCCGCATTGAAACTGCCCGCCAACCTCTTAGCGGAGTTTGAATCCGAGATGCCGTTTGCGTTGACGGGAGCGCAACGCCGATCCATCGGCGAGGTTTGGAGCGACATGGCCCAAACCTCACCGATGAACCGGTTGCTGCAAGGCGACGTGGGGAGCGGGAAGACGCTCGTGGCCGCGGGAGCGATTTTGCTGGCCGCGCGCAACGGCGTACAAGCGGCACTCATGGCTCCGACCGAGATACTGGCCGCGCAGCATGCTGCAAAGCTCGCACCCGCGCTGCTTCCGTTCGGCATCACGGTCGAAGCCGTTTTCGGTAGCCAGGGTGCCCGCGCGCGCGCTAACGCCGTCGAAAAACTTGCGAGCGGCGAAGCCGCGCTCGCCGTGGGCACGCACGCATTGCTGACCGAAGGCGTCGATTTCAAACGCCTCGGCCTGACGATCATCGACGAGCAACATCGCTTCGGCGTCGAGCAACGGGCGCGTCTGCGCGCGAAAGGCTCTGCGCCGCACACGCTTCATATGACTGCGACGCCGATCCCACGCACGCTGACGCAGTCGATGTATGCCGATCTGGATATCTCCGTCATCGACGAACTGCCCCCGGGCCGCACCCCGATCGAGACCTTCGCCCTGCGTCGCAGCCGGTTGCACAAAGCGTACGAATTCGTGCGCATGAACGTCGAGTTGGGCCATCAAGCGTACATCGTCGCACCCGCGATCGACGAATCCGAGTTCGACTTGACGAGCGTGATCGTCGAGTCGGAACGACTGCAAAACGACGTATTTCCCGATCTGCGCTTGGGCCTGTTGCACGGGCGGCTCGCTCCGCGCGAAAAGGACGACGTGATGGGGCGCTTCGTCCGAGGCGAACTGCAGATTCTCGTTTCGACGACAGTCGTCGAAGTCGGCGTCGACGTACCGAACGCGAGCGTGATGGTGATCCTCGATGCGAACCGGTACGGGCTTTCGCAGCTCCACCAGTTGCGCGGAAGAGTGGGCCGCGGCGCGGCAAAATCGTATTGTTTGTTGGTCGCTCCCGAAGAGGCTTCAGAGGGGGAGCGATTGCAGATACTGACGGAGTCGACCGACGGATTTCGGATCGCTGAAGAAGACCTACGTTTGCGCGGGCCGGGTGAGTTTGCCGGCACCGCGCAGGCCGGACGGGCGGACTTTCAGGTTGCCGATCTGCTGCGCGATATTGCCGTCTACCGCGAAGCCAAAGACGCAGCGGAGTCGATCGTTGCGACCGATCCGCATTTGGAACGTCCGGAGCACGGACGGCTGCGAGCGCTCCTAGAGTCGACTCCGAGCGCCCGGGCAATGATGCTTTCGAGCTAGCCGCGAAGCGATAGGTTATGATAAAGACGCAATGCTGTATCGCCGGTGGCGGCCCGGCGGGAATCGTGCTCGGCTATCTGCTGGCGCGAGCGGGTATCGACGTCGTCGTACTCGAGAAGCACAAGGACTTCTTTCGCGACTTTCGAGGAGACACGATTCACCCGTCGACGTTGACCGTTCTGCACGAACTCGGATTGCTCGAAGATTTTCTACAAATGCCCCATTCGGAAGTGCGCCGGCTCTCCGGCAACATCTCGGGCGAAACGCTGCACATCGCCGACTTTTCGCACTTGCCCGGACCCGGCAAATTCCTCGCAATCATACCGCAATGGGATTTTCTCAACTTCCTGGCCGAGCGCGGGAAGCGCTTTGGCGGATTCCATCTCCTCATGGAGACCGAAGCGCGCAGCGCGATCGTCGACGACGGACGCGTATGCGGTATACGAGCGTTTGCGCGGGGAGAAGAAACGAACATCGAGGCCGACCTCGTCGTCGCGGCGGACGGACGCAGCTCGACGCTGCGCGACCAAATCGGCGGCGAGGTTATCAACATCGGCGCACCGATCGACGCGCTATGGATGCGCTTGTCGAAGAAGCCCGGCGATCCGCAGCAGACTTTCGGCACGATCGTCCCCGGGGGCATCCTCGTTGCCATCGATCGCATGGACTACTATCAATGTGCCTTCGTGATTAAGAAGGGCGCGTTCGCGGAGATGCAGCGAAACGGACTGGAAGCCTTCCGCGCCAGAGTCGCTACGATCGCGCCGTTCCTCGCCGATCGCGTAGGCGAATTGCAAACGTGGGACGACGTCAAGCTGTTGACCGTTGCCGTCAATCGCTTGAAAACATGGTCCGGGCCGGGGCTATTGTTCATCGGGGATGCGGCACACGCGATGTCGCCCGTAGGCGGCGTCGGCATCAATCTGGCAGTTCAAGACGCGGTAGCCGCCGCGAATCTTCTCACGGAGGCCTTGCGCGCGGGCGTTCCGACGGAAGCCGAACTCGCACGCGTCCAGCAACGTCGAGAACGCCCAACGCGCCAGACGCAATCGCTTCAAGTGTTCTTGCAGGATCGAATCATCAATCGCGTACTCGACTCGCGAGGAAGAATCAGCGTTCCCTGGTTCGTCAAACTCCTCAACGTGTTTCCGATCCTGCGCCAGATTCCGGCACGCGTCGTCGGCCTCGGCTTCCGTCCGGAACACGTGCGTACGAGGGCGTTGCACGGGCCGTAGCCAATCTTGGGCCATGATACAAGCGCTTCGTTTTCTCGTGGCCGGCGTTTTCGCATTGAGCATGGGGTTCGCCGCCCTCGCCCCGCGCAGTGCCGAGGCCGCTGCGCCCGACGTTACTCGCGCGACGTTGAGTAACGGGCTGCAGGTCGTGGTGGTTCGCGATCCGCTGGCGCCGGTCGTGACGACGATCCTGAATTACAAGGCGGGTTCCGACGATCAATCGATCGCTGGATTGGCGCACGCTACCGAACACATGATGTTCCGGGGAAGCAAGGCGCTTTCGTCGTCGCAACTCATGGACTCGATCGATATCACGGGCGGTAGCTTCGACGCCGACACGATGAATCAAATCACGCAATATTTCTTCACCGTGCCCTCGCAGTATCTCGACATAGCGTTGAATCTCGAACGCTCGAGGGCCACCGGTTTGTTGATGGCGCAATCGCAGTGGAATCAGGAACGGGGCGCGATCACGCAAGAGGTGACGCAAGACAATAGCAACGCGTTTTACCGGCTCAATGAAAAGATGACGCAAGCGTTGCTCGGCGGCACGCCGTACGCGAAGAACGGACTGGGTACGGTCAAGGACTTCGCGCATACGATCAATCACCCGCAACTGATAGCGTTCTACGACAAGTGGTATCATCCCAATAACGCCGTGTACGTAATCGTCGGCAACGTCGATGCGGCCGCCACCATCGCGAAAGTCAAGCAGCTTTTCGGAGACATCCCCGCGCAGCGGCTGCCCGCGCGGGCGCCCGTGAACCTGCGGCCGATCGTCCCGCACACGTATCGCGACACGAGCGACCAACCGTTCACCGCGGTTCTCATCGGGTATCGACTACCCGGTTTCGATAGCAAGGATTATGCCGCCGCGCAGATATTGGGCGACGTGCTCTCGAGCCAGCGCGGCGATCTCTACGGACTGGCCGCTTCGGGCCAGGCGCTGTATGCCGGCTTTCAGCAGCAATCGTTCCCGAAGGCGTCGGTCGGCTATGCGATTGCCCTCGTTCCGGTTACCACCAAACCGGAGCAAGCCGACCAGCTGGTTCGCGGAGTTCTGAGCAACTACGTCAAGACCGGAGTTCCCGCCGATCTCGTCGATGCGGCGAAGCGGCGCGAGGTAGCGCAACTCGAATACAATGGGAATTCGATCGAAGGCCTGGCCTTCGAATGGAGCCAAGCGGTTGCGGTGCAAGGACTGAAATCGCCCGGCGACATGATCGCGGCATTCAACACCGTATCGGTCGCCGACGTGAACCGCGTCTTACGCGCGTACTTTTCCGACTCTAAGGCAGTTACGGCGTACGCAGTCCCGAAAAACAACGGCAAAATGAGTTCGGGGAGCGGATCGCTAGCTAAAGAAGTCAACTCGATCCCTCCGAGCAAGCACGTTGCACTACCGGATTTTGCGCGCGACGTCCTGACTCATCTACACGTTCCCGCGCAAACGCTGCACCCGGTCTCGATGACGCTGGCTAGCGGCATCCGCCTGATCGTGCAACCCGAGCATTCCACGCACACGGTAACGCTTGCCGGTGAGATTTTGAATAACCCGCAAGTGCAGGAGCCGGTCGGCAAAGAGGGCGTCGCCGACGTGACTGCGACGTTGCTACCGTACGGAACCACGACCTACGATCGACTCGCGTTTCAGGAACAACTCGACAAGATCGCGGCGACGACTCAAGCCGGAACCGGGTTCAATCTGCAGGTGCTCTCGAGCGACTTCGATCGGGGCGTGCAACTGCTGGCCGACGAACAACTCCACCCGCGCTTCGATCCCAAAGATTTCAAGATCGTCCAACAGCAAAGCATCGGATCGCTCGCCGGAGTCTTGACCTCGCCGGATCACCTCAGCGAGGTCGCGCTCAATAAGGCGCTCTATCCCCCCGGCGACCCCGATCAGCGCTTCGCCACGCCGCAGACCGTCGGCGGACTGACGCTCGCGGACGTCAAGTCTTGGTTCGCGTCCGCCTACCGCCCCGATTTGACGACGATCGTCGTCGTCGGCGACGTTACGCCCGATGAGGCGAAGGCGTCGATAACCAAATACTTCGGCGGCTGGAAGGCGCAAGGACCCAAGCCGAGCGTCTATCCGCCGCCGGTTCCGACGAATAAGCCCGCAACCGCCGTCGTGCCGGCGACGGGCCGCGTGCAATCGTCGGTGCAATTGGTCGAAACCACCGGTCTATTGCGCAAGGACCCGGACTTCGCCCCGCTGCAGGTTGCCAATGCCATTCTGTCCGGCGGCTTCTACTCGTCGCTGCTCTACCACGACCTGCGCGAAGTGCACGGCTACGTGTACTACGTGGGTAGCCGGTTGCAAACCGGCAAAGTGCGTTCGACCTTCAGCGTAAACTACGGGTCGGATCCAAAGAACGTTCTGCCGGCCGAATCGCTCGTGATCAACGATTTGCGCCAGATGCAGCGGCACCCGGTCGCGAGCGACCGTTTGATGCGGGCCAAGGCGCAACTGATGGGTGAGATTCCGATCTCGCAGGACAGCTACGACGGCGTCGACGCGCTCTTGTTGCGGTACGCCACGCTCGGCCTCCCGCTCGATCAATACTCGATCGACGCACAACGCGAACTCAACGCAACGCCGTCGGCGATTCGGGCAGCGATGAGCAAGTGGGTCCGTCCCGACGGTTTCGTACGCATCGTGACGGGCCCCGGCCCCTAGTGGCGCACGTCGATCTCCCGGCGCATGCCGGCGCGCTGGGGATCGGTTTCGACTTCGACCACACGCTCGGGATTGACAACAAACTCGAGCGTGTTGCCTTTTTGCACCTGCTCGAACGCATTCAAGGTGCGGGTGGTTCGCCCGTCGGCACGCTGAACGAAGAGATCGAACGAATCGACGCGCTGTTGGTGGCGCAGCGTTCGGGGGCGTGTTCGATCGAGGCCGCGGTCGAGCGATACGTTCGCGCGCACGGGATCGACGACGTTACGGGATACGTCGATGCGTACAAAACCATTGCTCTGGCCAGCGTCGAAGCCTTCGTGGTGCCGTTGCCGGGGGTGGCGAGCCTGCTGGGGCAACTGCGCACGCGCGAAATACCGTATGCCATTCTCACCAACGGGTGGTCGCCGCTCCAGCAGCGCAAGGCCGCATGCATTGGTTTCGACGGTCCCGTTTTGGTTAGCTCCGACATCGCCGCACGCAAACCCGACCGGCCCGCTTTCGAGGGACTGGCGCGCGCGTTGGGACTTCGTCCGGCAGACGTCGCGTACGTAGGCGATAGTCCCTCGATCGACGTGATCGGCGCGCGAGCCGCCGGAATGATCGGCGTTTGGCTCGACGCGGAGGGAGCGATCTATCCGCAAGACGCGCCGCAGCCATCGGCAGTTATCCACAATCTCCACCAGGTACTCGGCGTGGTTCGCCCGTAAACTGCTTTCCGTGCCCAAGATCACCGGAGGAAATTTACGCAGCCGCAAGCTCGGATCGCCGAAGGGAAACAACGTTCGCCCGACACCCGGACGAGTCAAAGAATCCCTCTTTTCGATTTTGGCGCCGCGCATCCAAGACGCGCGCTTTCTCGATCTTTTTGCGGGAACCGGGGCAATCGGCTTTGAGGCGGCGTCGCGCGGCGCAACGCGGGTCACATCAGTCGAGGGCCATCGGGAGACCGCCGAGGCAATAAGCGAAGCGGCGGCAAGCTTCGGGGTGAAAGACCTGGTAACGGTCGTCTCCGCGCCGGTCGACCGGGCACTCTACCGCATCGACGGACCGTTCGACATCGTATTCGCCGACCCGCCGTATGCCGACGACCTTCCGCTGCAGATGTTCCGGCTGCTTCTCGAGCGAAATCTGCTCGCCGAGGATGCGCTCGTCATTTTCGAACACTCCGCGCGAACGATTCTCCCCGAAATACCGGGGTACCGGAGAGTTCGCGAAGAAGTCTACGGCGATGTCGCCTTGGCATTCTACGCGCCTGCGGAAACTGCGGCGTGAATAACGGACGGCGATCGGGGCGCATGCCGCGCGCCGTCTATCCCGGGTCCTTCGACCCGCCGACATACGGGCATCTCGACGTCATCGAACGAGCGGCGCGGTGCTTTTCCGAACTCATCGTCGCCGTCGTCGTCAATCCGCAAAAACGCGAGCCTATGTTCACCCTCGAAGATCGCGAAGCGATGATCGCCGAGTGCGTCGCGCATCTGTCAAACGTACGCGTCGAACATTTTCGCGGCCTGCTTGCCGACTACGTCAAGGCGAAGCAAGCGGACGTCATCATAAAGGGCTTGCGAGTCGTCTCCGATTTCGAAAATGAGATGTCAACCGCATTGATGAATCGGGCGCTGTCGGACGTCGACACGATGTTTCTCATGTCCGATCAGAAATACTCATTCGTCAGCTCCAGCATCGTCAAGGAAGTATTTTTCCTCGGTGGTGACGTGGGAGCGCTGGTCCCGGATCCCGTCATGCGCTTGATGGCGGTCAAGCGCGAGTCGCTGCGAAGCTTATCGTAACGGAGGTATCCATGTCGGTCTATCGCGTTCTGGACAAACTCGAAGCATACGTTCACGAGGGCACCTGGCTCCCTGCGGGCTACCGGGTTTTGAGCGAGGAGCGCCTCGTCGAAATGATCGAGAAAATCCGATCGTCCTTACCCGAAGAAGTGGGTCGCGCGAAGATCATCGCCAAAGATCAGGATCGCATGATTCGCGCCGCGCAAGACAAGGCGCAGGCAATCGTCGTCGAGGCCACCAGCAAGCACGAAGAGTTGGTCGACCAAAACCAGATCGTGCAGCGCGCGCGGACGACGGCCGAAATCGTGCTTCGCGAGGCCGAAGAACGAGCGCAAAAGATTCGCGACGGAGCCGATCAGTACGCGGCAAGAATGCTCGGCGAGCTTGAGACGCGGCTTTCCACGGCGCTCGGTTCGGTGCGCAAAGGGCGCGAGACATTGCAGGCGCGACCGCCGGAACCCGGCACGGCCGCGCAACCGCTTGCGGATGCGGCCGCAAAGAGCAAGCGCGCGGCCTTCGACGCCGCAGCCGCCGACGAAACGGCGGCGCTCGAATCGGTAAACGCGCTGCACTGAAGCGCGCTATCTATTTTGCGGCCGCCATCGTGGCGGCCGCTCTCGCACTCATCCCCACGCCGTATTCGCTGATCTTGCCGGGACGCGCGCTCGATCTACGCGACGTCATACGCGTTGCCGGTCACGCGCCGCCGCGAGCGCATTTCTACATGACCGACGTCGCCTTCATTCCGCATGCGACGCCGATCACATTGCTCGACGGACTCGCTCCCGGGGTGCGAGTGGTGCGCACGGAAGACGTCGTTCCTCGTGGAGTTACGGGAACCCAGTACGACGTCATCATGCGCGAAGCGATGAGCGAGAGTCAGGAGATTGCGGCCGTAGTCGCCGAACGCGCCGCGCATCTTCGCGTGCCGGCACCGCACTCGCACGTTGTGGTGTTGTATTTTTCAGCGCTCTCTCGCGCGCGAGAATTCTTGCGGGCCGGCGATCTCATCGTGGCGGTCAACGGGAGACCGGTCACGGCGACCGCAGACATCGCGCGCGCCCTCGCGCACGTCGTTGCGGGCAAAACCGTAGCCATTTCGGTATCGCGCGACCGCCGCAGGCGACTCTTTCGCGTGCCGACGATTGCGTATAACGGAGCGACCGCACTCGGCGTGTATCTCACGTCGATTCTCGACCGTCCGCGCTTACCGGTTGCGGTGAACTATCATCTACCAAACGTGTCGGGAAGTTCGGGCGGCCTGATGTTCGCTCTGGAGATCTATCGCTCGCTTTCGAGTGGCGGCGATTCGGGAGCGCGGATCGCGGGCACCGGCACGATTTCTTGGGACGGAACGATCGGACCGATAGAAGGCGCGCCCCAAAAAGTCGTGGCGGCGCGTCGCGCGGGCGCTACCGAGTTCTTGGTGCCGCGCGAAAATTATTCCGAAGTACGAGCCACGGGCAAAATCCGAATCGTGCCGGTCTCGACCTTCGCGCAAGCCCTCGCCGCGCTGCGCTAAACCGGCGGGGCTTGGACGTTGTGGGCGAAAGCCTCGAGGCGCGCGCGATCGATCGCACGCACGCGGCCGCGATCGAGTTCGACTGCGTTGGCGTTCTTAAGACGTAGAAGCGCGCGGGCGGCCATGTCGCGAACGGTGCCCGCCGCCGCGGCGATTTGCGCTTGCGAAAGGTTTTCGACGCCGGGTAGTCCGCGCGTCATGCCGACCGACGCGCGCGCGTAGCCGAGCAAAAACTTCGCGACGCGCTGCAGGACGTGCGCGAACGCGAGGTCGGCGATCGTATCGATCGACCGCCGCCGCCCCTGCGAAGCGGCGAGCAAGAAACCTAACGCGAGTTCGCTGTCGTTGCGGCAAGCGTGCATGATCGCTTCGCTCGGCAACGTCACGATCGTCGCATCGGTGAGCGCTTCGGCGCGCGTTGTGGAGCCGCCGGCATCGAACGTGCCGCTGTCGTTGAGCGTGTCGTGCGTGAGGCGCTCGCCGAGCGTGTGCGTCTTTCCGTCGGGCGAAAGCAACGTCAAGATCACTTTGCCGAGCCGAACGACGCCCAGGTACGGCCACATTTCGCCTTCGTCGAAGATCGTCTCGCCCGCCTTGAACGTCCGCTCGCTCATCTGCGACGCGAGGTCCTTGAGCGTCGAAGCCTTTGCGGTCGCGAACGGCGGCACGTGTTGCAGCAGCGCTTCGCCTTCGGCATTCTCGTCGATGCGCTCCATGCGCACGGTCCAACGATTGGAGCCCAGATTGCGCGCGTCCCAAGAAAACCGCCCTGGGCGCAACTGCGCGATTTCGTTGCGCAGCGCCCGCGGGTCGCTTTCCTCGTTGATCTCGAGGACCGCGCCGAGGGTGAGTTTATCGAAGGCTTCCAAGATCAGTTCGGTCTTGGTCGCAGGGGCGAGCGAGCGGGCATCGAGCGTGATGGCCGCAGGACGATTGATAGGCATCGCCCCCTTTGTACCAGGCGGCCGTATAAGTCGCCTGCAAAGGTCGGTAAGGGGCGGCGGCGACCGTCGCGAAAGAAGGGCACTCCCAAACAAGGGGCATCGCCCGCATCGAAGAGGATTGATTTGGCTACAGACATTCGCGACAACGATATCGTGATCGTTGCCGGGGCTCGCACGCCCTTCGGCAACTTCGGCGGCGCGCTCTCGGAGCTGACCGCGACCGATCTTGCCGTATTCGCCGCCGAGGCCGCGATCGCGCGCAGCGGGGTGCCGAAGGAGCGCATCGACGACATTGTCTTGGGCAACGTGATGCAGACCAGCGCCGATGCCATCTATCTCGCGCGCCACGCCGGCCTGCGGGCCGGCATTCCGATCGGGGTGCCCGCGCTCACGCTCAACCGCCTCTGCGGCAGTGGTCTGCAGGCAATTTTGACCGCAGCCAACTCGCTCATGCTCGGGCAGACGACCTATGCGCTCGCGGGCGGTGCGGAGTCGATGAGCCAAGCGCCGCACGTCGTGCGCGGCGCGCGAAACGGGTTTCCGCTCGGCGCAAACGTTAAATTCGAAGACACGCTGTGGGAAGCGTTGACGGATTCATACAACGGATTGCCGATGGCCAACACCGCGGAAAATCTTGCCGAAAAATACGACGTCTCGCGCGAAGCCTGCGACGCCTTCGCATTGCAGAGTCAACAGAGCGCGCTTGCGTCCCAAAGCGACGGGTATTTCGCCGACGAGATCGCGCCGGTTACCGTGAGCGGGCCTAAGGGCACGCAGGTTGTCGTCGACAAAGACGAAGGGCCGCGTCCGGGTCTCTCGATGGAGAAGCTTGCAAAACTTCCCCCGCGCTTCAAGAAAAACGGCGTGGTCACGCCGGGCAACGCCAGCGGAATCACCGACGGCGCGGCCGCGGTCGTGCTGACGACGGTGAAGCGGGCTAAGGCCGACGGCGTGAAATGGATCGGCCGGCTCGTTAGTTCGAGCGTCGTCGGCGTCGACCCCGACATCATGGGGATCGGTCCCGCCGTCGCGATTCCAAAGGCGCTCGAGCGTGCGGGCCTACGGCAAAGCGATCTCGCGGTGATGGAAATCAATGAAGCGTTCGCGCCGCAAGTTCTCGCGTGCCTCAAAGAAATGGGCTCGAAAAACGTCCGGCTCAATCCGCACGGAGGCGCGATTTCGCTCGGCCATCCGCTCGGCGCGTCGGGGGCGCGAATTGCGCTTACCGCGCTGCACGATTTGCGCACAAATGGCGGCGGATACGGCATTGCGTCGGCGTGCATCGGCGGCGGTCAAGGCATTGCAGCAGTCTTTACCTCCGACTGACGCAGCGCCGCGTGCTCCACGGTCCGCGCGCAAATGGTTGACGCTCGGGCGTCTGTGGGACGTTCTTGCGTTGCTCGTCATCGCGTTCGTGATCTACCGGCTGCTCATCGCGCCGCGCTCGTTGCGCGAGGCTAGCGCGTTTCCGGCACCCCGCGTGAGCTATCAAACGCTCGCGGGGCCGCCGTTCGTGCTCGCGCAACACCGCGGCCGCGTCGTGTTTCTCGATTTTTGGGCCTCGTGGTGCGAGCCGTGCAAGGCCGCGCTGCCGTTGGTCGAGACCTATGCGCGTTCGCATCCGAACGTCGACGTCGTGCCGATCGACGTCGGCGAACCGCGCGCCGTCGTTGCCGCGTTCGCGCGCAAGCATCACATGCATCGCGTCGCAATGGATCCGCAATCGCTGTCGTCGGGCTTTTTCCAGATATCGGGATTCCCGACCATGGTCGTCATCGATCCGCAAGGCCGGGTTCGCGCGACCTGGACGGGTTTCAATCCGGCGATCGAATTAAACATGGGTAATGCAACGCGAACCCTTGCCGGCGTCTCCCCCCCGTCACCCTGAGCCTGTCGAAGGGCGAGCGTGTCGAAGCGCACTAATCGCCGTCGATTTCCGCCATGAGCATCACGCCGGGTTGCGCGGAAAAAGCGGGAAGTTCGAAGGTAAGCGTATTGTTAACCAGCGTGCCGTCGATCGGCCCGATCGGGCTTTGCGCAAACCCGAGCGTTAGGCTGTAGCGCAGAGCCGGGTCGAGAACGTATGGGAACCACACGTCCACGCGCGAACCCGACGTGAAAGTTACCAGCGCGCCCCCCCGTAGGGCGACGTCGAAGTAATAAAATGCGTCGCCGTGCGGCGTAAGCGTGCTCTCTCCGACCGTTGGCTCGCGCTCGTGGAATTCGGCAACCGGCGACGTCGCGCCGTAGTTGCCCGGCGCGAATGCGAGACGAACGCGTCCGCTGAGGTCCGCGAGCGATCCGTCGCAATACACCATCACAAACCCCGGCGGCGGCGGACATGCGACGTACGGCTCGATGGTGAGTCCCGGATCCCGCCGTGCCTTCGGATGCACGCGAAAATAGACTTTTTCGGCTGCGTTTGCGGCAAGTACCACCGGGTCGTGGTGTGCGGCTACGGAGACGAAGTCCGGTTCGAACCCAAGCCTCGAAAGCAGGTTACTCGTCGGCCCGAGGACGTCGCCGCGCAAGTCGCCGGGGTCGTCTAACGGTTTCGTAAAGTCGACGATCCATGAATCCGACGTCTTCCAGTCCTGCGCGACGTCGGTCCAAACGCCGTGAAGCCGCAACAGCGCTATGATTCCGCTTACGTCGTTCGACATGCGCCAATCCGCCAATGCCGCGTCCTTCGCAACCACGACGTTCGCTATCGTAACGTTTTTCGGGTCATGATGGTTAAGTAGCGCCGTTCGCGCCAACAGCAACGGCGCATCGTGGCGGATGGCGCGAATGTCGCGCGCGTCGCCGTAATCGTCGGCAAGGAGCGGCCGCGGAACGGCCAGCAAAAACAAACCGAGGATCGCGAGCAGCGCTCTCATCGAGCGTAGATTTCGCCCGCAAACGTTTCGCCGGCGCGGGCTGCAAACGGCGGCAATTCGAACGTGAGGATGTTGTCGTGTAGGTCGCCTTCGGACGTTCCGAGCGGCCATTTCATTGAGAGCGTGTAGCTCTTTCGAGAATCCAGCACGTACGGAAACCACACGTTGATGCGGCTGACCGAAGCAAAGTCGACCGTGCCGGAGTGTGCGAACGCAAATTGCACGGAAAACAAACCGTGTCCGCGCAGCACCGGCTCGTGTCCGGAGATCGTAACGGATGCGCCGGGCGGGGCGTCGTTGGGTGCTAAGACGAGTACGATTTCGTAGCCGCCGGTTTCGACGCGATTGCCTCCGTGCGAGCTGCCGTTCTGCGTAACGTTGGGCGGCAAATACATGAATCCACGATCCACGCTAGGGACGATTGCCGCGTCGGGTCTTGGGGACTGGTTGCCATCGTGCGAGCGTTGCGCGCCGTTCGACGCGGCGACTACCGCGTTATGGCGCACGACTTCGCGAACGAGTCGCTTGGGAAGACCGATGGCGAGAAGCCGCCCACTGGTCGGACCGTAATACGATTCGTCGTACGGTAATGCAAACCACGGAGCCGCGCCTTCGAACCACCACGACTCGTGATCGGGCGCGGCTTCCGATGCGTCGGCATAGCCTTCCAACACGTCGCGCCACGTGCCGCCGACGCGTCGCAACCCGATCAATCCTTGGTGCGAACCGATCTGCCAATTTGCCAGCGCGGCGTCGCCGTCGACGACGATATCCGAAACGACGACTTGGGACGGTTCGAGATTGCGTTCGTAAAATAGGCGCGCCAGCAGCGACGGAACGTCGCCTCTGATCGTTGCAACGTCTTGTTGCGGGCCGAAGTCGTCGGCACGCGCCGCCGAACACAGAAGAAGCATAATAACGCAAACGAACAGCGTCCGCATAATCGAGCAGACGCTTCGCCCGCTTCCCACGTGACGCCTACACCCCCGTCATCCCAACCCACCACCGCGTCATCCTGAACTTGTCGAAGGACAAAGCCCACCCTTCGACAGGCTCAGGGTGACAACGGTAGAGTCGTCATCGCGCCCCGCCACGACCCGCCCCCCGTCATCCTGAGCTTGTCGAAGGACGTCCCCGTCATCCTGAGCTTGTCGAAGGACTTCCCCGTCATCGTGAGCTTGTCGAAGAATGTCCCCCGTCATCCTGAGCTTGTCGAAGGATGTCACCCGTCATCGTGAGCTTGTCGAAGGATGTCACCCGTCATCCTGAGCTTGTCGAAGGATGTCACCCGTCATCCTGAGCTTGTCGAAGGACGGTTAGTTTGCTTTGAAGTCGGGCGTGCGCTTTTCGAGGAAAGCACTCGTGCCTTCTTTGAAGTCGTTGGTGTTGACGAGCGCGCCGAATTCCAACGCTTCGAGTTCCAACGCGTCGCTTAGAGCGAGATGCGCTCCGCCGTTGATCGCGCGCTTGCATGCCTCGATCGCCAACGGTGCCTTGCCCGCAATCGTCTTGGCAATCTTGCGAGCGGCATCGAGCAATTCGGCTTGCGGCACGACTCTTTGCACGAGCCCGATCCGCAACGCCTCGTTAGCGTCGACGATCTCGCCGGTTAGGCACAAGTACATGGACATGCCTCGGCCGACCAAACGCGTCATGCGCTGCGAACCTCCGTAACCGGGAATCAACCCAAGGTTGACCTCGGGCTGGCCGAATCGCGCGTTATCACTTGCAATGCGGATGTCGCCCGCCATCGCGAGTTCGCAACCGCCGCCGAGCGCGAACCCGTTGATCGCCATGACAACGGGCTTGCGCAGGCGTTCGATTTGCAAGGTGACGGCTTGGCCGATCCGCGCCTTGTCCGTC
>DATBTT010000037.1:0-36202 GCA_036559125.1 Vulcanimicrobiaceae bacterium
CGCTACAAGGTCCAGTGGACGCCATTGACAACCTGTTCGTCTGCGACGGCAGCATCTTGCCCACGCAGGGCTCCGCGCGAACATGCGGATGATTCGCACCTTCGGCGTTGAAAAGTACCGCCCATGCGCGTCCGGTTTGGACTCACGGTCCTTCGTGTTGGCTCGCAAATCCCACGTGCGAAATGAACGAGCGGCTTAACCCGCGCGAACCGCGCGCCATACGAGTCATCGAGGATCGGTGGACGACGATTCGCCACGTCGTGGAGGCCTTGGCTATAATCGCGGCGGGCGTATGGGCGTTCTACACGTTCTTCTATCAAGAGAAGCTCAAGCCAGCGGCAGAGCCTCCGGCGCTCGCGCCGAGCATTAGCATTAGCCGTCTCGGCCGCGACGCCGGGCGCGACATTCTGAAGATTTCGGTCGCCTACCATAATACGGGGAAAACCGAGATCGATCTGGCAGCCGACGCCGTGAACCTCTGGGGCGTCCGTTTTGCCTCGAACGACAAGCCGCAACGCGAAAACGGCACGGGAACGCGCTCGTATCTGCTCACCGTGCCCGTCGTATCGCGTCGCCTCATTGCGAGCATCACGGAACTCCGCGCAGCTGCGCGCGGCGGCCGGCCCGGTTTTCAAAACGTCATAGAGCCGGGCGCTACAACAACGATCTCCAACGTGATCGCGCTGCGACGCGGCCAATACGATCTGATTCACGCTCAGATCATCGCCGTTCCCGTCAAACTGCACGAAACCGGCGTGCGCGTCGACTTCGTTCCTGAAAAAGGCGGTGGGACGTTCCTTCGCCCCGACCCGGCACGAGCATTCGAAGACGATAACGATGCGGACTTCGCGCTAACGCAGCGCTAGATCTGCATGCTTTTCCCGCGAATGCGCGACGGCCCGGCGCACGGCCCAAATCGGGAGTTCGCTACTGCGAGAGCTTGCGTAACGCCGAGGCTTTGTGCATCGCGACATGGTCGGTCTTGTCGCTCTTGATTTCATACTGCGGGTCGTCCGCGGTCGCATGCCTTGTGTAACCGTGAAATTCCGTTTCTGAGGTAACGATCTTGACGATCGTGCCGCTAACGCGTCCGGCCTCCGAATTCCAACTCACGCGATCGCCAATCTTGAACCGGTGTTTCATTAGCGGTCCTCGTTGCGGTCGCGGGGATGGGCGTCTTCGTAGCTGCTGCGCATATGTTCGAGCGAAACGTTCGTGTATATCTGTGTCGTCGACAAACTCTCGTGTCCAAGCAATTCCTTGATCGTGACGATGTCGGCACCGTTTTCGAGAAGATGCGTGGCAAAAGAGTGACGCATCACGTGCGGCGTGACGTGCTTTTGCAATCCGCTGAGTTGCGCGAACTCGCGAAAGACGACCCATGCCTGCCGATGCGACAGCCGCGTCTTACGGCGGCTCAGAAAAAGCGCTTCGTCGACCGTGCGCGGGCGCTGCACGAGATAAATCCGAATCGCATCGGCCGCGGCTTGATTGAGAAACACCATGCGCTGCTTGTTACCTTTTCCTATAACGCGCATGACCCGGCGTTCCAGATCGACGTCGCTTAAATTCAATCCCACCAGTTCCGCGCGGCGGATTCCGCTCGCGTAGAGCAGTTCCATGATCGCGATGTCGCGCCGAAGCTGAAACTCGGTTTTCCCCGCAGCCGGGCGGGTCTTCAGCAAGCGCGTCACCTCCGGCTCCGACATGACTTGCGGCAGGCGTTTGGGCGCCTTCGGAGGCGGGACCGATGCTGCCGGGTTGTCCGCGCGGCGGCCCTCGCGTTTTTGCAATTCGAAGTACGAGCGCAGCGCCGCGATCTTGCGCCGGACCGAAACGGCGCTGTATTTGCGCGGCCCCATAAGGTCCATAATGAACCGTCGGATGTCCGACACGGTCGTTTCGGTTAAGCGGAAGAAGGGAGCTGTCTTCGGATGACCCGGCTCGAGGAATGTCCCGAAAAGCTCGATGTCCCGAGCGTATTCCTCGCTGGTACGCGGGGATTGTCCGCGTTCCAGTCGCAGGTAAGCGGCAAATTCGGCGATACTCGGGTCGGCGGGAATGTAGCTACTCACTAAACTCCCGGGCCGCGGTCATGTACGCGTAATCGACGTTACCGACTCGTTCGACGGTCAGGACGGCGCGCCAATCGACTTTACCGCCTTTGCTGTGGGCAAAGCTCTGCGAGGCGAGCCCGGTGCCGGCTTCCTTGCCCTCAGCCGTCCATCCCTGTGCCGTAAATTGCGATTCGAAGCTCGTCAGCAGCGCAGCCGCGCCCAAATTGGTTTTGAGATACGCCGTCGCGCTTTGAAACGGTCCCGTGAATGGTGAGGCGGTGTCCATGTGCGCGCCTGCCGGCGCGCGTAGTTCGGGCAGCGGCGCACGCAACTGCCCGGCCAGCCCCAACAGATTTTGAATGCCGCCGCTCGCCGAGCACAGAGAAAGCGTCGCATCGGGGGGCGCCTGCGCTACCGTAACGGCAAGTTCGTCCGGCATGTCCGGCGGCACTCGCAGCGTGAGCGTTCGGGCTCGCGCATCGCAATACGTCGCATCGTTGCCGCCCGACGTCGCAGAATCCACGAAGCCGCCGGTCTTCAAGGAGTCCGGCGATGCCTTTGCGGTGGCCCACCCCGACTTCGCCAACACCTTGGCGTACGCCGCGAACGCGTCCCGACCCGAGGTCTTGTAAAAGATCGTGAATCGCGAGCCGATGAATTGGCGAACCGCCGCCGGGGCCGCGTCATCCGAAACGCTGCCGACCAAGACGCCGTCCGCGGGCGTCGGCACGCCCCCGGCTCCCTTTGGCAATTTTCCCAGAAGCACGATCGTGTTCCCGAACCCATTTTCGTTCGCGATCATCCGCGCCAGTTCAAATCCCGGATCGCTCGCGGCGCGCGGCACGCCCGTTCCCAGCGCGACCAGCATTGCCATGATACCCAGTGCCAAACCAACCCGATGGTTATTCATCTCAGACCCTCCGGAAAAACGTGAGCTAGCACCCAATTCCTCGTCGTTCCGGGCCTTACCGCCACGTTTTCCACAAGGTTCAGTATATCACCAAATTACTGTTTGTGGATATACAAGAAGCGGTGGATAGATCGCCTCCCTCTGTGGAAATCGACGGCCCCGGATACGAGGCGGCGCGTATATCTTCCGTGAAGGCGCCATGAAAGGGCAACGATTTCGCGAATGGCGACGTTCGAAAGTGACGGATGGCCGACGTGACAGAGCAACAGCCCATTTCCACCCGGGCGATTTCCGACGAGCCCGAAGCGCAGCCGCTTGAGTCTGACAAGCCGGACGGCGATGCCACGCAGCTCGCGCCCGATTTTCACGGCCTCGTCGAGGTCGACACCGCCGCCCAGGTGCTGGTCGAACACTTATTCGCGCAGTCGGTCCATACCGTGTCGGGTATCGATTACGCGGTCGGATATAAATTGGCGACCGGACCGACCGGCGGCGATATCGTCGACGTCTACCACTTCGACAACGACGCGGTCGCATTATCGATCGCGGACATTTCCGGCAAGGGTGTGCGGGCAGCGGTTCACGCCGCAATGATCAAATATGGGTTGCGGTCGTATGCCTCGCACGGCCTCACGGCGGAAAAGGTTCTGCGATCCTTGGACCGGCTGTTTTTGGAAAATAACGCGTTCGAGCGTAGTGAAGCGTTTGCAAGCGTGTTTTTTGGGATTCTCGATCCCACGCGCCGCATTATGACCTACGCAAATGCCGGACACGAACCGGTAGTCATCAAACAGCCTGGTGAGCCCGCGCGTACCCTTGCTCCAACCGCGCCGCTGGTGGGCGTGTTCGACGATCAACACCATTTGTTCAAACAAGATTTTGTCGCCGTGCAGCCGGGGACTATTATTCTCGCCGCAACCGACGGTATCACCGAAGCGCGGCGCGATAACGACTTTTTCGGAATCGAACGGCTGGTATCGTTCGTGGATGCGCATGCACGCCTGAGCGTCGAAGAGCAAATGCGCAGTCTTCTTGCCGAAGCCGAGAGGTTCGGCCGCGGTCGTTATCACGACGATGTCGCGGTTCTTATCGCCCGCATTTGCTAGCATACAAGCAGGCCCTTTGACGTCTCCTGTGTAGGCAAAATGTCTAGAGGAGAGTAGTTATAAAGTCCTAAAGGTTGGATGCGTCGTGTCCGACACAAAGTCTGACGCGTAAAACTCAACGCGACTACCGGCGCTGATTCTAACCTCGAAGTGCTTCGCACACTCGTTTCAGCCCGTGCTTAAAATCTGCCAAAGCTCAGAGGTTGTATTGTTTCACAAAAACAAGCGTTTATTTCCTAATGCCCTTCGATCGCTTCCGTTCGCGATCGCCGCGGCCGCCTTCGCTGCCTGCAGTTCTACCGGCGGCGGCGTGACCCCACCCCAACTCCCCACCTCATCGATGTCGGACCAAACCCCGGGCCAAGCACCCAGCCAAGCGCCCTCGGAGATGAGCCAGGCGCGAAACCAAACGGCGAGCTCCGGGTTCGCAACGGCAATTTCAAACGATCGGCCAAGCGCCTACTATCGGCTCGACGACACCGGCGCCTCCGCTGCGGACGCAACCGCGAACCGCCTCAGCGGCGCGGTCGGCTCATCGGTGGTGAAGAACGCCGCGAGCCTCGTGGCCTCCACGAACGACGCCGCGATGGATTTCCCCGGCATCCGGTCATCGGCCGGCATCGTGAAGTTCCCGCAGAGCAGCAAACTCCAACCATCCAAGGCCGTCTCGCTCGAGCTTCTTCTGCGTTTCCCGACGACGCCGGCAAATTACACCGTGCCGGCGGCATACGGGACGGATCGCGGATACGCACCCTATGATGTATATTTCGTCAATGGCAAGCTCATGGCGCAGTTCTACCTGTCGAGCGGCGTGCTCGTGATCGCGTCTCCGTCCGCGCTCAAGGCGAACACGACCTACCACATCGTGTCTACCTTCGACGGATCCACGGCACGCTTGTATCTTAACGGCTCGCTAGTTGCCAGCCGCACCAAAGCCGGATCCTTGACCGGATACGTTCGCGGCTACGGACTCGCTATCGGCGACGACGCCGGTTTGAGCGATCCGGCATTCAAAGGCACGATCGACGACGTCGCGGTCTACGCCAATCAGGCACTCACCGCGGCACAAGTGACGAGCCATTACGCCGCTGCTACCTCCGGAGTTGCCGCGCCCGCTCCCAGTAGCGCGCCAACGAACCGTCCAACTGCCGCGCCGGTTCCCAAGCCGTCGCCCGTCGCTACGTACGTGCCGACGCCGGCACCGACGCAAGCGCCAATTCCGAGCGGCAGCGGGAACGTCGCGCACTACCAAGGTTGCCCGATATTCGCCGCCGGCGGTCCGTACAACGCTCCAATTACCAACGCGAGCGTGGATCCGAACGACGCGAACTATATCAACTCGATGGTGCGGGCCGGCAACACCCCGGGCTTCTGGGCCTCGACCGGCGTCGAGTTCGTTAACGTCGCCACTAGCGGCACGTCGATGACGACCGTGCATCCGAAAGTCGCCTGGCATTCATTCCCGGTGCAGTATCCGTGGGCGTCGTCGTACAAGATCGAGCCGTTGGGCGACGCGCACGCGATGGTGCTGGACACTGCCACGTGTCATCTCTACGAATCGTACAGCACAAGTTTCTCGGGCGGCGCGCTTTCGGCGTACAGCGGAGCAAACTGGAATACCACGCAGCCCTTCGTTTCGATGCGGGCGGGATCGCCGTCGGCAATGGCCTCCGGCCTGTCCATCTTCGGCGGCATGGTGAAATGGGAAGAAGTCCAAAGCGGCACCGTCAATCATGCCCTGAACTGGGCCGCGACGGCGCACACGGTTTCGCAATGGGGCTTCGTCAGTCCGGCAAGTTCGACCGACGGCTTGCCGTTTACGGGGAGCAGCTCCTATCAATTGCCCTACGGCGCGCATCTCCGACTGAAAGCTTCGTTCGATACCTCGCGGTTAGGACCGCAGGCGAAGATCGTCGCCCAGGCAATGAAGACCTACGGAATCTACTTGAGCGATACCGGTTCGAGCGGTAACGCGCTCTATTTCGCAAACGCGCTCAACGGTAGCAATCCGTGGAACCGAAGCGACCTCAGCACGCTCGGAACCATCCACATCTCGGACTTCGACGTATTGAAGCTTCCCCCGATGCAGCGAGTACCGGGACACTAACAGCACACCGTTACTACGCGATCCACTTCCGTAATGGCGCAAAAGCCCCCGGTACAAGGGGGCTTTTGTGCGTCCGCGTAAAATGCGGGCGAGCTTAGATAAAGGGGGCTTGCATCGCTTCGATCGTCGCGCCGGCATCCGCCGCAATCTGGGTCATCAGCGCCGCGGTGATCGTTACGATATTCATTCGGCCAAAAAAAATCAACGAAGCCGTCTGGGCGGTGGCAGGTGCTGCGGCGCTCGTTGCGTTCGGATTATTGCCTTGGCGTTCGGCTCTGAGCGCGCTCGAACGCGGGACCGGCATTTATCTCTTCCTGATCGGCATGATGATACTGGCCGAAATCGCGCGCACGGAAGGGTTGTTCGCCTGGGCGGCAGCGGCCGCGCTGCGGGCGTCACGCGGGTCGCAGTTCCGTCTCTTCGCGCTCGTCTATCTCGTCGGCATCGTCGTGACCGCACTGCTGTCCAACGACGCGACCGCCGTCGTCCTCACGCCCGCGGTCTATGCCGCGCTCGCGCGCACGAACGTGAAACCGTTGCCGTATTTATTCGTCTGCGCCTTCATCGCGAATGCAGCGAGTTTCGTGCTCCCTATTTCGAATCCGGCAAATCTGGTCGTTTTCGCCAGCCACCTTCCGCTCTTGCGAACGTGGATCGACGCATTCGGTATTCCGTCGATCGTCGCCATCGCCGGCACGTTCTTCTTCCTCTATCTCGACTCGCGCGCGTCGTTGCGCGGAACGTTTCTGAAAGACGGCGCGGACGGCGGACTATCTCGCGGCGGTAAGGTAGCCCTCGCGGCGGTATCGATCGCGTCGATCGTCCTCGTGACGGTGGCGTGGCTCGGTATGCCGATCGGCATCACGACGCTCGCACTGGGTCTGGGCAGCATCGCAGCCGTCGCCTTTGCGGATCGTAACGCGCCCGCGCTCGTGCTCAAACACATCTCCTGGACCGTCGTTCCTTTGGTCGGCGGTCTCTTCGTTATCGTGGCCGCGCTCGATCGGAGCGGAGCGCTGCGAGCGGCCACCGCCTTTTTAAGCTACGCCCAGACGCTCGCTCCGGTATTCGGAAATTTGCTGGTCGGCTCCGTCGTGGGACTCGGGAGCAACGTTCTGAACAATCTGCCGGTTGGTCTGATCTCGGGTATCGCACTTTCGAATTCGGCGCCTGCGGCGCACATCGTGCACGCGACATTGATCGGCGTCGATCTCGCGCCAAATCTTTCTGTGACCGGATCGCTGGCGACGATCCTTTGGCTCGTCGCACTTCGTCGCGAGGGCGTCGAGGTCACGGCGTGGCGTTTCTTACGCACGGGCGCGATCGTCTTGATTCCCACGCTTATCTTGACGCTGGTAGTCGTACGATGAAGTTGCCGCGCTCTCGGCGATAAGCCGTGCCACTATCGCAGCGGTTTTTTCGACGTTGAAGCCGGCTGCAATTCGCGCGCGTGCGCGGTTTCCCAACGTTCGACGTAAACCGGCATCGGCGGCAAGCGCCGTCACCGCCGCGGCAATTGCGTCGACGTCCTTCGGGTCGGCGAGAATGCCGTTACCGTCGTCTACGAGTTCGCCCACGCTCCCCGAGCGCGTTGCTATGACCGGAATGCCCACCGCCATTGCCTCCATGAGCGACACCGGAATCCCCTCGCACTCTTTTGGTCCGTTGTCGACGCTGGTCAAAATTGCGACGTCGAACTCGCCTTCGGCGAGCTTACGCACCAACTCCGCATGCGGCAGCTGTGCGACAATTTCCACGCAATCGCCTAAGTCTAGCTTGACAATCGTTCTCGCAAGCGCGTCGCGCAACGGTCCCACGCCGAACATCGCGCAGCTAAATCCGATCCCTTCTCGCTTGACTTTTTGCAGCGCGGCAAGCATATAGGCGTGACCTTTGACCGGCACGAAACTGGCGATGCACGCGAGGCGCAGATGCGCGCCGTGCGCTGCGCGCTGCGGGGCGAGCGACGAAACCCGCACCCCGAGGTGCGCGACGACGATCTTCGGCGAGCCGCCGCTTCCAAACGAGCCGGCGACGAGCCGGCGACCCTCTTCGGAAATCGTTCGAACGAACGCGGCCGTTGTGAGAAAACCGGCGCGCGGTCGCCCCAACGAGCTGATGTTGCTGTCGACTAGATCCCAGCGGTGTCCGGTGGCGCTCCAGGGTATACCGGTCAGTCGCGAGGCCACGTATGCGATCGTCGCCGGAGTCGACAGCCAATAGGCGTGAATGTGATTGACGCCTTGCGCGCGCAGCTGGCGCGTGACGGCTAAGGCTTTAGGATAGATGAGAATATTCCGAAACGTGGCACGGATGCTTCGCGGACCGCAAACCACAGCCCACAGCGCACGCGTAGCCGCCACCGGGTCTCGCACGAATTCCTGGAACGCGTCCCCAAGGGTGCGTATCGAAAAAGGCGGACGCGTTTGCCGGCTGGCACGCTCGAACCGTGGAAAGGAGTTGTGTCGCATTGCAGATACGGCGGGAACGATCGTCACCTCGAATTCGCGCGCAAGTTGCTCCAACTCCGCACACAGAAACGACTCTTTCCCGTCGAAGGGAAAGTGCGATGTAATGAAGGCGACTCTCATTCTTTGGCGAGCATACCGCGTTGCCCGCTCCCAGAATAGACCGCGGCCGCCTCAACGCCGCATCCTCGGTACCGCGCAGCAGGGCCCAAAGTCCCCTCCGCGGTCGTTTCGGCCCTGCCCCCGGCATTGATTCGGACCACAAAATGAATTGACATGAAATCCACCGTCGCAGTGCTTCTTGCCACGGTATGCGTCTTTGCTCTGTTCCAGTTCTCCGGGCGCATCGGCCACGGAAATTTCGATCTCTATCCGGCGTACGATTTTGGGATCTTTTATTGCGCGGGGAAAGCGCTCCATAACCGAGCCGATCCGTACGCGGTCGAGCCGCTTCGTACGTGTGAAAAGCGTGTCGAGCGCTCGGGCTACCTACCGGACGTCGTTGCCGAGCCGGCGCCGTTGCCCGGTTATTCCCTCGCAATTTTCGCGCTGCTCTCGCTGGCGCCGTTCTGGGCGGCGAAAGCCGCGTGGCTTATCATTGAATGCGTTGCTTTGGTCGTCTCTGCCGTACTGCTCGCGCGAATGACGCGCCTTCGGACCGTTGCCGTTTTCGCCATCCTCTTTCTCGCCGACGCGATGTTGAGCATCACCTGGGGTCAGCTACCGCCAATCGCCATCGCGGCGCTGATCTGCAGCGCGTATTTCCTGCGCAAAGAACGCTATTGGCCGGCCGCGGTAGCCGCCGCGATCGCATTGATCGAGCCGCAGCTCGGACTCCCGGCGGTGCTCGGCGTTCTCATCTTCGTGCCACGCGGTCGCGCGGCGATGGGTATTTGTCTCGCGCTCATTGGAGCTACGCACGTTGCGGTCTTGGGGTGGCCGCTGGCGCTGCAATACTTTACCGACGTTCTCCCGGGACAGGCACTCTCGGAAGTAACCGCCGCCGATCAATTTAGTTTCACATGGTTCGCGCACTATTTCGGCGCGCCCGACTCGCTTGCAACGCGCGCGGGAACGATCAGCTACGGAATCATGCTTATCGTTGGGCTGGCCGCCGCCGCGCGCATAGCCCGCAAGCTCGCAGACCAAGCCGTACTCGTGCTTCTTCCGACGGCGATCGTGCTCGTCGGCGGATCGTACGAGCACCAGATTCAAATCGCAGCCGCGTTGCCGGCCGCGCTCTTAATCGGTTGTTCGTTCCAGGGTCGCATGCGAGTCCTGTTCCTTGCCACCGCCGCAGCCCTTGCGGTTCCTTGGTTTTCGGCGCTCGACAGCCGTCTGCTGTTAATCGCGAGCCCGCTAGCCCTCTTCTGTTTCGTTGCCTTCGGGTGGCCGGAACCGCGACTCGTAAAGCGCCTAGAATTGGGTGTGAGTGCGGCTCTTCTATGCGTCTTGGTTCTGGCCGGACTGCGAACCTTGCCGATCGGCGCCGCGCAACCTTCGCCGACGCCGCCGCAGACCGTTACCCAACGATCGTTAGCGTCGGCGAGTTGGGAATCGTTCATACGCTCCGACCCTGCGTTGAGTTCCTCAGGTCCGCGCGTCCTCGTTCCGAAGTTACCCACCTGGGGGGCTCTGCTTTTCTTCTCCTTCGCCTGCGCCGCGCTCGCGTTCGCGTATCGCGCGCCCGATGCGGATCTCGCAACCGGTTCAGGATGACGCTCGCAGCCGCAGAATCGCAGCGCCGGCCGTCGTTGCAGGCGATAGGAGGCCGGGCGGCTGCGCTCAATCTGGCGTTTACCTTTCCGCTTGCGTTTTTGCTCAACGTATGGCAAGACGACGCATATACGCTCGACACCACGGGGCGCGGGATCGCGTACGCGCTGCACCAATCGATATTTTTCGAACAGAATGCACCGTTGTATTTTCTGTTTCTATCGCTTTGGCGCCATATAAACGGCTCTTTCGGATTCGCACGCCTCTTTTCGGTGCTGTGCGTCGCGGCAACAGTTTATTTGGTTCCCCAACTGGTGCGCCGCTACGCACCGGGCATATCGCCCGTATGGGTTACATTCGTCGTTGCGCTCAATCCATTCTTGATTTGGGTTGCGCTCGAGATTCGGCTGTACGCGCTCGTGGTTTTGCTATCGACGTCGCTGCTACTTACGTTTTACGACGGGTTCCTCGCGCGCGCGCGTTCTCGGCGGGCGACGCTTGCATACGGCGCCCTGAGCATCGTCGCGGCTTATACGCAGTACTACCTCGTCTTTTTGATCCTCGCGCAGGGTCTATTGCTGCTCGCTACGCGAAAACGGGTCGCGATCTTACGCTACGTTGGAATCGAATCGATCGCGGCGCTCGCCTTCGTGCCGATGTTGTTCGTGTTACCCGCGCAGCTTGCCAACTTTCGTGGGTCGTTTACGTCACCTTCCAACCCATTGCAGTCGGCAACGATTCTCGCAGAAATCGCGATCCAGTACGCGTTTCCCTTAGGGTTCCTGTCGTCGCCCAGGATGCTCTACGCGGTCGCCGTCGTAGGTGCCGCCATCGCCGCGGTAGTGTTTCGGCGAGCATTCACGGAGCGCCCGGCAACAACGCTGCCGGCGATGACCGCCATCGCATTCGTCATTTTCTCGGCCGTCGTGTATGCTGCGAAGGAACACGTGCTCAACCGCCACGGTGCGGTGCTCTTTACACCGGTCGTTATCTCGACGTATGCGGCCTTCACCGTGCTGCGCCGGCCGTCCAGAGAGCGCGCGGTAGCCATCTGGAGCGTCGTGCTTTTGTGCTGTTCCATCGCGTCTCTGTACGCTGCATACCGGCCGATGGCCAAGATCGGCGACTGGGCGCGCGTCAACGCATACATCAGCACGCGCGAGCGGCCGGGCCAGCCGATCGTGATTTTCGAAGCCGAGAACGCGGTCCCGTTTGCGTACTACTACAGAGGCGCCAATCCGATAGTCGCGGTTCCCACGAATGTGGATTTTCGCACCTACGACATCGACCGGTTCGTTCTACGCAACGCCGCGCAGATCGATCGCTCGTTAGCGGCGGTCGGCGGCAAACCCGCTACAATGTGGCTTGTTACGGGCGATTTTTGTCACGCGCTCAACATCGACTTTGGGTGCGGCGTGCTCGATAGCTACGTCGCGCGCAACTACAGGACGCTCTCGGAGCGACACTTCTATCGGTCCGACGTGCGATTGTTGCAGCGCCGCGTATCGGTAGGTTCGCGCTAACTTAGTGCCCCGGTACTCGCTGCATCGGGGGAAGCTTCAATACGTCGAAGTCCGAGATATGGATGGTTCCAAGCGTGCTGAGGTCGCTTGGGTTCCACGGATCGCTTCCGTCGAGCGCGTTTGCGAAATAGAGCGCGTTGCCGCTCGAACCGGTATCGCTCAAGTAGATTCCGTAGGTCTTCATTGCCTGGGCGACGATCTTCGCCTGCGGTCCTAGCCGCGCGGTATCGAACGAAGCTTTCAGTCGGAGATGCGCGCCGTAGGGCAATTGATAGGAGCTGCTTCCGGTAAACGACAGGCCGTCGGTCGAACTTGCCGGACTGACGAAGCCCCATTGCGAAACTGCGTGCGCCGTCGCGGCCCAGTTCAGGGCGTGATTGACGGTGCCGCTCTGGACTTCTTCCCATTTCACCATGCCGGCAAAGATGGACAAACCGGATGCCATCGCCGACGGCGATCCGGCCCGCATCGAAACAAACGGCTGCGTGGTATTCCAGTTTGCTCCGCTGTACGCCGACAGCGCGCCGCCGGAATACGTCGTGCCGTAGGATTCGTATATATGGCACGTGGCCGTGTCCAGGACCATCGCGTGCGCGTCGCTCAGCGGTTCGATCTTGTACGATGCGGCCCATGGATAGGCAACCGGAAACGAGTGCCACGCCACTTTCGGATGCACGGTCGTCATCGACGTGCTACCGTTGGCGATGTTGATAAACTCGACGCCGGTAGACGCCCAAAAACCGGACGTATTGCCGGCTTGGATCATCGAGCCGATATAGGCCGCATCATCCGGATCCACGGCCGCACTGGTAACTGGCGCATTATACCAATCGCCGGCGGTAAAAATGGGGCACCCTTGGTAATCTGCGACGTTCGCGCCATTGCCCGGCGCGGACGCCGGGGTCGGCGTTGGAGCCGGCGTTGGAGTTGGAGCCGGCATTGGAGTTGGAAGCGGCATTGGAGTTGCCGTTGGTGCAGATGTTGGTGAGGGTGGCGAAACGGGGGTGGGCGAGATTGAGGGCGGCGCGGAGGGCGTCGTTGCCGGTGCGGAGGGCGCAGGCGACGGCATGGGCGAGGAATCCGGACCGGTTACCGGTGGGAGCGTCGACGATTGCGCCGCGGCGCTTCCCCCGCCACCGCCGCATCCCGCCGCGACGGCGGCGCCCAAGGCTAAAACGAGCAATCGAGCCGGAAATCGTATGCAGCTCACATAGGGCTCCAAATGGGACTTTGTATCCATGATATCGGCGTGAAGCCGCCGTTCCAACAGGACCGGAGACACGTTCGCGGGGCCCTAGGGCTCTCCCGGAAGCCGGGACGATCGAGCTACGGTCAAAGGTATGAGGACCGCCGCGTTCTACGGTATCGTAGCCGCCGGGCTAGCGATCTGCGCGGTATTGCTCGCCGGCGGATCGCCGGCGCGCATCGCACTCGCGTGTGCGTTGGGATTGCTTCCGTTCGCGGCCTATGCGACGGTCGTCCGTCCCATGGTTTTCCCGTACGCGCTGTACGTTCTGCTGATCCCGTTCGACAATCTGCTGAACTTTTCGGGGTCCGGCACCCTGACGAAATTGCTCGGAATGATATCGGGGTTTGCGCTGTTGTTTTGGTGCGTGCGCATTCGCCGCATCGTCGATCCCCCCAAGGCGCTGCTGCTCTTAGGTGCGCTACTGCTGTGGATGACGCTGAGCGTGACCTGGTCGCAGGATCCGCTCGCTTCGTTCAATGGCCTGCAACCATATTTCGGTCTCGCGCTGCTCTACTGCGCACTCGCGATAACGCCGTTGCAGGTGCGAGAATTTCGAGTCCTCATGTTTATCGTCGTAGTCAGCGGAGTGGTTTCGGCCGCGTACGGCGCGCACGTGTTTTATCAGAACCCGGCGACAGCCAATTCCCTCTTGCATCGATTGGTCGTTCAGGTCGGCAATACGTTTATCGACCCAAATCAATTTGCCGACGCTCTCTTATTCCCGCTGGCGGCTCTAGTTATTTTCGGTCTTCGAACGCAGTGGCTCACGCTAAAATTCGCCAGTATGGCAGGCGTGATTCTCATGGTATCCGCAATCGCATTGAGCGGCTCGCGCGAAGCGATCGTGGCGCTTGGCGTCATCATCGTTTACTACCTGTGGCGCACGCGGTACCGTCTGCAATTGCTCGCTCTCATCGCGATCGGCGTCGTCGGCGCTATGGCGCAGCCGTCGTCCATGTGGGCGCGCTTCAACGACGCCTTATCGAGCGGAGGAGCCGGAAGAACGTCTATCTGGAGCGTCGGCTGGATCGCCTTTAAGCACAATTGGCTAAAAGGGTACGGGATCGCGAGTTTTCCTACTGCCTACGATCGATTCTACCTCGGCGTGTATCAAAGCTACACGAACGGCTGGACCAGTCCCGCCCACAACGTTATCTTGCACTACGCCGTAGAGCTCGGCATCGTCGGTTTGCTGCTATTGCTGGGGTTTTGGTTCGCACAATTTTCCGCGCTGCGCGTCATCGGACCGTCGCATCCGCTGTACGACTATCGCGTCCTACTGGAGGGTGCCCTTCTCGGTCTTTTCGTCACCGCGATGTTCATCGATCTGTTCACGTACAAGTACGCGTGGCTCATATTTGCAATGGCCGCGCAACTGCGTTCCCTGGCCACCGCGCCCGGTCCCGACGTTCTCCCGGTGCGGGGCCAGGTTCAGGAAGCGCAGTCCTTGACGGCCGCGTAGGAGCACGCGGGAACCGCGATGTCCGCGGCTAACTTGCTCGCGCGCGAAGATCGAATGACGCGAATCAGCGCAGCGTGCATCCGGCCGCCCTCGCCGGTTTGGCGCAGGTCCCAACGATCGTACGTGCGACCGAATCCGGCCGCACGCAACATGCGCCGCGCCTTCCACGGCGTAAACCAATGGATTGCCGGAAACGAGGTATGACCGATCAGCTCCGGACGGCGGCTCGCCGCCCACCGCATGATGCGTAGTTTGAGCGCGTTCGGATACCATCCGAACGCGGGAAACCCGCGAATTTCCGCCTGCCGCGGACAGAGGCTGCTTGCCGTCGAGAACCAGAAAATCCCGCCCGGTTTGAGTACCCGGTACGCCTCATCGAACGCGTGCTGCGCATCGACCACGTGTTCGATGACGCTGTTGGCGCGCACGACGTCCACGGAATTGGACGGTAGCGGTAGCAGTTCGGCAACGCCGTCCAGCAGCTCGATAGCGATGCCTTCGTGCGAGGCGAGTGCGCGAGCGGTCGTGCGCGCTTCTTCCCACGGTTCGACGCCCACGGCTCGATATCCAAGTCGCGCGCACTCGATCAAGAACGGCCCCGCGGAGGCGCCGACGTCGACGATGATTGCATCCGATTCGAGCGGGCGGATGCGCGAAATGCGCCCCACGAAAATCTTGGCCGTCAATCGCGCCGACGGAAGCAGCGCGATGATGGTTTGCAGCGAACGCCGTTCCGTAGCTTGATGTAGCATCTATGCTCGATCCCCGCTTACCGCTTCGACAGATTTTGAATGCCGGCTGGTGCATGCGCGTTCGATGACGCTGACGATTGCTTCCACGTTTCGTGCGCGATCGTAGTGCCGCTGGACGTATGCCCGTCCCTTGCGAGCGCGCTCGGCACGCTGTAATGGAACGAGCCGAATCGCCGCGAGCGCCGTAGCCATTGCGTCGGGATCCTCGGGCGGTATCGCCCAACCACCCTCCGACCGCTCCAGGAATTGCCGGGCCTCTCCGTTCGCGGCGACAAGCAGAGGACAGCCGGACCAGAGAGCGTCAAACATTTTGGTCGGTAAGCTATCGACGATGTCGCGGCGCAGGGGAACCACGCACACGTCGGCGTCGCGCAAGACGGCCATCGCGGCCTCCCGCGGTAAGGCGCCCAAAAGATGCACGTTATCGAGAGACTCGTCGCGGACTCGTCGTCGAAGAGTCTCGTAGTCAGACCCATCGCCGACGAGTACGAAATGCATCCCCGAGGCGCCGCGCGAACGTCCCGCTGCGTCCAGAATGAGCCCCGTGCCGGCAGCAAGACCCATATTGCCGACGAACGCAACGACAAACGCACCGTCCGCTCGCGCGAATGGATGTTTTGCGTCCGTCGCAACGCTGTCGAATCCGTTGGCAGCGACGCAAACCTTTGCCACGGCAGCCCCACGCTCCAGCACCTCGCGACCGACGCCTTGCGTTACGCACACGATCGCGTCGGCGAATCCATACAGTACGCGGGCGACGTTCCCGACCAGCCTGGTAATGCGACCGTTCGGTCGCCATATGCCCATGCGGACCGCAACTTCGGGATACGCGTCGCGCACGTCTACGACCAGCCGGCAGCGATGCCTGATTTTGGCTACGATGCTCGGCAGCGCCAGGGTGATGGGAGGGCTCGACGCGTACACCGCATCGACTTTCTCGAACGTCCACAGCGCGTAGAGCAACGTCGCCAGCGCCGCGGTTCCCCAGTTGAGCAAGCGATTGCGCGAGGAGCAGACCGGCGAGACGAAATTCCACAATCGCGTCACGCGAATGCCGTCGTCGCTTTCGCGAGAGAACAGTCTGCCGCGATACCGCGCCGGTACCCGTCCGGTGGGGAAACTCGGGAACCCCGTAACGACGCTGACGCCGTGACCGGCCCGGTATAACCCCCGCGCCACCGCAGCGGTGCGGTTACTGGCCGCACAGGGTTCCGGCGGATAAAAATGCGTTAGGATCAAAACGTTCACGTTACACGCGGCACTTTCGTAATGTCGAGATACAGGGCTCGGTACGCATCGGCCATTCGCCGAATGTCGAACTCGGAGCGTGCCCGTTCGTGCGCGCGACGCGCAACCGCAGCGCGACCGCCTTCATAGCAGAGTGCGCGTTCCATTTCAACGGCCAACGTCCGCGGCTCGAAGTCCGGGCTGATAAAACCGTAGCGCCCGTTTCCGAGCATGCCGCGCGCACCGATCCAGGGTGTGCTCAGAATCGGCACTCGAGCCAGCATGCCCTCGATCAGCGCCAGCGGCATACCTTCGAAGAGCGAGGTCATCAGGAGCAGATCGGAGCACGACAGCAACGAGCTTACATCTTTGCGGTAGCCGAGAAACGCAACGTTTTCCTCAAGATGCAACTCTGCGGTCAACGAGCGCAAGGCGGCCTCGCAGGAGCCCGTTCCCAGCAAGAATAGACGAATGCGCCGGCGCAATGACGCGTTGACTTCCTTAAGCGAACGAAGCGCCAGCTGCTGGTTCTTCTGATGCTCGAGCCGGCCAATCAACAACACGGCGAACTCGTCCTCTCGCACGCCGAGCGAAAGCCGGACGGCGCTACAGTCGGTGTTGGTTACGAACTCCGACGCAGCAAGCCCGTTGGGAATTATCGCGATCTTCTCAAGAGCCACGCCGTCGACTCTCGACAGAACCTGGCGCTGTTCGGAGAGAAAGGTAACGACCCGGTCGGTTACGGCGTGCAGCACGCGATCGACGACGCGCTCGAGAACGTTGCGGCGCGGATCGCACGGATTATGTTCGGTGTGCACGATTCGGCGCACGCCGGCCGCTTTGGCGGCGAGGCCGCCCCAGTACTTACCGACGTGGGTATGCGTGTGCACGATGTCCGGCTTGAATCGCCTGATCTCTCGAACCAGGCGCAGCACGAACGTGTAGTCTTTGCGGCTGCGGCGGCCGACGTCGATGGACGGAACTTTGAGACGGCAGCGCTCCTCATCGCTTAGGGGCGAAGAGTAGACGGCCAGCGCACCGACGTCGACCTGCTCGTTGCCCAATAGCGGCAAAAGGTTCAATACTTGGCGTTCGGCACCATAGCCCTTCAGACTGGAAATTACGTGCAGCACGCGCACGCCCATCACACGATGCTCCTGGCCCCGCCGGGAACCGTGTCGGCGTGCGTCAGCAGATATGCCGGGAGAGATGCCGCTGCATTGCCCCAAACGCGCGCCCGGTTCGCAAACGAATTCGCATACGATTCCCACCGCGCTGCCGTCGCTTCATACGCCGGCTCACCCGACATCGAGGCGAGCACGCGCAATTGCGCGACGTGGAACGCGTGGTACTTCAAAGTAGCGAATTTACGAAAGCCGGTTCGGCTGGCGAGCAAGTTATAGTACGACCAGTGACCGCAGTCGTACAGCGGCAAGCGCCGCCCAAGCGTCTGGAGGCTCCGGCCGTAGACGTCCGCAACCCATGCGCCGTCCCAGCAGCGCGCGAGGTCCGAAAGTCCCCAAAGCGCGTAAATCCAACCGTTGAGAATGTGACTCGGCGGTGCGCACGCGGCCTCTTCCAAAAAGACGTCCTCGCGCGCCCTCCAGGCGACGCCGCCATCGACGACGTCGCGCCGAAAGGGGGTCGCGGCGAGCTTCGCAGCTTGCAAATATCTGGAATCGTCGAAGAGCTGGTACGCGCGCAACAACACGGAGATCGCCTCACCTTGGGTCATTGCCGACAGAAAGCCGGGCTTGGCTCCGTATGCCGGCCACCCGAAAGCAAATGGGTAGCACCCCGGTATTCCATTGCGCGAGACTTGATTGTCTCGAAGCCACCGCGCTTGCGCGACAAAGGCGCGGGCCGCTTCGGGATCGGACGTTTCGCAAAAGCGCGCATGTTGCTCGAGAGCATACTGCGCGATGCGCGTCGCGTGATAGACACGTTGGGGCCGGCTCAGCAAAACGCCGTCGCCATCCAGCGGCGCGCCATCCCACCATTCACCCAACGCGCCGCGATCGCCGGCCCACCGGATATAGTAGGAGCCGAGCTCGCGCGCGGTCGTATCGCAAAGCCGGTACCGGCGTCGCATCGACCAGTCGAGCGGAAAGGCTCTCGCAATTTGCTGGAGCGACGTCGTCGCAACCATGGGACCCAACCTAACCCGCACGATGAAACAGAAATTCGGCGACGGTCTGCACCAAGACCGTCACGTCTAGAAATAGTGACCACTCCTCAACGTAGTACAGGTCGTAACCGAGCTTTTCACCGACGTCGGAGGTTTCTAGAAGCCTCTTCATGTGAATCTGCGACCATCCCGTGATTCCCGGGCGAACGAGATGGCGTTCGTCGTAGCGGGGAAACGCCGAACGAAACATTTCCACGAATGTCCGGCGCTCGGGTCGTGGTCCTACCAGCGACATGTCTCCACGCAGCACGTTGAACAATTGAGGCAGTTCGTCGAAGCTCAAACGTCGCAGTATGGCTCCCACGCGCGTCTTGCGTTCGTCCCGCGGCGTTGCCCAGATCGCTCCCGTTGCCGATTCGGCGTCCCGACGCATGGACCGAAACTTGAACATGTCGAAGAGTTTCCCGTTGAAACCCACGCGTTGCTGGCGGTACAAAATCGGCCTGCCCGACTCCCAGCAAACCGCGACGGCGGCCAGAAGCATGACGGGCGAAAACACGATCAGCGCCAAAAGTGCGAAGGTTACGTCGAAGATTCGCTTCATCAAGCGCGCGCGCGGCGTGCAGCTTCGCAACTGAGAGGGCACGATCAGCGCCTGCTGGCCGTCGGTCTGCAGCGCCAGCCCGTATGAATGCCGCTGAATGCGCGGCGGTGCAAAGGCGAAGCGAATTTGGTTGCGGGCGGTTACTTCCAAAATGTGCGGCATCAGCCGGGGAGGGACGATTTCCGTGAGGATGAGCGTGTCGCAATGCCACTCGCACGCTTGGCGGAACCAGTCGATTTCCTCGAGCTTTGCGTCCCGAGTGAGATTTATGTCGTGAATCGTAGAATCCAAGTCTGCAACCGGAATGACCAGGCGAAACGATTCTTCGGCCAGGTCGAGCGCCTCCAACGCGCGCGCCACGCGTTCGGGATTTCCCACGATTGCGACCCGCCGGTGCCGCCGCATCGCCGCCCTGCGTAAACCGTGAAGCACCGCACGGGTCGACCCCACCGTCGCGATCGAAAGCGCCAGGGAAAGCAGCAGCACGGCTCGCGACGTCGAGATCCCCGGGACGATTGTAAAGAGCAAGAGTTGTGGTGCGACGCCGAGCGACAGAGCGGCGACCGTGTAATAGAGCTCGTCCTTCATCGAAAGGGCGCACGTCCGCCGATACAGGCCGAGCCGTTCGAAAATCAAGAGCCATAGGCTTATGAAAGCGGCGTCCGCGATCCAGAGACGATTGACGGCGCGAGCGAAATCCCAATGCCTGAAGCCGATCAGCGCGGCGAGGTAACTCGAGAGCGCGAACATTGCGAGATCCGCGATAACCAGCGCGATCACCCAGCCGCGCGAATAAGCCACGGGCGCCGCTTTTATATGGGATTGCGGAAGCGTAAGCGTCGGTGCCTGTAGCGCGGGCAGCATGCTTGATTGTAGGCAGTCGCTTCTGCGCACCGGCAGGGCCCTAGGGCCCAGCACTTTGGATGTTCGACCTCCGCATTAGGCTCTCGCGTACTTCTGTCGTGCGCGGGTGCGGCTTTATGATGCAACGGTGATCGCACACTTTAAAGAAACGCCGCCGGCGTCGTTCGCTCCGTCACCGCACCATGGGCCAAGTCTGCGCGAACTCGGTGAGATGCGACGACTCTGGCTGGTGCTGCTGCAGCGGCGCAGACTCTTTCTGGCGGTCTTCCTTGCGTTCGCACTTGCCGTCATCGCACTCAGCATGTTGACGCCCAAAACCTACACTACCAGCGCAAAGCTGATCGCCGGAAACCCGAATAATACGCCGGATGGAAGCGACCCCAATACCGCCTTGCCCATTCTCAACGCCTTGATGCTGCAGAACGGAGTGGAATCGGCGGAGACGTATGCCGCGCTAATACAGCAAGACGCCGTTGCCGCGCAGGTCGGGGACGATCTCCACCTCAAAATATCGCCCGGCGCGCTCCTGGCTCACGTCAACGTGCGGCCGCTGGTCAATACCGCGATTCTGGAATTGAGCGTCAAGTGGCGCAATCCACAAACCTCCGCGCAGATCGCGAACGATTTCGCGCACGTATTCGTATCGCGCGAACGGGACTACGTCGGGCTCCAGGCCGCTTCTGCGGTCACTTTTCTCGGAACCGAACTCCCAAAAGCCGAAAGACGCATGAAGCGCGCGAACGATGCACTGGCCACTTTCCAATCCGCCCACTCCATCGTCGACGTCGGCGCTCAAACCGCCGGCGTCGTCTCCCGCGCGTCACAAGTCGATTCGAAGGTCGACGCTACCGAACTCGACGGCCGTCAGGCACGAGCGCTGCTGGCGAGCGTGCAAGGGCAGATATCCTCCCTGCCCGCATCGATCGTCAGCAGCCGTTCAGCGGACCCCAACCCTACCCTGCTGCAATTACGGACGCAATTGGCATCGGTACAAGTGCAACTGGCCACCGCGCGACAGAGCTATACCGATGCGTACCCGGCCGTCGTCGCACTGCGAAAACAGCGTGACGAGTTACAGCGCGAAGTTGACGGATTGCCGGCATCGGTGAACGGCGCGACGACATCGGCCTCCAACCCCATTTACGTGCAACTACAGCAGCAAGCCGCCGGTTATCGCGCCCAAATTGCCGGCGACGGTGCCCAACTGCGAGGCTTGCGCGCGCAGCAGACACAGTACGCGCGAATACTCAAGGGCCTTCCGTCGACGGCAACGACACTGACCTATCTTCAGCAAAAGGCCAAATTGGCAACCGACGTCTATACCGCGCTGCAACAAAAACTCAACGACGCCGAGATCGCCCGGACGACCGCCATCAGCGACGTCACCATCGTGCAGGCCGCGGTCCCGGCCTCGGCCTCGGTTTCGCCAAATGTGAAGTTGAACGCGCTTCTGGGCATCGTGTTGGGCTCGATCTTGGCGACCGCGGCCGTCTTCGCCGCCGATTTTTTCGAAAGTACGCTTCGAAGCGAAGAGGACGTCGCGCGCATTGTCGGGCTCCCGGTGATCGCTACGATTCCACGATTTGCGCGGCCCGGCGACCGCGCGTTACCGTGGATTCGATCGCTTACGGCCGAGGCATTTTTGCATCTGTGCACCTCCCTGCGCTTACGATCGAAAGACCCTCTGCGTAAGATCGCCATCACGAGCCCCTCAAAAGGCGACGGAAAATCGACCATTGCGTTTCACCTAGCGTCCGCAATGTCGAAACTGCGTCCAGGTGTGCTGCTCGTCGACGCGGACCTGCGACGGCCGACGATGCACGAGCATCTTCATAGCGATAATGCCGAGGGCTTATCCGATGTTCTGGCCGGCACGCGCACGCTTTCCCAAGTAGTCCATTCCGCCGGACCGGGCTTGAGCATTGTTACCAGCGGGCCGACCACGGCAAATCCCGTCGGATTGTTGCAGTCACCGAATTTCGATGCTGCGCTCGATGAGGCACTGCGAACCTACGGTATGATAATCATCGATACGCCGGCGCTCAACGCCGTTACCGATGCGGTGATCGTCAGCGCGAAAGCCGACGCGACCGCGCTCGTCATATGCGCCAACACCACCGACGAACGAGCCGCAAAAACCGCGATCTCCCGCCTGGAGTCTTTAGGCGTCGCCAACATCTTAGGCGTAGTTCTCAATTGCGCCGACACGAAGTTTTCCGACTACGGCGACTACTTCACCCATATTGCCCCAATAGCGCTTGGCGAAGCCGCCCATGACTGAAGTGACGATCGTCATTCCCGCGTACAACGAAGGGGTCGAGCTTGCAGCCAATCTGGTGACGATCGCCGATCATCTGCACGGATTTGCCTGCTCCTATGCCTTCGATTTCGTCGTCGTCGACGACGGCAGCACGGACGAATCGTACGATCTCGCGTGCCGGTTCGCGCGCTTCAGAAAAAACGTTACCGTCCTGCACTTCGAGAGAAACCGCGGCCTCGGCGCCGCGCTGCGCGCGGGTTTCGAGCATGCCCGTGGGGAGTATGTCGTCGCGGTGGATGCCGATTTGAGCTATCGAGTTGGCGTCATCATAGAGCTGCTGGATGCCATCGAGGCGGAAAATGCGGATATTGCGATGGCCTCGGCATACATGCCGGGAGGCACGGTCGCGAACGTCCCCTGGACGCGCAAGATCCTCAGCCGCGAAGCGAATCGGTTTTTGTCGCTTGCAACCAACGGGCGATACTCGACGCTGACCTGCATGGTACGCGCCTACCGCCGGTCCTTTCTAACCAGGTTGCACAGCGGCGCCGACGGCATGGAAGTGAGCCCGGAGCTGGTTTTTGCCGCTCTTCGCGCCGGCGGAAAAGTGATCGAAGTGCCCGCCGCGCTCGAATGGAGCTTCGAACGCGCTGCGGGAACGTCGCGCTTGAATTGGCGGCGACTTTTCGTCCACGTCGGAGGCGTGCTACGTTGCGGTTTGCGTTACCGGCCCGCGCTATATCTTGCTATTCCCGGGCTATTCCCAGGTCTTTTGCCGCTGGTGATCGCGGCGATGCTGCTCTCGCACGTATCGGCCCAGGTATTCGCGCTCGGAACCGTCCTTACCGTACTCATTCAATACACCAGTCTTGCCGTATTCGCGGGCCAGGCAGCCAGTTTTTTTGGCACCGCTTTTTTCACTCGCCGGCGGCAAGCCGCCCGCTATTCCAAACCATAGGGAGAGACACCGTGGCCGACACAACCCTCGGTAAGACCATCGAGCTCGCGTCGGATCAAGACGCGTCCGGGCGCAATCTCGGAGCGGAAGAAATCGCGATGGTGAGCGATGCCATTCGTAGCGGAACGCTCACCAGCACGAAGGGGACGTTCGTCAAGACGCTCGAGACGCGATTCGCGCAGATGCTTGGGGTAAAGGCAGCGTTCGCGTGCTCCTCGGGAACGGCTGCCATGCATTGCGCGGTGGCGGCGGTCGACCCGTCTCCCGGTGACGAAATCATCACCACGCCGATCACCGACATGGGCGCGCTGGCTCCCATCCTGTATCAGGGCGCCATTCCCGTCTTCGCCGACGTCGATCCGCGCACGTGCAACGTAAACGCCGCCACGATCGAGCCGTGCATCGGCAGCCGCACCAAAGCGATCGTCGTCACCCATTTATTTGGAAATCCGTGCGAAATGGACGAAATCATGGCGCTCGCCGACCGGCACGGTATTCCGGTCATCGAGGATTGCGCGCAGGCGTTTATGGCTTCATATTGCGGCCGGAACGTCGGAACGTACGGAACCGTCGGCGCATTTAGCCTCCAACAGGGAAAACACATAACCACCGGCGAGGGCGGTCTGGTCGTTACCAACGATGAGGCCGTAGCGCGTAGGCTCTATCTTTTCATCAACAAGGCGTGGGGGTATGGCGATCCCAACCCCGACCATTACTTTCTGGCGCTGAACTACCGCATGTCCGAACTCTGTGGCGCCGTCGCGGTCGCGCAACTGGAAAAGTTGCAGTACGTCGTCGAACGGCGCATCGCGCTTGCGGCGCAACTCGACGACATGCTGGATTGCGTTCCCGGGATATCGACGCCGTACGTGCTTCCCGGCGCGACCCATACGTATTGGAAATACTGCATTCGCGCCGATACTCGAGCGATTCCCGACGGTGTCGTCGGAATCGCGAGGCTCCTCAAGGAGAGTAACATCTTTACGGTACCGCGCTACATTCAAAAGCCGGCGTTCATGTGCGAGGTTTTTCAAAAGCGCCGGACATTTGGCAATAGCGGTTTCCCGTTCACGCTGGCGCGACCCGAAGTGCTCGACTATCGGATTGGACGCTTCCCGGGAACCGTCGAGGCGCTCGAAAATATCCTCGTCATCCCCTGGAACGACCGCTTCTCGGAGACCGACGTGCGCTTCATCGCCACGGCTATTCGCAACTCGGTGAGCGCGCTTGGACGGGAGGCCGAATATGCCTGAAGTGTTGCGTTTCGCGATTGTCGGAACGGGCGCAATTGCCCGTTCTTACGAACAGGCATTCGCCGGCCTCCCGGGCGCCTCGCTCGTTGCTGCTTGCGATCTCGACCGCACCGCCGGAGCGTCCTTTGCAGCGCGCGTAGGCTGCAAATACTATTCGTCGTACCAGCACATGGCGATGGAATCGCAAATCGATGCAACGATCGTGTGCACGCCGCCGGCGACCCACGAAGAAATCTGTGTGTTTTTTCTCGAACGTGGATTGCCCGTTCTTTGCGAGAAGCCGCTTTCGACGAACGTTCCGAGCGCTCGACGCATGCTCGCGGCCGCGGAACGAAATGGGGTCGTCTTTACGATGGCCTCCAAGTTTCGCTACGTTGACGACGTGCAAACGGCGCGAGCGATTGCGCGGTCCGGTAGAATCGGCGACATCGTGTTGATCGAGAACGCCTTTACGTCTCGCGTCGACATGTCCGAGCGCTGGAACTGCAATGCCTCCCTCAGCGGCGGTGGCGTATTGATCGACAATGGAACGCATTCGGTCGACATCTTGCGGTATTTCCTCGGATCGCTCGCCGACGTGCAGGTGTTTGAGGGACGCCGCATTCAAGGTCTCCAGGTCGAAGATACGGTGCGCGTATTCGTTCGAAGCTGCGACGGCGTTATCGGAAGCTCGGATCTCTCGTGGAGCATCAACAAGGAGCTCGACACCTTCCTGCACGTTTACGGCAGCGAGGGCACGATTCTCGTAGGTTGGAACGAATCGCGCTATCGCGTGGCCGGCGATGGCGGCTGGCACATCTTCGGCAAGGGCTACGACAAGGTCAGTGCTTTTCGAGCACAGATCGTGAATTTCTGCGATGCGGTCCTCGGGAGAGCCGAATTGCGGATTACGCCGCGCGATGCGCTTGCATCCGTCGAAGTCGTCAGTGCCGCGTACGCGGCGCTCGAGAGGTCTCGATGGGAAGCCGTCAGCAGCCAGTTGGAGGTCGGCTCTCTCGAGGTACGCATCGCGGGCGATTCCGGCCGCGTGGAAGTCTCATGAGCGCCCGTATCCACCCTTCTGCCATAATCGAGTCCGGCGTCAGCATCGGCGAAGGTTCGTCGATTTGGGACAACGTTCACATTCGACACTCGACGACGCTGGGCATCGAATGCATCGTCGGCGAGAAGAGTTACATCGCGTACGGAGTTACCATCGGGGATCGAGTCAAGATCAACGCGTTCGTCTATATCTGCGCGGCGGTGACGATAGAGCGAGGCGTGATGATTAGCGCCGGCACGGTGTTCACGAACGATCGATTCCCACGCGCGACTACCAGCGATCTCGAACGGCTGCGATCCTCCGACCCGGACGACGCTACGCTTCCCACCTTGGTTCGGGAGGGCGCCACCATCGGCGCGCAATGCACCATCGGATGTGATTTGGAAATCGGTCGTTTCGCCATGGTGGGGATGGGATCGGTGGTTACTAGATCGGTGGCGCATCATCACCTTGTAGTAGGGAACCCCGCACGCCCGGTCGGGTGCGTCTGCGCGTGCGGGCACCTGTTGCTCAGGTTTGGGCCGCGCGACGGGGAACGCAGCGCACACGTGCACTGCAAAGCCTGCGGCGAGCTCTATCACGTCGAGGGCCTTGCGGTCAGACGTCTGGGCGCGGTGGCATGATGCGCGAACGTTGGGGAATCGTCGGCGGCGGAATCTTGGGAATGACCCTCGCGCAGCGTTTGGCAGGCGCGGGGCAAGACGTCACGATCGTCGAGGGCGCGCCCAATCTCGGCGGTCTCGCAGCCCCCTGGCAATTGGGCGAGGTAACGTGGGATCGCCACTACCACGTCACGCTCTACTCCGATCTCGCACTGCGCGATCTGCTGGCCGAGCTTTCGTTGCAAGACGAAGTACGGTGGGTAACGACGCAGACGGGTTTTTACGTCGGCGGCAAGTTATATCCGTTCAACGACGTCGTCGATTTCCTACGCTTCCCGCCCCTCTCGCTCGTAGAGAAAGCGCGGTTGGGTGCGACAATCGTGCACGCATCGCGCGTGCGAGATTGGCGGGCCCTCGAAAAGTTGAGCGCGTTGGAATGGCTCGAGCGCCTTTCGGGGCGAGCCACGGTCGATAAAATCTGGCATCCGCTGCTTCGAGCGAAGCTCGGTCCGAATGCCGAAAAGGCTTCGGCGGCCTTCATCTGGGCGATCATCGCGCGCATGTATGCCGCGCGCCGCAGCGGACTCAAGAAGGAACTCTTCGGCTACGTGCGCGGAGGATATGCCCGCGTTCTCGAACGTTTCGCCGCCCAACTCGAACTGCAAGGAGTACGCTGTGAAACCGACGTTGCCGTAGAACGCGTGGTTTCGGACGCCGAAGGCACGTTGCGTGTAGAAGCCGGCGACAATGCGTACCGATTCGACCGCGTCGTGGTCACCACCGCGGCGCCGGTCGCGAGGCGCTTATGCCCGCAATTGACCGATCGCGAGCGACAACTGTTCGACGGGGTTGAGTATCAAGGAATAGTGTGCGCTTCGCTTCTGCTCGACAGGCCGGTCAGCCCGTATTACGTGACGAACATCACCGACACGTGGGTGCCGTTCACTGCAGTCATTGAGATGTCCGCTCTCGTGGACCGTTGCGCGTTCGGCGGCAAGTCGTTAGTGTATCTTCCCAAATACGTCGCGTCGAACGATCCGGCATTGCAGGAACCCGACGACGCCTTGCGGGAGCTTTTCGTCGGCGGCCTCGAACGCATGTACCGGAACTTTGACCGTCGCGACATTCGCGCGCTGCGAATCTCGCGGGTACGGTATGTCCTACCGATATCGACGATCGGGTACTCGGACCGGCTGCCTCCCATGCATACTTCTATTCCGGGGTTGCACGTGGTCAACAGCGCCCACATCCTCAACGGAACTCTTAACGTCAACGAAACAGTTACGCTCGCCAATCGTGCGGCGCGCGAATTGCTCCGCACGCCGGTGCGTCGTGCGCCCGTTGCGATGGCCGTATCGTGAACGCCACGTTGTCGCTCGACTTGGACAACAAATGGTCCTACATGAAAACCCACGGTGACGCCGGGTGGGAAGCGTTTCCGTCCTACCTGGATCTCGTCGTGCCACGCGTCCTCGCGTTTCTCGAGCAGAACCGGCTACGCATTACGGTCTTCATCGTAGGGCAAGACGCGGCGCTCGTGAAGAACCGCGACCGGCTCCGGTCGATCGCACTGGCCGGCCATGAAATCGGGAATCATTCGTTCCATCACGAGCCGTGGTTGCACACCAGATCGGCGCAACAAATAGAGTCTGAGATCGCGCGCGCCGAAGAAGCCATCGAAAGCGCGACGGGCTGCAAACCGCGCGGTTTTCGCGGGCCCGGCTTTACCCGATCCCCGGAAATCCTTTGCTCGCTGGCCCGGCGCGGATACGCATACGACGCATCGACCTTCCCAACATTTATCGGGCCGCTAGCGCGAGCATACTACTTCAGGACGTCTACACTCGACTCGGAGGCAATGCACGAGCGCGAAGCGCTCTTCGGTCAATTCTCGGACGGCTTCGAGCAGAACGTTTTCCATCGTGTCGATACCGCGGACGGATCGATTGCGGTCATTCCCGTGACAACGATGCCCGGTCTGCGATTGCCGATTCACGTCAGCTACTTATTGTATTTGGCGGGAATCTCGCCCGGGCTGGCGCGGGCGTATTTCCGATTCGCGCTCGCGCTATGCCGCATCACGCGCACGGAGCCATCGATTTTGCTGCATCCACTGGACTTTCTGGGCGCCGGTGACTGCCCCGAGTTGCAATTCTTCCCGGCAATGAACCTACCGGCTGCGGTGAAACTCGACGTCGTGCGCGACGCTTGCGACCAGCTGTCGTCGAGTTTTCGGGTTCGGCCGCTTTTGGAATACGCGACGGAACGCGGTCGCGCGTAGAGTCGTTTTGGCTAGCTAATTGGTCCCGGATGTTCCGCAGAACTATTACCCATAAGCTGTAAGGCCTTCGGGTCGTCAGGAATTGAGGTGTTATAGGATACAGTAGACGTCTAGATTGTAGACTCACGAGCTACTGTAGTCTTGTAATGGAGGAATGCTATTATGAGCCTCCCCGATTCCCGCGTGCGGCTGCTCATTATTGAAGGGCAGACCGTATTTTGCAAGGCTTTGAGCCAGGTGCTCGCGGGCTATCCCGACCTTCAAATGGTCGGCATGTCTAAAACAATCGAATCGGCGGATTTTGCTACGACGCGACCGACGTTCATTCTCGTCGACATCGATCCCGATCCGACCGCGACGGATGCGATCTTGGATGTGTGTCGCGCGCAGGCGCCCGGCGTACGCGTCTGCATTCTCTCCTCGCACGCCAAACCCGAACTCATGCAACGTTGCCTCTCCGCGGGCGCGGACGGATACATCGTCAAAGATACGTCGCTTGCCGAACTCGTGGCCGCAATCAAAACGATATCCGAGGGCGTTCCCTACGCAGACCCTCGCGTCTCGGCAAATATTTTGCGACGACGCTCGTTCGACCACATCCCCGACGCTAACGAACTCTCTGCGCGGGAAACTGCAATTCTTCGGCTTATCGCCAACGGATTGTCCAACCGGGACATCGGCGGAAAGCTAATACTTTCCGAAAAGACCGTAAAGAACAACGTAAGCCGCATTTTTTCGAAGCTCGGCATTACCGCGCGAACGCAAGCGGCGGTACACGCCATTCGAACTGGAATCGCCTGACCTGGAACCGACTGACCGCTTATCCATGCGTTACGCGATGCAACCACCTGAGTGCCGCATTTATGCCACACTCTCGCTCGCCGCGTGGTCTTTTGTACCTAAAGTGAATCCAAACGCAAACGCACCCACGTTATAAGGAATGCTCCGACCTTTGGCAGAGGTAAAGCAAAGAAGGGATCCGTGAAGCCCACGGGTCCCTTTTTCATGAATTTCTGCCCTGCCGGCTGGGGGGTTAGCTGACGTAACTTACATTGACGGAGACTCCGGCAGCTTCGGCGCGCTGAAGAACTCCAAGTACGTTATCCAGTTCTTCTTCAATCGCGACGATCTCGCGGGCGCTTACACCGACGGGCGCGGCATTTTCCCACAAGACGCGCCGCGCCGTTTGCAAGGCCGAACGCAGCCGCTGAGGTGTCGATTCGAGCACGGGCCAATCGTCTAACGAGGCCGGGGGGATGATACGCCAGCCGCGCCCGGATTGAACGTCGTCATCGAAAAACGCATGGGGGATTGCGGCGAGCATGTCGAGCGCCTCGCGATCTTCGGAGCGCAAGGGTAATTCCGCTTCGGCCAGCCGCACGATATATCGAAAAAACGATGCGCTGCCGACGGTATACGCACCGGCCGGCGACGCGACGCTCACATGGACCATGCCCCAAAGCGGATCGTGCAATAGACGCTCCTACCGCTCGAGTTCGAATGGGATCTGCAGTTCCTTCGCCAGTCTCTCCAAGCCGTCCCAGACCTTGCCGTGGACCGGCACGCCGTTTTTACGAGTGTAAGCCGTCTTTTCGTGTTCGATCTCACCCGCGACGTAGATGCGCTCCTGCCCCGGAACCGTTTGGCTGGCCTTGAAGGCGCGCAGTTCGGCATCCATGTCGGCTTTGAACTCCTCGACGTCGCGAAAGCCGTCGACTCGGAACGCACCGAACCAATGCGAGATCGCGCCTTCCATCGTGTCCTTCACGCCCGGCAAACCCGTGCCGAACTTGCCGCCCGAGAGCACTCCGCAGAAGATGTCGACCAGCATGCCGAGGCCGTACCCCTTATGGCCGCCGTTGTCGACGCCGAATCCCCCGAGCGGCAAGAGCGCTCCGCGCAAAGCCGCATCCGGATCGGTGGTCATTTCGCCGCTTTCGTCGATGGCCCAGCCGGGGTTGAGTGGCTTGTTCTTGCGCTTGTAAACTTCGAGTTTGCCCTTCGGTACGGTAGTCGTCGCAAAGTCGAGCACGAACGCAGGCTCGTTCTTCGCCGGGACCGCGTATGCGAGCGGATTGGTGCCGAGCATCACGTCTTTACCGAATGTCGGGGCTCCGTAGCGAACCGAATTGGTCGACGCCATCCCGATCATGTCACGATCGAGGGCCATCATGGCGTAGTATCCGGCGATGCCGAAGTGATTCGAATTACGCACCGCGCCGAACGCCGCGCCGTGCGCCTGCGCCTTTTCGATGACCTTTTGCATCGCGCGCTTTCCGACCGGGTGCCCCAGGCCGTTATCCGCGTCGAACAGCACCGACGTCTCGGTCTCGCGAACGATCGTATACTTCGGCCGAGCCGTCAACTTTCCGGCGCGTATGCGGCTAACGTAATATGTTTCCAAACGGGCAACCCCGTGCGATTCGATACCGCGCATGTCCGCGGCAACGAGTACGTCTGCGACCACGGCCGCTTCCTCGGGCGCGACGCCGACATGCTCCAGCACCGCACGGGTGAAGTCTTTGAGTTTACGTTCGGTGGAGAGCTGATATTCGGTGATCGCGGCGTCGGCCAAGGTCTTGGAACCTCCGGAAGGACAAGATGATGAGTATTCTTATCGGGTCATCTAAAATGCTTCAGCATTTTCAAAGCGAACGGTCGGCGGTATGATCGAGCCGACAGTACGTGGATTTAGCGAGAAGGACCGCCCATCGGCTGCCATCTTCGACCAGTGCGTCCGCTGCGGGCTCTGTCTGCCGGCATGCCCGACATATTTAGAGACTATGACAGAAACCTCAGGGCCGCGCGGCAGAATTAGTCTCATTAAGAGTGTCGCAGAAGGCGGCTTGGACCTCCTTTCTCCCGGATTCGTCCACCAAATGTCCGAGTGCCTGGATTGCCGCGCCTGCGAGGCGGTCTGTCCGTCCGGCGTGCATTACGGCCAGCTCATCGAAACCGCTCGCGCCCAAATCCGTCAATCGAATAGTCCCTCGGTGCCCGCAGCCGCCCGCCTCGGCCGCTGGCTAGGGTTACGCTTGCTCTTCTCGCGGATGGGCGCGATGCGATCCGCCGCGCGCCTTCTGCGCTTCTACCAGCGCTCGGGGATACGCGAACTCGTGCGCGCTAGCGGCATTCTCCGTTCGTTGCATTTGGAAGGAGCCGAGGCGCTCGCGCCCCCGATTGCGGAGCGGCCGTTCGTGGCGCGCAATCAGTCGTTTCGCGTTGCCGACGCTACATGCACCGTCGTGCTGCATGTCGGCTGCATCATGCAGGTCGCGTTCCCGGAGGTGCATGAAGCCAGCGTTCGCGTTCTCAATCGCGCCGGGTGCAGCGTCGTCGTCCCCGCCAAACAAGGCTGTTGCGGCGCGATCGGCGTTCACGCCGGCGACCTCGAATTGGGGCGCGAACTCGCGCGACGCAACATCGCGGCGTTTGAGGATTCGGGTGCCGACGCGTACGTCGTCAACGCCGCCGGTTGCGGTTCCGCGCTAAAGGAGTACGGCGAATTGCTCGCGGACGATGCGGTCTGGGCCGTGCGCGCGAAGAAGTTTTCCGCGCGCGTGCGCGATATTCTCGAACTGCTCGACGCAACCGGAGTCGATCCGAGGCTGGGAGCCGTCGACGCTACCGTCACCTACCAAGAGCCGTGTCACCTCGCTCACGCGCAGCGCATTACTGCGGCGCCGCGCCGCTTGCTCGCGCAGATTCCCGGGTTGCGTCTCATCGAGATGGCGGAGAGCAGCGTCTGCTGCGGAAGTGCCGGGATTTACAACCTCACGCAACCCGACATGGCGGCCCGGTTGCGAAGGCGGAAGGTAGCCAACACCGTCGCCACTGACGCGCGCATCTGCGCGACTGCGAACCCGGGCTGCGCGTTACAAATGAAAGCCGGCCTCGCGGAAGCCGGCAGTACCATGGAAGTCAAACATGTCGTCGAATTGCTCGACGCCGCGTACGCGAATTACAAAGCAGCCGGAACGCGATCTTGATCGGTTAGCGCGGCCTCAAGCGTATGGTAGACGGCGAATACCCGCATGAGACCCGTAATATTCAGCAAGCGGGCGATGGGGCCGTCGGTGACCACGAGCGCGACGCGCCCGTCGTGCTCGAGCGAACGGCGATGCGCTCCGATTAAGGCGCCCAATCCGGTGGAGTCGAGAAATTCAAGCTGCGTGAGGTCGACGATGATCTCATGCTTGCCTTCGTCGGCGGCCTCGATCAGAGCGGCACGAACTGAAGGCGCGGTCGCCAAATCCAGGCTGCCGCGGAGTTTGAAAATCAAGGCGTCGCCGTTGTTCTCGGACTTAATGTCAATCGAAAGTTCGTCGTGCGACATGCGTCTGTACGTTTCTCCTAACCGTGGTACTCGCGCCATTGGCCGATCAATCCACCGGACCGATGCACTATGGCACATCCCGCGCGTTCGCGCCACGCTTCGCCGGAGCCTTTCACGGCGAAGCGATAGCAGACGGCGGCTCGGTCACCTTGCACGAGTACCTCCTCGACGTCGAAGCGCCACAACGGGCCGTCGCGAAAGAAATGCTGGAAATGCTCGTAGACCGCGTCGCGCCCGGCGATAGGTTCCCGACCCATTTCCTGATACGTGCCGTCGGGGGTAAAGAACGCGCTCGCCCGATGCGCGTCGCCGGCGCGCCATGCGTCGATCACGGCCTCTAATAACTGCTGCAACGTCATATGTTCGCCAAATGGGTACACCATTTTAGAACGCTCCCGCACCAACCATCTCGGGCTAGAGGAGGACGCATGGCAGCCAAACGGTCCACCGGAAAAAAGAGCACGCGAAAGAAATCCACAACGCGCCGCAAGACCGGGTCGCGCAAGGCAGCGCCGGCGCGCAAAAAATCGACTACTCGTAAAAAATCGACGACCAGCCGCAAAAAGACGACTGCCCGCAAAAAGACGACTGCCCGCAAGAAGACGACTACCCGCAAAAAGACGACTGCCCGCAAAAAGTCGACGGGTGCAAAAAAAGCGGGAACTCGCAAGAAATCTTCGACTCGTACGTATTCGCGTAAGTCCGGCAAAAAGGTCGAGCGCGCGATGAAAGAGATGAAAGAGGGCAAGCTCAAATCGGGCCGTTCCGGCAAGCCCGTCAAGAGCCGCAAACAAGCCATCGCAATCGGTCTCTCCGAGGCCCGGCGCGAAGGCGATAAAGCCCCACCCAATCCCAACGAATAGCGCATAGCGCTGCTAGCCCGCGCGTTCGACGAATGCGCGGGCCGTTTCATCCCAACGCCAGTGCCGCGCGCGTTCGAGATGAACCCCGCCGATATACATATCGAGCGGCGCGAACTCCAGCCAGTCGGCGTCGCCCGCCAAAACACGGCGCCCCAGCACGGTAAGCTCGTACCCGCTCTCAAGCTCGGCGAGCAACGGCGCCGGTTCGGCGCAGAGGTGTGCAACTTCCCGGAAGCACGATGCATCTCCGAGAAAAGCGGCTTCTTCGCGCGCCTGCGATCGCTTGAATATTTCATCTTTACTTCGCGCGCCTTGGGCGACGGCTTCGAGGATCTGGCGTTGCGTACGCGAGATGCCCGTTTCGAGAGACGGGAATTCTTCGCACAGACGCCACAACGCGCCTTGCATGAACGGAAGCCCGCCGTAGGCATCCGAGCAGGCCGCGCGCAGCGAGTCGGGCGTCGACGCGGTGAAGGCGAGCCATGCTCGTTGCGCGCCGCTTGCGATCGTAGTCGTCAGCGAGCGTCGCTTCGGCAAGAGCGCCGTTACTTCATCGGGGGAGAGCGTTCCGAGGTAGTGTTCGCAATGAATGAGCTGGACCGTCCCCGCGCCCAACTGCATGTCGCGAATGACCGCCAGAATCTGGAGCACCTGTAGTTGATCGAACAAATCGTGTTCGAACCACAAGACGATCTCTTCGAATTCACTCGCCCGCCGGATAAGGGCGTCGCGCTTCTCAAAATCCCGATGGACTTTGATTGCATTGCCGTAGCCTTGATGCGCGAGGAACTGCGCACGAATCGCGGACATCTCTTCCAACGGACGGTCGCCGAGCACCGGGCCTTCATGCAATACGTCGCGCCACGGCAAGTGGGTTCCGAGCAGGCCGGCCTTCTTCCACAAGTGGACCACCGAATCGCCGTTGGTCACATGCAGCGTATTCATGCTCATGCGCGGACTTTCGAACCCGAAACGTTGCGGCCTGTACGTACAGGAGTTGCAGCGCGAGCATCCTATGCAATCGCGATGAACGCGCTTCCATTCCTCGACCTGCCTATAGTACAGGCGCCGATGGCCTCGGCGGCCACGCCCGAGCTGGCCGCGGCCGTCTCGAAGGCGGGTGGCTTGGGCTCGCTCGGGCTCGGCTATACGTCTCCGGCGGCGATGCGGGAGACGATCCGCGCAACTCGCCGTTTGACCGGAGCTGCGTTCGCCGTCAATCTGTTTCTTGCTCCCCGAACGGATGCGCCCGACGAACGTCTGGCTCGCGCCAACGAGATTCTGCGTCCTTTTCGCGGCGCGCTTGGCATTGCGCAACCGGAGTTGCCGCACGCGCCGGCGCCCGCGCTCGACGAACAATTTGGCGTGGTTCTAGAAGAACGGCCGGCCGTATGGAGTTTCACGTTCGGCGTCCCCACGCCGGAAATGCTGGAGGCGTGTAAACGAAGTAACATTTTCACGATCGGCACCGCCACCACGGTGGAGGAAGCGGTGATCCTTCGCGACGCCGGCGTCGATGCGGTGTGCGCGCAAGGTTACGAAGCAGGGGGACATCGGGGGACGTTCCTGCGCGACGTCGGCGAGTCACTCATCGGAACGCTCGCTCTGGTACCGCAGGTTGTCGACGCGATCGACATTCCCGTCGTTGCCGCCGGCGGTATCGGCGACGGGCGGGGTGTCGCCGCGGTACTCGCCCTCGGTGCGTGCGCCGCGCAGATCGGCTCGGCATTTTTGCTTTGCGACGAAGCCGCGGTTCCTGCGCCCTACCGGCGGACCTTGGCATCTCCCGCAGCTGCCGACACGACGTTGACTGCCGCGTTTTCGGGACGAACGGCGCGCGCGATACGCAACCGATTCACGCGCGAGATGCGTGATACGGTCGAGATCGCGCCCTACCCTATGCAAAATGATCTCACGCGCGACATTCGCGCCGCATCGCTGGAACGCGATAGCAGCGACTATCTGGCGCTATGGGCCGGGCAAGCCGCATCGCTCGCCCGCGCCGAACCGGCAGCCGCCACGGTAGCGCGCCTGATGCACGAAGCCTCGCATGCCGCGAAAGTCGCGCACGCCATCGCACAAAAGTAAACGGCCCCCGTGAGGCAGGCCATTTCTTTATGGTTGGGGTGGCTGGATTCGAAGACGAATGACCGATAGAATACCGTGGGTCGTTCGGACAGTTATAAGTGAATTATTTCCATCTCGACATGAGGCCTTAGCGCGTCCCGAAAAAACTCTGCAGCGAGCCGACGGTGACATCGGTCCGGTTTTTCTTCCGAGCACAAAAAGCATGCACCGTCGAGGGCAGCAGCGGTAAATGCATTTGCCGCATTGCGTTCGATTAGAAGAGCACGGTAGCGCTCATCATACTCCGGCCAGCCCATTTTTCTGTTCTTAAACGCTTTAAGAATTTCGCCCGACGGGGCTAGATCCG
>DATBTT010000038.1:0-25516 GCA_036559125.1 Vulcanimicrobiaceae bacterium
TCCAAACCGGCGCAAACACGAGCATCGTGAGGGTGCTTTTTTTATCTACCTGGAGGCCCGTGGATTGATGGGCGGATGCGGCGGTTGCAGGGAGGGACGAAGTTGGCGGAGCGATCGGGACCCCGGGTGGCGATCCGTTCGCGGGCCGGCAACCCACCAGTCACGAGCGGCTGACGGGACTGCCTTGGGATGCGTCGTACGGCGATGCAGGCTGCCGGACCGGCGAGAACGCTCTTCACGTCGCGTCCCTGGGATTGCCGGTCCTGGGCATTGACGTGTCGCAGACGGCATTGGCGATCGCCCGGGAGAAGGCAGACAACCGCGGAATTGGGGTTGAGTTTGCTGCGGCCGACGCGTTACAGTTGGAGCCTCTGGGGCGTACGTTTGAGACGGTGCTGGACTGCGGATTGTTCCACACCTTCGATGGCGACGAGCGACCAGGATACGCGGCGAGTCTGGCGTCGGTGACCGAACACGATGGAATCCTGTATGTGTTCTGCTTCAGTGACGCCGGTCCCGACGTCGTCCCGCACCCTGTCAGTCGGGAAGCGCTCAGAGCGGCGTTCAACCCCGCCAACGGATGGAGCGTCGCCGCCATCGCACCGGACCGGCTTCAGACCAGATATCACGACGACGGCGCACCTGCCTGGTTCGCGACAATCAAACGGATCTGAGGCCCCGACCCCGCCTCCGTTTCTTTTGACGGGCGAAACACCGGGAGCGCCTCATGCGTAGTTGAGAGCGTACGACCTTGCCAGGAGTGTCCTTATCGTGTGGTTGACTCGTTTTGCAATCAATCGTTGGGTGATCACCACTATGGTGTTCGCCGCGCTTGTGATTTTCGGCCTGATCTCGTTCACGCAGCTCGGGCGTAGTTCCAATCCGCCCGGCACCGATTTTCCGGTCGTGGTCGTCTATGCCGGCTATCCCGGCGCTTCGCCGCAAGACATGGAACGCATGGTTATCAAGCCTATCGAAGATCAAATGAGCGGCTTGGAAAACATGGACGAACTGGATGCAACCGCGCAAGAAGGTAGCGCGGCCGTCGTCGTCATTTTCAAAATGGGTACCGATCTCAACCTGGCGGCCATCGACGTCCAGCGCCGCGTCGATATCGCGCGGACCTACATGCCGAGCGACCTCAATCCGCCGTCGGTCACGAAGGAAGGCCAATCCGAGCCGCCGTTGCTGGACATCGCGATCAGTTCGAACTCATTGAACCAAATGCAGATCGCGGATATGGTGAACAATCAGGTTTCACCGCTCGTTCAGGCGATACCGAACGTCCAGTCCGTCGATGTGCGCGGAACGGCCGATCGCGAATTTCAGGTTCAACCCGACCCCACCCGGTTGATCGGCTCCAATGCGACGCTCGGCGACATTTTCGGCGCGGTCGCGGCGAACAACGTCAACGTTCCCGGCGGCATCATGACGCAGCCGACGCAAGAAGGCACCGTCGCGATTCATTCCTATATCGACCGGGCCAGCGACATTCTCGGCATCCCGCTGATGGTGCCCGGCTCGTCCAATAAAACGATGCGCGTCGGCGACGTGGCGACGGCAATCGACGGTCACGTCGAGATGCGTTCGATATCGCACTACAACGGGCAGCCGCGCGTGTACATGGCCATCAATCCCACGCTGGGCGCGGATCAAATCAAATCGACGCAGACGGCGCGTGCGGCGATGGCCACAATCGAGGCGAAATTTCCGCAGCTGAAGTTCCACGAGATCGACGCTCCCGCGGACTATACTGCGAAAAGTCTTTGGGGCGTCGGTCAGTCGTTGCTCGAAGGAATATTCCTGACGGCAATCGTGATGCTGCTCTTCCTGCACGCCTGGCGTAATGCTATCGTCGTATTCCTCGCGATTCCGACGTCGATCTTCGCAACGTTCATCATGATGCGACTGTTCGGTTTCCACATCGATACGCTGTCCATGATGGGATTGTCGCTCATCATCGGTATCCTCGTCGACGATTCGATCGTCGTATTGGAAAATATCACGCGGCATCGAGACCTTGGCGAGGAGCCGATGAACGCCGCCATCACCGGCCGTACCGAAATCGGCAGCGCGGCAATCGCGATCACGATGGTCGACGTCATCGTGTTCTTGCCGATTGCGTTCTTGCCGGGAATCGTAGGCGCGTACCTCAAGGAGTTTGCGGCCGTCGTGGTTATCGCGACGCTGTTCTCACTATTGGTTTCATTCACGCTCACGCCGCTGCTGGCCGCGCGCTGGAGCGTGACGAAACGGTCCGAAGCGACGCCCAAGTGGCTCACGGCGCTCGATAACCGCTTGCTCGATGCGATTCTGGTGACCGCCGCCATCGTGCTTTTCGCGGTGGGCACCGTTACCGGGTGGTATCTCCTGAGCACGGCGGGGGTGTTCATCGTCGCACTGCTGGTGCTCAACGCTTTCGTGCATCGCTACGAGGCCGTTCTGGAATGGTACCGCCACAAGGCCCTTCCGTTCGCGCTCGCCCACGGTGCATTCGTCGTGTTCGTGTGCACCGTACTGTTCCTGAACGCCCTTTCGTTAGCCATGGGCGCGGGCAAGACGACCGTCGCCATCGACGTAGCGATCCTGGCCGCAACGGCTCTATTTTACACCGTCGGCTTTGCGTTGCGCAGATTCGCACACAAGGAGCGTTGGGTCGCCGCGCTCGGAACCCATCGGCCGTTGGCCATCATCTCGCTGGTATTGCCGGTGGTGCTTGCCGGCGCCATGGTGTTGCTCGGCGGAATCAGCACCGACTTCTTGCCGGCGCAGCAGGACGGTTCGATCGGAATGACGGTAACCTATCCTCCCGGTACGCCGATCGCGACGACCAACAAGTACGTCGTGCGCCTCGAAAAAGCGGCGATGCAGATCGACGGTATCAAGTCGGTAAGTTCGACGGTCGGACGCAAGCAGTCCGGACACGGCAGCGTGACCGGCGGTAATTATGCGACGCTCAACGCGCAAATGGCCGACGATCGTATCCGCGACACGAACAAGGCGAGCGACGCGATTCGCAAGCTCGCATACCTCGTGCCGGGCGCGCAATTTGAAGTTGCGGGCGATAGTGGAAACGGTTCCGCGATCTTCTACGCGCTAACGGGCCCCGACGATCAAATCGGTCCCGCGGCGGAGAAGGTCGCGACCTACTTGCGCAGCCTCAAGGGTTCGGTCAACGTGCAAACGACGTCCGAAAGCGGTGCGCCGCGGCTCAACGTCGAGATCGATCGGGCGAAATGCTCGGTGTTAGGCGTGAATCCTTCGGACGCAGCCAGCGTAGCGCGCATCGCCGTTGACGGCGCGGTGGCGACGAAAGTGCGCACGCCTACGGGACTCGTCGACGTCCGCGTGCAGTTCCCGAGCGCCGATCGCAACACGGTCGAGGATCTGAAAAACGTTCGCGTTAGAGCCCAAGATGGTACGATGGTGCCGCTCGGCTCGATCGCGACCTTCGCGTGGACCAAAGCACCGACCAAGATCGAACGCATGAATCGTCAGCGTGTCGTAAACGTGCTGGGCGACATTCTACCCGGCCACTCGCTCGGCGAAGTTTCGGGTCCGCTCGAACAGAAGCTCAAGGAACCCGGTTTTCTGCCGGAGGGCGTGGGTCTTAAACCCGAGGGTAACTCGCAGTACATGGTCGAGACGTTTGCGAACATGGGCATTGCGCTCGTGACATCGTTCATGCTGATCTACATGCTCATGGTGATCCTCTACGGATCCTTCGTCGAACCGTTCATCGTGATGTTCTCGGTGCCGCTTGCGATTATCGGCGCGCTCACCTTCCTCGCGTTGATGAGCAGGCTGCCCGGCGGACAAGCGCAGTCGCTCAACATCATATCGATGCTGGGAATCGTCATGCTCTTTGGGCTGGTTGCAAAAAACGGAATCTTGCTCGTCGACTACTCGAACACGCTGTGCAAACGCGGCATGCGCGTTCACGACGCCGTGTTGCAGGCGGCGGGGACTAGGTTCCGGCCGATCATCATGACGACGGCGGCGATGATCTTCGGCATGCTTCCGCTTGCACTCGGGTACGCCGAGGGCGGCGAATGGCGTCAGGCGATCGGCACGGTCATCATCGGCGGCCTTAGCAGCTCGCTCGTGCTCACGCTGTTCCTCGTGCCCATGATTTACAACACGTGGATGGGAGCCCTCGAGCGGCGCGGCGACCGTCGTGCGGTAGCTAAGGAACTCGCTCCGTTGGAGCCCGCCGCCCAACACTAGCTGGGCGGGCGGCCTCCCACGCTCCATTTCGAGGCAAACGCGCGCCGTCAGGCGTGGTCTTCGCTTGGCTCCTGGGTATGCAACCGCACCTTTTGGGTATGTCTTGCTCCGAACACCTTTGCTACCGGAGTCTCGGAGGGAATATTCAAGCATGCTATCCGTCAAGCGGCTCGCGGGCGCCGCGTTAACGCTCGCGTTCGCAATCGGCCTTATCGCCGTTCCACCTGCCTCGGCTGCTAGCGTAGCCGTCGTGGTAAATGGCTCTACCGTCAGTTTCGATCAGCCGCCGATCGAGCGCGCCGGGCGCGTTTTCGTACCGCTGCGCGGCGTTTTCGAACGCCTTGGAGCCAGCGTCGTCTACGCGAACGGGATCATCAACGCCCAGGGAAGCGGTCGAACAGTTTCGCTGCACATCGGATCGACGCAGGCGACGGTAAACGGCCAAAACACATATCTGGATCAAGCGCCGTTCTTGATCGGTGGCCGTACGCTCGTTCCGTTACGCTTCGTCGCGCAAGCGCTTGGCGCCACGGTCAACTACGACAGTCATTCCAATTCGGTGTACATCAACGGCGGCAGTGGCAACGGCTCGTCCGTGCCGCAGTCCAATGCGTCTTTCAGCTTGCAAAATAAGCGCCCCAACACGCACACAAATACGATCCGTCCGGCCATTCACGCTGCGTTTAGCGAACCCGTCAATCGCGACTCGCTGCACGTCAGCATCGACGGACGCGACATTACGTCGCTGGTGTACGCGAATACCAACGGCTTCGACGCTACGCCGAACTTCGACCTCAGCGCAGGTTCGCACCGCGTAACCGTGACCGGCACGACGCAGGCCGGCGCCTCGTTCAATACGGGCTGGACCTTCACGACGCAAAACGGCGCCTCCAGCAATTACCTGCGCAACTTGTCTCCCGCGCCCAACTCTAAAGTAGGCAGCAACTTCACCATTTCCGGACGGACCCTACCGAACTCGAAAGTCCACATCGTTGCGACCGGTCAAGCGGTACTGGGCGGCGTCTTCCCAATCGGTACGGGGACGTTCCAGGTCGACACGCAAGCCGACGGTAATGGTAACTTCTCGCAACAGATCTCGATCAATGCGGTATCCGGGGGCCACGTCAGCGTGATCCTGCAGTCGACGTCGCCGGACGGCGCGTCCACGGAACGAACGATCAACTACAGCAGCTAAGGCGGGCATCCGTCACCCTTCGACAGGCTCAGGGTGACAGAGGAGGTCCTTTCGAGGCTCAGCATGACGGAGGCCGCCCCCTCCCCGTCATGCTGAGCTTGTCGAAGCATAAGCCTTGTCTAAGCATGAACCTTCGACGAGTTCGCCCAACCATTCGCGCATGCGCGTTTTTGTCACCGGTGCCGCGGCCGGTTTGATGCAGGGCGTCGCCGTAGCGTTGGCTCGCGACGGGAACGACGTTGCGTTTACGTATCGAACCGGTGGCACGCCGCCGGAGCGAACGGTCGAATTGGTGCGCGATGCCGGCAGTGAAGCGATTGCGTACGGCATCGATTTTCTCGCGGACGAGGCGACGGTCGAGCAGAGTCTCGAACGGATCGTAAACGAACGCGGCGGTTTCGACGCGCTCGTCCATGGCGTCGGACCGATGACGATCGCGCGCTTCGAACGTAGTTGCCTGCGCGATTATCACGCGATGATCGACGGAAACTTGCGCAGCGCGGTGCAAGCTGCGTTCGCGGTTCTTCCCGGCATGCGCGAGCGAGGTTTCGGACGCCTCATTTTCTTCGGCATTAACGGATCGCAGACGACGCAACCCGCGCGCGGTCTATCCCTGCATGTTGCCGCAAAGGCGGGCGTCGTCGCGTTCGCTCGTACGCTCGCGCTCGAAGAAGGGCGATACGGCATCACCGTCAATGTCGTCGAGCCCGGGGACATTCGCGATAAAACGCTCTCGCGCGCGGTGGCTCGGGAACGCAGCGCAGCCAATCCGCGCGGCCGCCCCGGTACGTATGAAGACGTGGCCGATGCGGTGCGATTCTTAATGGCGCCTGAGAACGATTTCATCAACGGCGCGGTCATCAACGTTACCGGGGGGTTGATCGACGCCCACGAGCGAAACGCCATCAGCCCATGATCAACGAAGATACCGGGGCGCACCGCGCGTTTGCGCTGCCGGGTGCCCGCGCGCATTACGGCCCCGACAAGCTCGTCGACGTCGAACACATCGATTTGCATCTGACGCCGGATCTCGAGGCCGAGTCTCTCGACGGCATCTGCACCACTACCGTGCGAGCGTTCGACGAAGATGTGGCAGAATTGATCCTCGACGCGGTCGATCTGCACGTCACGTCGGTAGAGCGCGAAGGAAAGCCGCAGCGCTTCTCCCGGCGTAACGACAAGCTCGCAATCGCGTTCGAGCCGCCGATCGCCGCCGGAGCTCGAGCCACGTTTGCCGTAACGTACGACGTACGCAAACCTCGGCACGGGCTGTTTTTCGTCGCACCCAGTGACGCCTATCCGGACAAAATTCGCCATGCGTGGACCCAAAGTCAGGACGAGAATGCCCGGTATTGGTTTCCGTGTCTGGATTATCCGCACGAAAAGCAGACGACGTCTGCGACGGTGGTCGTGCCCAAGGGTCAATTCGCGCTCTCCAACGGCGCGTTGATCGAGCGCCGCGACGAGGGTGAGCGCACGGTTTTTCGCTACGAGCAGCGCGTGCCGCATTCCACGTATTTGGTCACGCTAGTCGTTGGACCGTTCGTTGAAAAGCAACAAACCGCAATGCCCGAGCCGGTCTATTATTACGTGCTCCCCGGGCGGGAAGCCGACGGTGAGCGAGCGTTCGGAAAGACCCCGAAAATGATCGAGGTCTTTGAAGAGAAGATCGGCACGCCGTATCCGTACGAACGCTATTCGCAGATCGCGGTGAGCGACTTTATTTTCGGCGGCATGGAAAACACCGCCGCCACGACGCAAACCGATCGCACGCTGCACGATGCGAAGGCGCACCTCGATTTTTCGAGCGACTTTCTCGTTTCACACGAACTGGCGCACCAATGGTTCGGCGATCTGTTGACGTGTCGAGATTGGGCGCATGCGTGGCTGAACGAAGGGTTCGCTACGTATTTCGAGACGGTATTTCGGGAAGCCGATCTCGGCTACGACGAATATCTCTACGATATCTTCGGATGCGTGGCTCGCTATCTGGACGAGGACGGCGACCGGTACAGGCGCCCGATCGTCTGCAATCGCTTTCGGGATCCTATCGAATTGTTCGACCGGCACCTCTACGAAAAAGGCGGTGCCGTTCTGCATATGTTGCGGGGCGAATTGGGTGATGCGCGGTTTTGGCGGGCGATCGCGCGCTACGTAAAGGACAATGCCGAGCGTAACGTCGAGACGATCGATCTCATTCGCGCGATCGAAGCCTCCACCGGCCGCAACCTGCGCGCGTTCTTCGATCAATGGGTGTTTCGCGCCGGCCATCCGGAACTCGAGTTCGCGGTGCGTTGGGACGACAAACGACGGGTCGCCACCGTCACGATCGATCAAAAACAGAAAGTCGACGACGACAATCGCCCCTACCGATTCGATCTCGACGTTGGTTTCGTTTTCGACGTCCCGCAGTCGCCTGCGACCAACGTTGGAAGCGGGCCGTTGCCCGGCGAAAAGCGCGTGCGTGTCTGCATCGAACGCGAGCACGAAACGTTCACCGTGCCGCTCGATGCCGAGCCGAAGATGGTGCGCGTCGACCCGGGCGCTTTCGTTCTGGGTAGCGTCTCATACAAGCTGGGCCCCGATTTTGCCGCCGCCACCCTCCAAGGCGACCCCGACGTCGTCGCCCGCATCCGCGCCGCGCGCGAACTCGCCAAAGAAGGATCGCACGTAGCGCAAACCGCGCTTGCTTCGGCGTTCGAGCGCGAACCGTTCTGGGGCGTGCTCGACGAGGCCGCAATCGCCCTGGCGCGCACGCACGCTCCGTGGGCGCGCGAGATCGTTCTCGGCGCGCTGCGCCACGACCATCCCAAAGTGCGGCGAGCGGCGGCGGCCGCGGCGGGTTCCTTTAAAGACGCCGCCGTTGCGAGCGCGTTATTGGCGCCGGCGCACGGAGACGAATCGTATTTCGTGCAGGCTGCGGCCTTGCACGCGCTCGGAAAAACGCGGGACCCTCGCGCGTTCGACGTCCTGCATGAAGCCGTTGCTTTTCACAGCTGGAACGGCGTCGTCGAATCGGGCGCCGCGCGCGGGCTCGGAGAGCTTGCCGACGCGCGAGCAACGCAGGTGTTGCTCGACGCAACGGCATTGGGCAAAGAAGAAGCGCTGCGGCGCGCCGCGCTTGGCGCATTGGCCCGGGTTGCAGAGCTGATCGAGAGCGAGCGCACTCGCGCGGTCGAGGGTATCGTCGATCGCTTGGACGACCCGATGTTTCTCGTGCAGCTCGCAGCTATCGCCGCGGCCGAGCAGGTCGCCGACAAACGCGCGCTCGGCATCCTCAATCGCCTTAGTTCGCAGGCCTTTGACGGCCGCGTGCGCCGGAGTGCTGCCGAAGCCGCCATCCGTATTCGCGAAGCGCTCAAAGTGCCCGCGCAAGTCACAGCACTACGCACCGATCTCGATACGTTACGTGAAGAACAGCGCAAGATACAGGAGCAGATCGAAGCGCTCTCGCGGTCGTAAACGTTTAGCGGCACTGGTCTTCCTCATCGTCGTGCTGACGGTCGCGATCGTTTGGATCGTGCATCGTCGCCGGCATGATGTTGCGCCGCAGCCGTTAGCCGTTCCGACCGCGACACCCGCCACCGTCATCGCTCCTGCGGCGCCCGCTTGGAGTTACGCGCAGCGCGCCGCGCTGCGGCGCGCGCTTCATGCTTCGCTCGATCGCGCCACGGCGGGCGCCGGCGCCTGGAGTTGCGTCGTGCTCGGCCGGCGCGGCGACGTTCTCTTCGACGACCGGGCCATGCGCCCGGCGATGCCGGCGTCGAGCCAAAAATTGATAGTAGCATCGACCGCCTTGCACGATCTCGGCCCTGCCTACCGCTTTCATACGCTGTTCGCGGCAGGCCGGAAACCGGTAAACGGAACTCTGGAAGGCGATCTTTGGGTCGCCGGTTCCGGCGATCCATCGCTGCGAAGCCCGGACTTGCGTGCCGGAGTCAGCGTCTTGCGTAGAAACGGCCTGCACGCGATCGATGGGTCGATCGTCGTCGACGGCAGCGCGATTGCCGGCGAGGAAATAAATCCACTCTGGAACGCCGACGATGCGAACGAAGATTTCGAGGTCGCTACCAGCGGAATTTCTCTGGACGAAGATACCGTGGAGTTCGACGTCACCGGAACTACGCCGGGCGCGCCGGCGCGAATCCAAACCGAGCCTTCCGGCGACGCCGTGCAATACAGCGGGTCGATAGCGACGAGCGCATCGGGCGACGACGTCATCATCGCAGCGACGGACGCGCCCAACCGCTTTATCGCAAGCGGCGTGATTCCACCGGGTGTAACCGAGAAATACTGGGTGCCGGTCCACGGCATCCCGCAGTATGTCGGCTCGGTTCTGACGCGCATGTTCAAGCTGCGCGGCATAACCGTCGCCCGGCCACCCGCTACCGGCATCGTGCCGTTGCGTACGGTCGTCCTGTGGGATCACCGTTCCGCGCCGCTGCGCGATCTGGTGCACGACATGCTCTTTGCGTCCGACAATCATTACGCCGAGCAGTTGATGCGCGTGGCCGGAGGTCTCGACGGCGCGGCGGCGACCGACGCGCACGGCATCTCGGCGGAGCGCAGTTTCTTGCGCGGCATCGGTGTGCCGACGCCGGGCATCCACGTCGTCGACGGTAGCGGACTCGCGCATGCAAATCGCGTCGCCGCGATCACGCTTGCAGGCATACTTTCGTACGAGCAGCGCGTCCCGGGCGGCAACCCGCTCTACTTGCTATTGCCGCGCGGCGGGGCCGACGGCACGCTGAAACACTACCGGTTCACGTCGGCGCTCGGCCGGGTGCGAGCCAAGAGCGGGCATCTCTCGGATGCCGAAGCGCTTGCCGGTTACGTAACTACGCGGCACCACGGGCGCGTGAGCTTCGCCTTCATCGTAAACGACTCGCCCGGTGACCCCGACGATGCGATAGTTTCGGCAGTCGACAAGCTTTCGGACTTTTGAGGAGAATCGGTCGCCCATGCTCGAACCGGAGACTCTCGAACGCCTGCTCGGTAAGGCGCTGGAACGCGGCGGCGATTATGCCGACATCTTTTGCGAGCGCCGCATCGCCACGTCGTTTCGCCTGCAGTCGGGCCACATTCACGAAAGCGGGCTCGCCATTACCCAGGGCGTCGGCGTGCGCGTCATCATCGGCGAATCCGCCGGGTACGGCTATTCGGAAGACCTCTCGCTCGAGTCGCTCGTGCGCGCCGCCGAAGTTGCCTCGCTTATCGCGCGGAACGGAGCGCGCGAAACGCGCAGCGTTCGCATCGAGTCGTCGGCGGTGCAAGCGCTGTACGACGCTTCGCGAGTCGATCATGCCGCGGCCGACTCGTATGTGAATTTATTGGAACGCGCGGACGTCGCCGCGCGCAACTTCGATTCGCACGTCGTCGCCGTAAACGCCAACGTGACCGACGAACTTCAAGACGTATGGATTGCGACGAGCGACGGGCGTTTCGTGCACGACCACCGGCCGCTGATTTCGTTGGGCGTGCAGGTCGTTTCGACCAAGGGCGGCGAGCGCGGTTACGGCTACGTTGGGGACGGCGGCCGTACCTCGATTGCGTACTTCGAGGAGCATTCTCCTGAGTCGCTGGCGCGCGACGCGGCGCGTATTTCGACGACGAACTTGGAAGCAATTCCCGCTCCGGCCGGCGAGATGGAAATGGTCGTGGGCTCCGGCGGCGGAGGCGTGCTCTTGCACGAAGCCGTCGGCCATGGACTGGAGTCAGATTTCAACCGGCAGGGCGTTTCCCTGTATAGCGGACGGGTCGGGGAACGGGTGGCAAGCGACTTGGTGACGATTTACGACGACGGCAATTTACCCGAAGAACGCGGCAGCGTTGCGGTCGACGACGAAGGCAATCCGGGCGCACACAAAGTGCTGGTCGAAAACGGCATCCTGCGCGGCTACATGCAAGACTATTTGAACGGGCGACTGATGGGAACCGGTTCGACGGGAAGCGGACGGCGCCAGTCCTATCGCGTCATGCCGCAGCCTCGCATGTGCAACACGTACATGCCGAGCGGCACGAGCACGGTCGACGAAATCATTCGGTCCACGAAACGCGGTATTTACGCGAAGTCGTTTGCGGGAGGACAAGTCGAAATCAGTAAAGGCGACTTCGTTTTTATGGTCGCCGAGGGTTACCTCATCGAGGACGGCAAGGTGACGGCGCCGGTGAAGAACGCGACGATCGTCGGTAACGGGCCCGACGTCATGACGCGCGTCGTCGCCGTCGGAAACGACAGCCGGCTTGCGAACCGCCATTACACGTGCGGAAAAGGCGGGCAATACGTCCCGGTCGGAGTCGGCATGCCAACCGTCAAAATTTCGTCGATAACCGTCGGAGGCTCCAATGCACAGTAGCATGGATGCGGCGAGTGCCGTTGCCTTCGCGCGGGACGCGGTCGACAGTGCATTGGCTGCAGGCGCCTCGCAGGCGGAGGCGACATTTTCGGTGAGCGACCGGTTTTCTACCGAAGCTCGCGATTCGACGATCACGAAGCTCGAGCGCTCGACGGGAAAATCGCTGCAAGTTCGCCTGTTCGTCGACGGCCGCCGGGGGTCTCTCGGCACGTCGGATTTCGAACGCGAACATCTGCGCGCGGCGATCGCCGATACCATCGCCGCGGCTCGCCACGTGGCCCACGACGAATTCGCCGGTTTACCGGAGTCGGCCGGGCGCGATATGGCGGACCAATCGGACCTCGAGTTGTATTCCGAAGAGATCGTCGAACGCGATACCGAGAGCAAGATCGCTGAAGTGACCGAGCTCGAGCGATTAGTGCGCTCGGCCGACTCGCGCATCGAAAACAGCAACGGCTCGCATTACGGCGACAGCATTACGACGATCGCGCTTGCGAATTCGCTCGGATTCGCAGGTGCGTACCGTTCTACGCGCGCGTCGCGCTCGAGCAGTCCGGTGGCACGCGACGGTGAATCGAAGCGCACGGGTGCGTATGGGACCGCCGCGCGACGCCTGACGGAACTGGAATCGCTCGGGGACGTCGCGCAAAAGGCCGCGCGCCGGACGGTCGAGATGTTCGGTGCGCGCAAACCGCAGACCGGCCGGCTGCCGGTCATCTTCGAGCGCGACGTCGCCGCGTCGGTACTTTCGGACTTGTTCGCGGCGTTGAGCGCGTCGAACGTGGCGATCGGCAATTCATGGCTGGCCGACCGCGTCGGAACCAGCGTGGGAAGCGACCTGGTTTCGATCGTGGACGACGGGACGTTACGCGGCCTTCTCGGCAGTTCGCCGTTCGACGGTGAAGGGGTGCCCACGCAGCGCACTGCGGTCTTCGAACGCGGGACGTGCAGAACGTTGCTGTACGACACGTACTACGCGCGTAAACTGGGCGCGTTCAGTACGGGGAACTCCAGCGGCGGCGGCATCGGTCCCAACAATTTTTATCTCGAGCCGGGAACCTGGTCGCTCGACGAGCTGATCGCTCGCACCAAGCGAGGCGTGCTGGTTCTCGATACGATCGGTTTTGCGACCGAACACGCGAGCGGCATTTACAGCCGGGGTGCACGCGGTTTCGCAATCGAAGACGGCGCTCTCGCATACCCCATCGACGAATTCACGATCGCGAGCAGCTTCCCCGAGATGCTTGCCGGCGTGGACGGCATTGCCGACGACCTGCGCTTCGACGGCGCCGTGGTCTCCCCGTCGTTCCGAGTCGCCGAGATGACGATCAGCGGGAATTAGAAATTGGTAGAGAAGGGCCTGTAGGTGCCACAAATCTCCATCGGTTTTACGCTGATCATGCGCATCGAGATGCCGAATGGCACCGGGGCGTTCGGTACGTTGGCTTCGGCGATCGGCGATGCCGGCGGCGTCATCGCCGCACTGGATATGCGGTCGGTCGGTAAGACCAGCGTCGTGCGGGACGTGACCGTCAATGTCGGCTCCGACGGAGTGGGCAAGGCGGTGCGCGCCGCGGTCGAGGCCATGGACGGCGTGACCGTGATCAGCGTCTCCGACAGCACGTTCCTGGCCCATCTGGGCGGCAAAATCCGCATCGAACCGAAATTTCCGGTGAAGACGCGCCAAGATCTGTCGACCGTGTATACCCCCGGCGTCGCGCGCGTCTCGATGGCGATTGCGGCCGATCCGAGCAAAGCGTTTCAGCTCTCGATAAAGCGCAATACGGTCGCGATCGTTTCCGATGGAACCGCCGTTTTGGGCTTGGGCGACATCGGTCCGCTGGGCGCGTTGCCGGTAATGGAAGGCAAGGCGATGCTTTTCAAGCAGTTTGCCGGCATCGACGCGTTCCCAATCTGTCTGGATACCAAAGACGTCGATGAAATCGTCGAGACGGTCGTACGCATCGCGCCGGTCTTCGGCGGCATCAATTTGGAAGATATTTCGGCGCCGCGCTGCTTCGAAGTAGAGCGGCGATTGATCGAGGCGCTCGACATTCCCGTCATGCACGACGATCAGCATGGGACCGCGGTCGTCATCATGGCGGCGCTCATCAACGCGGCGCACGTCGTCGGGAAGCGACTCGAAGACCTTCAGGTGGTCGTTTCCGGTAGCGGCGCGGCCGGCACCGCGACCATCAAGATGCTGCTCGAAGCGGGCGTGCGCGACGTCATTCCCGTCGATCGCGCCGGGGCGCTCAATCGCGACGACCGTTACGAGAACTCGCACTGGCGTTGGCTCGCGGAAAACACCAACCGCGAGAATCGCCGCGGGTCGCTGCACGAGGTCCTCAAGGGCGCCGACGTATTTATCGGCGTCTCGGCGCCGGGCATCTTGCAACCCGAAGACATCGCCCAAATGGGTCGCGATCCGATCGTCTTCGCGATGGCCAATCCGACGCCGGAAATTATGCCCGACATCGCGGCTCCCCACGTCGCCGTCATCGCAACCGGCCGGTCCGATTTTCCCAACCAAGTCAATAACTTGCTGGCTTTTCCAGGAATTTTCCGCGGTGCGCTCGATGCGCGAGCTAGCCGGATCACCGAGAAGATGAAGCTCGCCGCCGCGCACGCGATCGCGTCGATCGTCGGCGACGACGAACGCGGCGCGGAGTACATCATTCCGAGCGTTTTCGACACGCGCGTGGTTGATGCGGTAGCCAAAGCGGTGGCAGCGGCAGCGGTCGACGAGGGCGTCGCGCGGCGGCAGTTGATCTTATCCGAAGGGGAAGACATCACGGCACCAGCGTAAGGGAGGGGTATGGCGCTCGCTCGGATCCTAGTCATCGAGGACGACGAAGACATACAAAAACTCGAGAGGACCGTTCTCGAGCGGTCCGACTACGAAGTCAAGGTAACGGCGACCGGTGCCGAAGGCTTGGAATTTGCCGAGACGTACAAGCCGGACATCGTCATTCTTGACGTCGGTTTGCCGGACATCTCGGGACTCGACGTCTGCACGTCGCTCGCTACATCGACGAACGCTTTCGTCCTGATGGTCAGCGGTCATTCACGCGAGCAGGACGTGCTACTCGGATTGGGCCTCGGGGCCGACGATTACATTACCAAGCCGTTCTCCGGAAACGAATTGGTCGCGCGCGTCGCGTCGTTCTTACGCCGTCGCGACAAATACGTGCATAAAAGAGAAGAAGACGGCGTCCTACAGATCGGCTCCGCGAAACTCGTGCGCGATTTTCACACGCTTGACAATGAGAGCAAGCAGGTCACACTTACCGCGCTCGAATTTCGCTTGCTGTGGTTTTTGGCCGAAGCCGAAGGCCGGCTCTTGACGCGCGCGCAGATCTTGGAACACGTTTGGAACGATACCTCCGGCGTGCCGACTCGCGTGGTCGACGTTCACATCGCTGCGCTGCGCAAGAAACTGGGCGAAGTGACCGCGCCGGTCGAGATTGCGAGCGTGCGCGGCATTGGCTACCGGCTCGACTCGAAGTAACCCGGAGGCGGACTTCGGCGTCGCCCTCGAAGCGAACGATCCGCGTCCGCTCTACGTCCAAATTGCCGACCAGCTCGTCGAAGCGATCGAGTCGGAACGTTTGCATCCCGGCGATCGCCTTCCGGCGATGCGTGAATTCGCGCGCCGGCTCGACTGCGCGCTCGTAACGGTTTCGCAAGCCTACGAATTGCTGACCGCGCGCGGCCGCGTTACCTCACGCGTCGGCAAAGGGACCTTCGTCGCCCAACTACCGGACCAGAGCCAGCCGTTCGCGCGCCGCTGGGAGCCCGACGTCGGCCGGTTCGCGCGCTCCGAACGCATGGAAGGCGTAATGGAGCGCCTGACACGCGCGGATGCCGCCGGCGCGATCACGCTAGCCACCGGACACCCGGCGCCCGAGACGTTTCCGCTTCACGATTTCGGCCGCGCGTTCCATCGAACGCTCTTGGACGATCCTCCCGAACTCATGCAGTATCGCGCGACCACCGGGGATCGCGACCTGTGCGAGGCGCTCGCCGCATTGCTGCAGTCGCGCGGCTGTTCGGCGCAAGCCGACGACATCATCGTATGCTCGGGCGCGCAACAAGCCGCCGATCTCGTCGCGACGGTGCTGCTCGAAGAACGCAGCGTCGTGGCGGCCGAGAGCCCGACGTATTCCGGAACGCTCGGCGTTTTCGACGCGCGCGGCGTTACGTACGTGGAAGTCGCCTCCGACGGCGACGGCGTACGTCCGGACGACGTCGAGCGCGCGTTCAGCGAGTATCGCCCGCGGCTGCTCTACGTCAATCCGATCGCACAGAACCCAACCGGCGCGGTGCTCCCGCAGCGACGCGCAAAGCAGATCGTCGCGCTCGCGCGCCGCTACGACGTCGTCGTGCTGGAAGACCAAACGGGCTGGCAGTTGACCTACGATGCGCCCGCGCCGTCGCCGCTCGCCGCCTACGATACCGACGGGCGCGTCATCGTCATGGAGAGTCTTTCGAAATCGATCTTTCCGGCCTTGCGCATCGGCTATTTGTATTGCAAGGGCGCGCTGGCCGACGCGCTGGAGCTTGCGAAAGCGCGAACCGACGTCTTTACGTCAACGCTGACGCAGCGCGCGCTGTGGCGTTTCATGAGCGGCCCGGGGTATGCGCGGCACCTACGCTCCGCGCGATCGCTGTATCGCGACCGCCGCGACGCATTCATCGAAGCGCTCGCGGAGTACGTCCCGTGGGCCGAGGTGCGGCCGCCCGCCGCGGGCATGAACGTTTGGCTGCCGTTACCGTCGCGAATTTCGACCCAGTCCGCGTTCGAAGAGTGCGCGCGCCAAGGCGTCTTGGTGATGCCGGCGGAGCCGTTCTACCCCACGCGCCAAGGGCCGCCGGCACTCCGCTTGTCGTTCGGCCATCTTCCTGAAGACCAAGCTCGCGAAGGCGTGCGCCGCCTCGCCACCGCCCTGCACAAAATGGGCACGAGCTAACTCCGGTCACCCCGAGTGTGTCCTAGGGCGAGCTTGCACTTCACGTTACTCGCAGGCGCGACCGGGTATATCAGGCCCAAGGAGGGCGGTATGGAATTCGTCACCATCGATCAGGCGTACGACGCGTTGCGCGTGTATCTCGAACTGGAGACGCCGGACGCGCAAACGAGCGAATTGCACGAGTTCGCGCTGCAGATGGCACGAGACGACGACGGGAAGAGCCACGCGCACGACCTCTATCCCGCGTTTCGTAATACCGTGAAATCCGATCCGATGAGCGTTCAAGACGCCATGCGGGTCGCATCCGAGTTTCTTGGCGAGGCGGCGGGCTCGAACGTCGCCATAGCGCGCGTGAGCGACGACCTGCGCGATGCCTCAGTCGACGCCGACCCGTCCCCGATCGTTTGGGACAGATGGCAGCAAGCTGTCGATAGCCTGTGACGCGCGGCCCGAGCGCAGGGAGGTAACCCGCGGCGGGCATCCGTAGCCTAGTCACGTGATGCTCCGACGTATGATGGCGGCGGCCTTGGTTTGTGCCCTCGTGGGCGCTGCTCCGGCACATTCCGCACCTCGATTGACCGTCTACTCGGCACCCGCGGGGGATCGCCCCGCCGGTGCGCCGCAAGCCGGCCACCCGTACGACGTGATTTTGCCGAACGGCCGCATCGTTGCGCCGGTCGGAAGAAGTACCGTCGTCGGAATGGATGCGCTCGGTGTGGCGCTCTCTCCCGACGGCAAGTACGCGATCGTCAGTAACGACGACGAACGGCAGGCCGACGCCGTCAGCGCCATCGACCCCAAGGTGCGCGGCGGCTACACGCTCGCCGTAGTCGAGACCTCGACGATGCGCGTTACCGACGTTTTTACGGCCGCTCAAAATTGGGGGCTGTGGGTCGGCGTCGTCGCGCTCAAGGATCCGAAAAATCCGTCGCAGACTCTGGTCGTCGCTTCGGGCGGTCCGACGAACCTCGTACATTTCTTTCATCTCTCCGCCGCCGGAACGCTACAAAAGGAATCGAGTTATCTCGCGATTCCCGCGCCTACCGACCCGCACTATGCAAATCAGAATCACGCGTTCCCGGGCAGCATCACGTTGTCTGCGGATCGCCGCGTCGCCTACGTCGTCAATAACCTTGCCGACTCGGTCACGGCGATCGATCTCGCGACGCGCAGCGTCATGCACAGCGCACCGGTGGGGTTCTTTCCTTACGGAATCGCTCTAGCAGGCAATCGCCTTTACGTAACCGATCCCGGCCTGATGCGCTACGGCGTCCTGCCGCAGCCGGTCCGCGTGCCGCAATTCGCAAACGTTGCGGCATCGCCGCAGAATTCGTCGGCGTTGACTGCGGTGCGGTTAACGCGAAATGGAGACGTTGCCGGCGGTCCGACGCAGCACGCGCAAATGGATCAAATGCCCGATGGGCGCGACCTCGTCGGGGGCGCCGCGCCGACGGCGATCGTCGCATCAAAAGACGGTCGCTACGCATTCGTTTGCATGACCAACGTCGATCGCATCGCCGTCGTGAGTCTGCGTGGCCTTCCGCGCGTCGTAGGTGGAATCCAATTGCGTCTGTTCGACAAGGCGCCGTACGGCACGCAACCCAATGCAATCGTCCGCAGTCCGGACGGGAAACGGTTGTACGTGGCGTTGGCCGGCATGAACGCCGTTGCCGTCCTCGACTCTCACGATCCGCTGCATCTCCACCGGCTCGGCCTCATTCCGACCGGTTGGTACCCCACGGCGCTTGCGGTTTCGTCGACCGGGCGGTATCTGTACGTCGCCAACGCCAAAGGCTTCGGCCAGGAGCCGCACTTCGAGGGTGCGCCTCCGTACAAGAAAGCCGCCGACGGGCACGTTTACCAATCGACGGGCGACAGCAACACGATTTGGGCGACGTTGCAGCGCATCGATTTGCACAAGCTTCCGTTGCCGAAAACGACGATGTCCGCTTTGCGCTACACCCGCACCGCGCAGGTCGCCCCCGACGATGCCGTCGTGCCGCCGTTACGCTCGCTCAAACGCAGCAGCGTCATCAAACACGTCGTATTCATCCTCGAGGAGAACAAAACGTACGATTCGATGCTGGGCGATCTCAAAGACGGCAACGGCGCCGCGCATGGCAACGGCGATGCGTCGCTTGTGTCGTACGGAGAATCGATCACGCCGAACCTCCACGCGCTGGCGCGTGAGTTCGGCCTGGCTACGAACCTCTACGCTGACGGCGATGAATCCGACGCCGGTCATCAGTTTGCCGCCGGCGGCGTCGCCACGGCATACAGCGAGAAAACGCTGCTCGTGAAGAGCGGCCGAAGCCCGAACGTCAACAAAAACGAAGATCCGGAAGACTATCCGCGTGCGGGATACATCTTCAACAGCGTCGCGCGCGCAGGTATGACGTACCGCGACTACGGCGATCTCATCCGCCTTTCGGGATACGACGAGGGCGGCGCCCAAAATCCCAAGGCCGACGATCCCGATTTCAAGGACGAGAAAGACGCGAGCGCGCCGACCAACGGCTTGGGTGGTTTGTATTCGTTGGACGTGCCGGCACCGGCGGTCCTCGGCGGTCACGTCGATCTCAACTATCCCGGCTGGAATCTGCACATTCGCGACGCGCGACGGGCGCAGGAGTTCGTCAAAGATTACGGAGCGTTCGCCCAAGCCGGAGGCGCCCCGGACTTCACGTACATTTGGCTACCCGACGATCACGGTGGATTTGGTCCTAATATCCCGCCGTTGCCCGAGGAGGTCGCCGACGGCGATCGCGCGCTCGGCAGCATCGTCGATTATTTGACGCATCAACCCGATTGGCCCTCGACGGCGATCTTCATTATGCCCGACGACGCGCAGTCGTCGCGCGATCACGTCAGCGAGCACCGCACGTACGCGATCGTCGTGTCACCGTACGTAAAGCGCCACTACGTGAGCGACAGGCACACGTCGACCGTCAGCGTCCTGAAAACCGAAGAAGAATTGCTCGGGTTGCCCCCGCTAGCGCTCAACGACTTATTGGCGACCGACCTTTCGGATTTCTTCGGCGCGACTCCCGATACGACGCCGTATTCGGCCATTCGCGTCCCGACCCAGACCGCGAGTGTCGAAGGGAGACGGATCGCCGCCTTGTTGGCCCGGACGGATCAAAGTGGACCGGACGCCGACGTCGAACGTTCCGCCCGGATCATCGCGCTCTCGCGGCAAGCCGACGAACTGTCCGCCCGGCGCACGGTGATGGCGCCGCACGCATACGCCGCGGCCCAACATTCGCTCTACCAGGCGGCGCTCCAAGCGCTGCAGTCAACGAAATCGGATAATGACTAAGGAGAAGGTTCACTACGGTCCGCGCCTCTCGGCGCATCCCACCGGCGCACTGCGCGCCGCATTGTTAGTCGCGCCGACCGCGACGATCGGTAACGCGCGCCCGGTAGCCGGCGAACCGTCGGCGGTTTACGAACGCGCGCAACTGCAGCTTTCGATTTTTGCCAAGACGCTTCGATTCTTCGGTTGCGACGTAGTCGTGCTCGATCCCGAAGGCGACGATCCTTATCAGAGCGCGGCGGCGGATACTGCGGTCACATTCGAAGACGGCGTTGCGCTCATGCGTCCCGAACGACTCGGTCGCCGCGCGGAAACCGCGCGTATGGAGCGCGAGTTCGGACGGCTCGACATTCCTATGGCCGGACATCTCGTCGCGCCTGGCCTGCTCAACGGGTCGGACGTGCTACTTGCCGGAACGACCGCATTCATCGGCACGTCCAAGCGCAGCAACGCACTCGGACGCGACGGTTTCGCGCAAGTTGCGCGCGCGCACGGATTTACGCCGGTTGAGGTACGAGTCTCGGACGATGTTCCGGCGTTACGTTCCGTGGTCAATGCCGTCGCGACCGATACCGTCGTAATCGCGGGCGCCCGCATCGACCGCGCGCCGTTCGTCCAGGCGGGGTTCAAGACCATCGTTCTTGAGCCCGATGAAGATCTGGGCGCTGGAGTACTTTGCCTGGGCGAACATCACGTGCTGGCCGACGTGCGGTATTCGAGTTCCGTGCAACTCTTGCGCCGCAACGGCATCGTCGTCGAGGCCATCGATCTATACGACTACAGCAAGATCGGAGTCACGCCGGCGATGCTCGCCGTTGCGCTCAAGCGCATCTAGCGGCGGTCCTATGCGAGTAGCGATTTTCTCTGATATTCACGGCAACCTCGTCGGCCTCGATGCTTGTCTGGCCGACCTGCAAAGTCAAGGCGGTGCGGATGCTATCGTCGCGGCGGGTGACTTGTGCATGGACGGGCCGAAACCCAAGAAAGTACTGCAGCGGTTGCAAGACATCGGCGCGCAGTGCCTACGCGGCAATACCGACCGGTATATCGCGAGCGAAACAACGCAGGACGACCCCCACGATGCCGAAGGCAAACAAGCCGCGTGGCAACGCAACGAACTCGGGGAGAAGTTGGTGAAATGGCTGCGGGAGTTACCGTTTTCGCTCCGATTCGGCGACGAGAGCAATCAGCTGTTGATCGTGCACGCCAACCCCGCCAACGACGACGAGCATCTCTGGCCCGACGCGGACGATGCGACGCTCGAACGTCTGATCGGTGACGAACCGGCGCAAACGATTGCGTTCGGTCACTTGCACCTGCCATACGTCCGGTACTGGCGCGGAAAACTGCTGATTAACGTGGCCTCCGCAGGGTTGCCCAAGGACGGTGATCCGCGGGCGAGCTATGCCATTCTCACGCAGCGTTCCGGAGGCTGGGAAGCCCGTCATCGGCGCGTTCCCTTCGACATCAAGAAAGTTGCAACCCAACTGACCGATTGCGGGATTCCTGAGAGTGCGGAACTGATCGGCGTTCTGCGACGCCACCGGTACAAACGGTTGAAAGCCCTCATACCTTGAATCACAACGGCGCGAACGCGCCGGCCATCGAACTCTCGCACATCGTCAAACGCTACGGCGATTTCACCGCCGTCGACGACGTATCGTTACAGGTGGAGTCCGGCGACTTCTTCGGATTCCTGGGTCCTAACGGCGCCGGCAAGACGACCACGATCAACGCGATCGTCGGTTTGGCGCGTCTCAACGCAGGCTCGATTCGCATCTTCGGACACGACAACATGCGGGAGTGGCGGCAGGCGCGTGCGATGGTTGGGCTTGCCCCGCAAGAATACAACTTCGACCGGTATCTTTCGATTCGCGACATCCTGATCTATCAAGCAGGGTATTTCGGCTTGCGGGCGGCCGACGTGCGCGACCGTGCCGACGAACTGCTCGAGCAATTCGGATTAGCGTCGAAGGCCAAGCAAGATTATATGAAGCTCTCCGGGGGCATGAAGCGCCGTCTGACGCTGGCGCGTGCGCTAATCCATTCGCCGAAATTGTTGATTTTGGACGAGCCGACCGCCGGCGTCGACGTCGAGTTGCGGCTCGAGTTGTGGGCACTGTTGCGCCGCCTCAACGCCGAGGGCATGACCGTCGTCCTGACGACGCACTACCTTGAAGAGGCCGAAGCCCTCTGCCGGAATATCGGGATCATTCGGGCGGGTCGCATCGTCGCCATGGAGACGACCGAAAATCTTCTCGCGAGCCGCCAAGGAAATCTGCAGGACATTTTTCTGGAGCTAACGCGATCGTGACCGCGGTAGGAACGTTCAATCGCGTAGCCATGCTTACGCTCATGAAGCGCGAGATGGTGCGTAGCCTCAAGATCATCAATCAGGTCATTTGGCCGCCGATCATCACGACGCTGCTCTATGTCGTACTATTCGGGTTGGCGCTGGGCAGCCGCATCAAGAACGTACAAGGCGTTTCGTATGCCGAGTTCTTGATACCGGGATTGATCATGCTGCAAGTCATCGACTCTTCCTATGGAGAGTGCAGCAGTTCGATATTTCAGGGCCGTTTCATGAATTCGATTCAGGAAATGCTGACCGCGCCGATGTCCGCGTACGAGATCGTCTTCGGCTACATCCTCGGCAGCATCGCCCGAGCGCTGGTCATCGCGAATATCATCATGATTCTCGGTTTGGTGCTCGTGCACACGCTTCCGCACAACTGGTTGCTCTACTTTGCGGTCATGATCGTGGTCGCCATGCTTTTTTCGGCGCTCGGACTCATTTTTGGATTGATGGCCGAGAAATTCGATCACCTCGCCGTGCTCACGACGTTCGTCATCACGCCGCTGGTTTTCGTTGGAGGAGTGTTCACGTCGGCGCAATTGCTGCCGCCCGCAATTCGCAACTTCGAACTTCTCAATCCGATGTTCTACACGATCGATGCGTTCCGGTACAGCTATACCGGCCAGAGCTATCTACCGTTGTGGCTCTCGCTCGCAGTCATCGCCCTGTTGGCGATACTGGCCCTGGGTATCGCTTTGCGCATGACCGTCCTTGGCTATAAACTGCGGACCTAACTGGAGCGTTCTTTGTTTATGCATGCCCTCATCGTCTCGCTCGTCATGACGACGCTCGCCTTGAGTCCGTGGACCGGTAAAACGCTGCCCACGGCCAACCCGGACGCGGTTCAGTACCGGCTGACGGTGCACGGGGAGCCGAACGCCACCGTCAAGCTCCAAGCTACCGGGGTTGCTCGCGGCTGGATCGCGTCGTTTTGCACCGATAGAGTTTGCTCGCCGTTCCGGGCTTCGCTGCCGCTATCCGCGTCCGGTAACGGCACGATGGAGTTCGCGCTCATCCGCGACGACGATTCCGCGCCACGAAAAACGCACGTGGTCGTCAGCAGCGACGACGGTGCCGTCGCCACCCTCGACGTCAAGGCGAACCGCTAGTCCACGCTAAGGGGCTTCATCCGGAAAGAACGGGTTGTGTTCTTTTTCCCAACCGATGCGCGTTGGCGGCCCGTGGCCCGGCATCACCACCGTCTCGTCCGGTAAGGTAAACAAACGCGTGCGTACGCTGTGCAGGATGTCGTCATAGGTGCTATCGTCGCCGTACGCACCACCGACGCTGCCGGCGAAAAGCGTATCGCCGGTGAAGACGGTCGAACGGAACACGTAAGAGCACGAGCCGTCGGTGTGGCCCGGCGTGTGCAGCATCCCGATGCGAACGCCGTCTCCGAAAGGCAATTCCTCGCCGTCCCTGACGAGCAACGCGCGGCTCGCGAGTTCGCCGATCGCTCGTACGTCGGCCTTGTGCATTACGATCTTCGCAAGCGGAAATTCGCTGGCCACATCGGCAGTGGCATCGCAGTGATCGGCATGCTTGTGCGTCACGAGGATGTATTCCAAATGATACGCGCCGTCGCGCAAGACGCGCAGAAGATTTCCGGGAATTCCAGCCGGGTCGACCAGCGCCGCGCGCTTTCCGCCGTCGAGAAAGAATACGTATCCGTTGCTAGGATGCGGGCGCTGCGGATGGTGGCGCACGTCGGGCAGCACGATGGTATCGGGGTGCCAGCGTTCGCCGGCGGCATCGGCAAAATTCGCCGGGTCCAGATGCAGCGCATCCGCCAAGGCCCGCGCCTGTTCGTCGATCGGAGCACCGCTTCGATTGGCCCATGCGTTGATGTCGGCGGCCGGAATGCCGGTTTTGCGAGCGAGTGCGGTGACCCCCGTCCCCGTCCCACGCATTGCCTTTTTCAGTACGTCGGAGAATTCGTCTTCCAAGGCCACAAGGGAGCCCTCCTTTGAAGAGCTTACCATGACCGATGCAACCGGAAGCTGCGGGCAAGCGGTCGAAATCACCGGTATGGAACGCGTTATCATCATCGGGTCGGGACCGGCCGGCCTTACGGCCGCCATTTACGCCGCGCGGGCGAATCTCAAGCCCCTCGTGATCGCCGGAGGCATGTACGGCGGACAACTGATGCTCACGACCGAGGTCGAAAATTACCCGGGATTTCCCGAGGGCATCATGGGCCCCGACTTGATGATGAAATTTCGCGAGCAAGCCGAGCGCTTCGGCGCGCGCGTCGAGAACGTCGATGCAACCGCCGTCGACTTCTCGGGCACTCCGCTGATCGTTCGTACGACCGACGATGAATATCACGCAAAGAGCGTGATCGTCGCGACGGGAGCCAGCGCGCGCTGGCTGGGCATTCCCGGTGAAGAAAGATTGCGCGGGCGCGGCGTTTCTACGTGCGCGACCTGCGACGGCGCGTTCTTTCGTGAGAAGCATATCGTGGTCAGCGGCGGGGGCGATTCCGCGATGGAAGAAGCTCTTTTTCTAACGCGATTCGGGCGCCGCGTAACGGTCGTCCACCGCCGCGACAGTTTGCGCGCCAGCAAAATTATGGCCGATCGCGCGCTCGCGCACGACAAGATCGACTTCATCTGGGATACGGTCGTCGAAGAAGCGATCGGTGATGGTACGTTGCGCGCCCTGCGGCTGCACAATCTCAAAGACGGAAGCCGTTTCGAATTCGATGCGGACGCTCTGTTCATTGCCATCGGACACGATCCGAACACCGGGATTTTTCAAGGCCAGCTGGACTTGGATAAGACGGGTTACATCGCTTCGGACGACGGCGTTTCCACCAACGTCGAGGGCGTCTTCGTCGCCGGCGATGTCAACGACATCCGCTATAAACAAGCAATCACGGCCGCCGCCGCAGGATGCCGCGCCGCGATGGACGCCGAAAAATACCTCGAGGCGCTGGAGTTTCCCGTCGAGCAAGTAGTCGCCTAAGGCACCGTTCTTTCGTCCGAAGTGCCGTCCTTCGACAAGCTCAGGATGACGGATCTTTCGTACGAAGTGCCGTCCTTCGACAAGCTCAGGATGACGGATCGTTCGTCCGAAGTGCCGTCCTTCGAC